>JACCSZ010000361.1 GCA_013812695.1 Gemmatimonadales bacterium | reverse complement strand
GAGCGAGGGATCTTGCCGGACCGGGCTCGAGCCATTCCCGGGCAGGATCCCTCGCTCCGCTCGGGATGACAGGCGCTACGCCGCAATCGCCGCGCAGAACTCCGAGAACACCTCCAGGTACCGGTCGATGTCGGCGTCGCTGTGCTGCACCGACAGTGTCCACTGTTCCTCGTCGCCGGGGGTCATGAAAATGCCGCGATTGAGCAGCCAGGGATAGCTCGCGGCGAACAGTTGGGGCCTGGTGTCCAGGAAGTCGCGGTAGTCGCGCATCGGCGTCGGCCGGTAGGACACACACCCTTTGGCGCCCAGGTCGATGGTGTGCGCGGGAATCCCGTGGCGGTCGATCGCGGCCTGGCACCCGCTCGCCAGCCGGGAGCCGATGCGCGCGAAGTGGCGGTACGCGTCGGGGGTGAGGATCTCGGTGAGCGTCACCAGCCCGACGTGCGACACCAGCGGGTTGCCGTTGTAGGTGCCCATCTGCGACACGCCGCTCTCGATGAGCCGCATGAGGTCCGCGCGGCCGCCGAAGGCCGCCGCCGGCAGGCCACCCGAGATGGCCTTCGCGAGGCACACGAGGTCGGGCTGCACGCCGAATTTTTCGGTGGCCCCGCCGGCGGCGATGGTGAATCCGGTCTTGATCTCGTCGAAGATGAACACCACGCCGAACTTCGTGCACAGCTCGCGAACCCGCTGCAGGTAGCCGGGCGCGGGGACCACGATGCCGATGTTCATCATGGCGGGCTCCATGATGAGGCAAGCGATCTCGTGCCCCCGCTCCCGCAGGACGCGCTCCAGGTGGTCCGCGTCGTTGAACGGGACCACCTGGATGTACTTGGCGGCGTCCTTCACCATCCCCTTCGACACCGGCGCGCTGCCGGGCCGATCCCGCCCGCCCATCAGGTCGGCGTTGGGGACGATCGAGAACATGACGCTGTCGTGATGTCCGTGGTACGACCCCTCGATCTTGCAGACCACGTCCCGTCCCGTGGCCGCGCGCGCCACCCGGATCGCGTCCATGGTGGCTTCGGTGCCCGAGTTGGTGAAGCGCAGCATCTCGAGGCGAAACCGGCGGCAGATCTCCTCGGCGAACGCCACGGCCGATTCGGTCGTCACCGCGAAGTGGGTGCCGCGGCTGGCCGCCTCGTGCACCGCCTCGACGATGCGAGGGTGCGCGTGACCGACCACCATCGCGCCGAAGCCGCAATGGAAATCGAGATACTCGGTGCCGTCCTGGTCCCACACGTGACTGCCCCGGCCGTGGGTCACGTAGATCGGGTACGGCTGCATCTTCTGGAACGACGACACTACGCCGAACGGCAGGGTGCGGGCCGCCCGTTCGTAGAGCTGTGCCGAGCGCGGGGTGCGGGCGAGCAGTCGCGCCATCTCCGCCTGGCCGATGTCCTGGGCCCGCGCGAGCAGCCGGTCGCTCACCGACCGCTCGCCGTCGGCGAGGGTGGTGGTCACGGAGTCACGTCCTATCCTGTGATATAAAAGGTTGCTCGCGCTGCGGAGCAGTCGCTCGATGCCATCCCTCACGCGTAGGGTCGAACCTGTCGGAGCTTGCGGCGCCGGAGGACAGTTGTCAACTCCCGGAACCGGGTGCACATTGCGCAGGAATGCCTCTCACCCACGTTTCCAACACACCCGCCGCGCCGACTGCCGCCGACCCCAGCCGCGCCGAATCCCGCGAGCCGGTCATCACGCTCGAGCACGTCGTCAAACGCTTCGGAAGCTACCTGGCCGTGCAGGAAGCGCACTTCGCGATCGGGCGCGGCGAATTCTTTTCGATGCTGGGGCCGTCCGGCTGCGGCAAGACGACGACGCTCCGCATGATCGCGGGGTTCGAGCAGCCCACCGAAGGCCGCATCGTGCTCGACGGCAAGGACGTGTCCCGGGTGCCGCCGTACCGCCGCAACGTGAACACGGTCTTCCAGCACTACGCGCTGTTTCCCCACATGAGCGTGGCCGACAACGTCGCTTTCGGACCCCGGAGCCAGAAGGTGGGCGCCGAGGAGACGTCGCGGCGGGTAGATCAACTGCTGACGGTGGTGAAGCTGGCGCAGTTCGCCGACCGGAAGCCTGGACAACTATCCGGCGGGCAGCAGCAGCGGGTAGCGCTGGCGCGCGCATTGGCCAACTACCCCCAGGCGCTGCTGCTCGACGAGCCGCTTGGTGCCCTCGACCTCAAGCTTCGCCAGGCGATGCAGATCGAGCTCAAACGGATCCAGCGCGAGGTGGGCATCACGTTCATCTACGTGACGCACGATCAGGAAGAGGCGCTCACGATGTCCGACCGGATCGCCGTGATGAACGAGGGTCGGGTCGAGCAGATCGGCACCCCGCAGGAGATCTACCACTCACCCGCGTCGGTCTTCGTCGCCAACTTCATCGGCGTGGCCAATCTGATCCCCGCCGTAGTGGAGCACGCCAACGGCACCGACGCCACGGTGGTGGTGGCCGGCAGCCGGCGGATGGCGGTGCCGGCGGGCGCCTGGCCGCCCCGCCCGGGCGCGGCCGCCACCGTGATGGTCCGGCCGGAGCGTTTGCGCCTGACCAGCCAGGCGCCCGCCGATGGCCGCGGCGTGCCGGTGACGGTCGAGCACGCCGTCTTCCAGGGGCCGGTAGTCCGTTGCACGCTTCGCGCCGCCGACGGCACCGGCATCGTGGCGCACGTCGGGCCCGAGCAGTCGCTGCCGGCGCTCGAGCCGGGCCTGCCGCTCTGGATCGGCTGGGACCTGGACGCCGGGCGCCTGCTCCCTCCCGACACGGTGGGAGCCGACGCCCAACCCTTTGTTAAAGCCGACCTGCGCCACACCATGGGGCGGGCCTCCCTGCCCCGCCTCTGAGCGTTCTCCCTCCGCCCGTCACACCGCAGGAGCCCCCCATGAGCCGACGAGAGTCCGACCGCCGAGACGACGACGAGATCCACGCAGTGATCCGCCAGGCCATCACCCGGCGAGGGTTCCTCGGTCGGTCGGCGCGGAGCGCGGGTGGACTGCTCCTAGGGAGCAGCCTCCTCGGGGCCTGCGGCGGCAAGGACGGCGCGCCGGCGGCGGGCGGCGATGCGGCCGCGACTGGCGGGGGCAAGACGCTCCGGGTGTCGAACTGGCCGCTCTACATCGACAAGCAGACGGTGGCGGACTTCGAGAAGGCCACCGGGATCGACACCGAGTACACCGAGGACGTGAACGACAACGCCGAGTTCTTCGCGAAGATCGATGAGCCGCTCAAGCGCGGCCAGAGCATCGACCGCGAGATCATCGTCCTCACCGACTGGATGGCTGGTCGTCTCATCCGGCTCGGCTACGTCTCCCCGCTCGACGACGCCAAATTCCCGAACAAGGCCAACCTGGTCGACAGCGTGAAGGACGTGAGCTTCGACCCGGGCCGGAAGTTCAGCGTGCCGTGGCTTTCGGGGATGGCGGGGATCGGCTACAACCCGAAGAAGACCGGCCGCGAGCTCACCAGCATCGACGACATCTTCGACCCCAAGCTCAAGGGGCAGGTAACGATGCTGACCGAGATGCGGGACACCTTCGGCCTGGTGATGCTGGGGTTGGGCAAGGACCCGACCAAGGCCACGGTGGCGGACGCCAAGGCGGCGGGGGCCAGGATCAAACGAGCCCGCGAGAGCGGCCAGATCCGGAAGTTCACCGGCAACGACTACGCCGAGGACCTTGCGGCGGGGAACATCGCCGCGGCAATCGCGTGGTCGGGCGACATCCAGGGGCTGGCGGCCGACAACCCGGACCTCCGGTGGATCGCTCCGAAGGAGGGGGCGATGCTGTTCTCCGACAACATGATGATCCCCAAGACGTCCGACCGCCAGGACCTGGCGATGGCCTGGATCAATTACGTGTACGACCCGAAGCACTCGGCGCAGATCGTGGCCGGCGCGCCGTACCTGCCCGCGGTCAAGGGCGCCGGCGCGGAGCTCGCCAAGATCGCGCCCGATCTGGCCAGCAGCCCGCTGGTCAACCCGCCCGACGAGCTCCGCGCCCGGCTCCACGTCTTCAAGGCGCTGAGCGACTCCGAGGACACCGAATTCAACCGCATCTTCCAGGACGCCATCGGGGCGTAGAGGCCACATGGCGGGGACGGCTTCCGGGGGGTCGAGGCGCAGCCGCCTCGCCCCCTACCTGTTGGTGGCGCCGGGCATCCTCTGGTTACTGGTGTTCTTCGTCGTGCCCACCCTGACCCTGGCCCAGACGTCGGTGACGGGCACGGAGGGCCCGTGGTGGGAGGCGTATCACCGCGCGCTGAGCAACTACGGGACCCACTTCTTCCGCTCGCTGCGCTACGCGCTCGGCGCGACGCTGCTGTCGCTGGCCATGGGCTACCCGCTGGCGTATTTCATCGCCTTCCGGGCGGGCAGCCTCAAGAACATGCTGCTCGGCCTGGTCGTGTTGCCGTTCTTCACGACGTTTCTCGTGCGCACCTTCGCCTGGAAGACCATTCTGAATGATGGCGGCCCGGCCGTCTGGCTGCTGAAGCAGCTCCACATTCTCGGTGAGGGGGGACGGCTGCTCGACACCACGATCGCGGTCGTCGGCGGCCTCACCTACAACTTCCTGCCGTTCATGATCCTGCCGATCTATGTGAGCCTGGAAAAGATCGACCGGCGGCTGGTGGAGGCGGCGGAGGACCTGTACTCGACGCCGATGGGCGCCTTTCGGAAGGTGGTGCTGCCGCTCTCGCTGCCCGGAGTGTTTGCCGGGAGCTTGCTGACTTTCATCCCCGCCACCGGCGATTTCATCAACGCCCAGTTGCTCGGGAGCCCGAACCAGCAGATGATCGGCACGGTCATTCAGAATCAGTTCCTCGAGGTGCGCGACTATCCGCTGGCCGCGTCGCTCTCGTTCGTGCTCATGGCGGTCATCACCGTCGGCGTGCTGGCCTACGCCCGGGTGCTCGGCACCGAGGAGCTGGCCTGATGCGCCGCTTCGGCCGGTGGCTCATGGATGGCGTCGCCATCCTGGCGCTCGGGTATCTATTCCTGCCGATCTTCGTCATCGTGCTCTACAGCTTCAACAAGCCGGCCGGTAAGTTCAACTTCGTCTGGAAGGCGTTTTCGCTCGAGGCCTGGCGCAACCCGTTCGCGTACGAGGCGCTGTACGAGTCGATGAAGTTGAGCCTCCGGGTGGCGGCGCTGTCCACCCTCGTGGCGACCGTGTTCGGGACCTTCATCGCCCTCGCGCTGACCCGCTATCGGTTTCGCGGCGCCTCGGCCATCAATCTGCTGCTGGTGTTGCCGCTCACGACCCCCGAGGTGGTGCTCGGCTCCTCGCTGCTCTCGCTGTTCCTCGACCTCAACGCGCGGACGGGGTTCAGCACGATCGTCATCGCGCACATCATGTTTTCGGTGAGCTACGTGGCGCTCACGGTGCGGGCCCGGATCCGCGGCTTCGACTGGACGCTGGAAGAAGCGGCCATGGACCTCGGCGCGGGGCCCTTCCGGGTGTTCTTCAAGGTGACCCTGCCCATCATCGCGCCCGGGATCGTGGCGGCGTCGATGCTCGCGTTCGCGCTGTCACTGGATGACTTCATCATCACGCTCTTCAATGCCGGCAACCGCATCACCTACCCACTGTACGTGTACGGCGCGCGCCGCGCGGCGTTCCCGCCCCAGATCAACGTCCTGGCTACGGCCATCCTGCTCGCGAGCCTGCTGACGCTCGGCGCCACGGTCCTGTGGCAGCAGCGCACCCTCCGGCAACGCGGAATGAGTCTCGCGCCGCGGGCCTGAGGGATGACCGAGTCACTTTCGAATGTCACCTCCGCGCCTCGATTCGATCGAACAGACCTGTTTCTGGCTTGCCCGGCGCGCGCCCCGCACCCACGCCTCGCTGGAAGACACGCACGAGGCCGACGTGGCCATCGTCGGGGCCGGCCTCACCGGACTCTGGACGGCGCTGTTCCTCAAGGCGCTCGACCCGGGGCTGGAGGTGGCCGTCGTCGAGCAGGGGCTCGCGGCCTACGGCGCCAGCGGACGGAACGCGGGGATGCTCTCGGAAACGGTCGACCACGGCCACGGCCTGGCCATCGAGCACTTCGGCGAGGCGGAGGCCCGCCGCCTGGCGCACCTGGGCGAGACCAACGTGGCCGCCATGATCGCGTTCCTCGCCGAGCAAGAGATCGATTGCGACTACGAACCGACCGGCCGGCTGATGGTAGCGCTCACGCCGGCGCACCTCGACGAGATGCGCCGAACGGTCGAGACCGCCCGGCGCCTGGGCCTCGACACGTTTC
>JACCSZ010000353.1 GCA_013812695.1 Gemmatimonadales bacterium | reverse complement strand
AGGGCACACCGTCGCTGGAGCTGGCGCTCGATGCGCCGGCGCCGGCCGCGCTCGCCTGCCTCGAGCGGCTCGCGGGCCCTGGGGCCGGCGGCGCATTGGCGTACGCCGCCCGCGCCGCGGACGCGCTGTCCGGCCAGGCGGTGGGAAGGGTGTTCTTCCGCGAGTTCAAGACGACGCTCGACCGGATGACGGACGGACTTCCACGGACGCTTCACGGCGAGGACCGCCGGAGCCTGGCCCTGCTGCAACTCACGCGCGTGCTGTTTCTCTACTTCATCCAAGCCAAGGGCTGGCTGGCCGGGCGCGATCGGTTTCTCGCCGACGAGGTCGATCGCTGCCTCCGACGGAGTCGCCGCATCCACAGGGATCTGCTGCGGCCGCTGTTCTTCGGCACCCTCAACCGTCCGGCCGCCGAGCGGAGCCGCTGCGCCGCCGCGTTCGGGGCCGTGCCGTTTCTGAACGGTGGCTTGTTCGAGCCCCACCCGCTCGAGCGCCGGCTTCGGGGCGATATCCCCAACACCGTCTGGCGCGACGCCTTCGACCACCTGTTCGAGCGATTTCACTTCGTGGTCTCTGAGCACGGCACCGGCGGCGGCATCGCACCCGACATGCTGGGCCGCGTGTTCGAAGGCGTGATGGCGCCGGACGTCCGCCGCGCGTCGGGCACGTACTACACGCCGGCGGCGCTGGTGCGCGCGGTGCTGGACGCCGCGCTCACGGCGCTCGTGGCCGGACGCACCGGCTGCTCCGAAGCCGAGGCCGAACGCCGATTGCACGAGCGCCAGCCCACCCTCGGCACTCTGCTCGCCGGCATCGCCCTGCTCGACCCCGCGGCCGGCTCGGGGGCCTTTCTGCTCGGCGCACTCGAGCGCCTGTCGACCCTCACCGCCTCACACGGCGTGCCCGGGGCCGCCGACCGGCGGCGGGTCCTTCAACGCAACCTGTTCGGCGTGGACCGGAGCGCCGCGGCCGTGCGGCTCACCGAGCTGCGGCTCTGGCTCGCCGTGATCGCCGATGATCGCGAGGACCGGCCCGAACGGGTGGAGCCGCTGCCCAATCTCGACTGCCTGGTCCGCCAGGGCGACAGCCTCCTCGAGCCGATCGGTGGCGTCGTGCGGCTTCGGGCGGCCGAGCCGCGCCTGGCCGCGGCGGTGGCAGGCCTGCGGCGACAGCTCGTGAGCGCCACCGGCGGCTGCAAGCGCGAGCTCGTCCGGGAGCTGCGCGCGGCGGAGTGCCGGACGGCCGACGCCTCGCTCGGCGCGGGCGAAGCGGAGGCTCGCAGTCGGATCGACGAATGCCTGCTCGCGGCTCGAAGCGCGGACCTGTTCGGTGAGCGACGCGGCGCGGACCGCGGAATCCGGACGGAGCTTACCAGCCTGCGTGGCGAGCTTCGGGCACTTCGCGCCGCCCGGCGAACGCTCGCCCGCGAGCGCGAGGTGCCGTGGTTTCACTATCAGAGCCACTTCGCGGATGTGTTCGCCGCCGGAGGCTTCGACGTGGTGGCCGGCAATCCGCCGTGGCTTCGAGCGGAAGAGATCCCCGCCGATACCCGGAGACGGCTCGAGGGACGCTTCCGCTGGTGGCGCGGGCCGGGCGCGGGCTTCAGCAACCGGCCCGACCTTGCGGTCGCGTTTATCGAGCGCGCGGTGGAGCTCGCCGCGCCCGGCGGCGTGGTGGCGCTCCTGGTCCCCAACAAGCTGATGACGGCGGGGTACGGCGCCGCGGCGCGCCACGCACTCGCGGCCTCGACCACGCTGACGCACGTCGCCGATCTGACCGGCCAACCCGACGCGGCGTTCGACGCCACGGTCTATCCGCTCGCGCTGGTGGCCCGGAAGTCTCCGCCGCCGCCAGGCCACCGAGTGCGCGCCACGCTGGGTCGCGCAGCGCCGGCTACCGTGCCGCAGGGCCGGCTCAGAGGCGGCGGTGCGTGGATCCTCTCAAGCGATCGCTGCCGAGCCATCGCCGCGCGGCTGGCGCGGGACCATCCGACATTCGGCGAACGACTCACCTGCCATCTCGGCGTCAAGACTGGCGCCAACCGCCTGTTTCTCGATCCGCCGGAGGATATCGAGGCCGAGTTGCTTCGCTGGGCCATCCGCGGTCGCGATCTGCGGGCGTACGTCTCGCGGCCCCGGGTACGGATCCTGTGGACGCACGGCGCCGACGGCGCGCCGCTGGCGCGCCTGCCGCCAAGAGCGGCGGCCCACCTTGCGCCCCACGACGCGGCGCTCCGCGCGCGTACCGACTACGCCGGCGGCGCCGTCTGGACGCTGTTCCGTGCGCGCGCGGCAACGAGCGCGTACCGCGTGGTGTGGTCCGACCTGGCGCGCCGGCTCACGGCCTGTGCGCTGACCGGCCGGCGCGACGCCAACCGCATTCCACTCAACACCTGTTACGTCGCGTCCGCACGGAGCGCCGAGGAAGCGGAGCGGCTCGCCGCATGGCTCAACTCGAGCTGGATCCGGGCGGTAGCGAGGCTCGGCGCGGTGCCCGCTGCCGGCGGGTTTCACCGCTACACGGCGGCCGTGGTCAGCCGGCTGCCGGTGCCGGCTGCCGTATCGTCCGACGCTGAGCTCTCGGCCATCGCCCGCGCCGGGCGAAACGGGAACGAGGTCCAGGAGGCACTCGATGACATCGCGGCCGGACATCTCGCCCTCTCCGCCTCGGACCGTGCCGCGCTGGGACGGGTCGTGGCCGAGAGCGCCGCGGATCGTCGCTGAATCCCTGGTGGCGGTGGCCGAGCCGCTCCGCACGCGCCTCATCGCCGGGCCGGAGGCGAGCGGCGTCGAGGTGGCGCGCGCGCTGGCGCGAAGCCTCGTGCCTGCCGAGCACCCGGGCTCCCCACCGAAGTGGCTCCTGCCGGGGCAGGCGCGCAGCTATCGCCGAATCCTGGCCGCGCTCGCTCTGTACCGAGGCGCGCTGCTGGCCGATCCGGTCGGCAGCGGGAAAACGTTCGTCGCGCTGGCGGTAGCCTGGGCGCTCCAGCCACGGCGGCCCGTCGCGTGTCTGGTGCCGGCCACACTCGCGGCGCAGTGGCGCGCGGTGGCGGCACACCTCGACGTGCCGGTGGACGTCGGAACGCACCAGCAGGCGAGCCGGGGCCGGCTCCCGTCCACCGCCGGCGGGCTGGTCATCATCGACGAGAGTCATCACTACCGAAACCCGCGCACCCGACGTTACCTGCACCTCGCACCGTGGCTGCTCGGCCGGCCGGTGCTGCTGCTCAGCGCGACGCCGATCGTCAACCGTATGGA
>JACCSZ010000193.1 GCA_013812695.1 Gemmatimonadales bacterium | reverse complement strand
CCGGCGATGCTCCGGGACGGCATGGGCACCCACAAGGCGAAGGTCATGAGCGTCATGAGCGCGATGCAGGCGGACCTGACGGCCCGCGGCATGCACAGCGACGCGGCCTATGAGTCGCTCTCCGATTCGGTCGTGAGCGCGCTCAACGCGCTTCCGAACGTACGCGCGGCCGCCCTGCCTGGCCACACCGAGCGCTACCTGGATCAGCTCCGGCGGCTCGCGTCCGTCTACGAGACGATGACGGCGGGTTCGCGCTGACGACGGGTGGGCGCGCGGTTTCGACCACGTGCACGGCACACCCCGGATCGAATCCTCCGAACCACATGCGCTCGGCTCCCTTCATCATCGGCTTGCCGGTCACCGCGAAATCCTCAGGCGGAGAAGTGCGGTGCCAGTGCGGCGTGATCGGGCGCGGCGGCAACAGGGCGGGATAAGATAGCGGGGTTCGACAGATCCGCGCCCCGATAAGCGGCGTAACACTTGCGTCGCCTATTTGATTCCCCACTCTCCGTCCATCCGCCGAGGACCGCTCGATGCTGACTTTTCCGGCTCGTGTCCCCCTCCCGAGCCTGCTGAACATCGATACTACATTCCTTCCCGTCGGCCAAATGCGGCAGATCACGCGCGTGACCGTCCCGGACGGACCGCGGATCACCGCCGAAGTCGCGCTGGGCACCGGGCACTGGGTCTACGGGCAGCATTTCCCTGGCGACCCCATCTTTCCGGGGAGCCTGATGATCGAGGCGGCGGGCCAACTCGTCGCGCTCTGGGCGTGGGCGCAGGGGCATCGCGGGCGTCCCCGGCTCGTTCGCACCAGCGCCACGTTCCATCACCCCGTCACGCCGCCGTCGGCGCGGCTCGAGCTTCGCGCCGAGGTGCGCGGCAAGCGCCATCTGCAGTTCGGGACGGTCGAGCTGTACGCGGATGCGGCCCACGTTGCCACAGTGGAAGTCGTACTGGCGGTGCTGGCCGCGATTTAAGGGGTTGTGGCGTCCAAGCTCCGCAGCAATCGCTTGGGCGCCGCCAGCCGGTAGGCATCCTCCAGCAGCGCCGCGAGCTCGCTCCAATCCACGCGCCCGTCCAGCCACACGCCCACCCAGCCGCTCGGCCCGACGTACGGCGGCACGAAGAACCGATCGGGAGCGGCCCGGACCATCAGACTCTGGTTGCTCGCCTCGGCCTTGCACCACACACCCGGGCGACCACCTCCGTGATGCGTGGAGGCCGCGGCATACATCGCGAACATCTTGTTGCGGACCCGGAAAGTCGGCTCGCCCCAAGCTTCGACTTCATGCGCTTCGGGAAGTGCGAGACACAAGCGACGGAGGCGGGCGAGAGGTCGTGGGGGCATGCGTTCACTCCGGGATGCGCGCGTTGGTCATGCTAATGCTCCTTGCCTGTGCCGCCCCGAACAGTCAGCAGGGCGACGACCGCTCCCGCCGCGCACAGCCCGGCGCTGATCCACATCGCGCGCGCATAGCCTGATGCGTAGGCGGGGCCGTCCAGCCGTTCCAGTCCCCCCAACCCGGCGGCCAGCGGCAGGGCCGCGATGGCGACCAGGCCTGCCAGCCGGGCGACCGCATTGTTGATTCCGGACGCGATCCCCGCGTCCCGCTCATCCACCGCTCCGAGAACCGCGGCGGTGAGGGGCGCCACGAGTGCCGCGAGGCCCAACCCGAATACGACCGCCGCCGGGAGCACGGTGCCCACGTACGAGGCGCCCGGCCCCACCCGCGCGAACAGCAGCATGCCCACCCCCGCCAGCAGGGCGCCGGCGGCCATCGGGTATCTCGGCCCGATTCGGGCGCTCAGCCGCCCGGCGATTGGCGAGAGTGCCAGCAACAGCACGTTCACCGGCAGCAGCGCCGCGCCGGCGCCGAGCGCGCTGTAGCCGAGATTGCCCTGGAGCTGCGGCATGAGCAGGAAGAACAGTCCGCCCAACGCGGCGTAGACGAGGAGCGTCGTGCCGTTCGCTCCCGTGAACTGGCGCGAGCGGAACACCTCGAGCGGCAGGAGTGGCCTGGCCCCGCGGCGGGCGAGTCGGTGTTCCACGATCGCAAAGGCGACGAGCAGCCCGATCCCGCCGCACCCGGCGGCGAGCACGCCAGCATGGCCGAAGCCGCGATCCGGACCCTCGATCAGCGCTCCGATGGCCCCGGCGAGACCGAGCGTCACCAGCACGGCGCCGAGGTAGTCGATCCGCCCCGCGGCGTCAGCGTCGGCGTCGATCGGTGCGCCGGCGACGGCTTCGCCGGGCATGTGCCGCGCCGCGATCCATGCCGCGGCCAGGGCGAACCCTACCACGCTCGCGAACACCCAGCGCCACGAGCCGGCATCCACCAGCCAGCCGCCGAGCAGCGGCCCGGCGGCGGTCGACACCGCGGACCACGCGGCCCATCGGCCGATCGCGGCACCGCGCTCGTCGCCCGCAAAGGCGGTCTCCAGCATCGCGAGGCTGTTCGGCACCAGCAGTGCACCGGCGGCGCCCTGGATCAGGCGGAGGGCGACCAGCGCCGGGAGCCCCGGGGCGAGCGCGCACCCGACGGAGGCGACAGCGAAGCCCACGCACCCGACGGCGAACACCGTCGAGCGCCGAAACCGGTCGCCGAGCGCGCCGCCGAGCAGCATCAGCGCGCTGAGCGTCAGCAGGTAGCCGTTAAGGACCCATTGCAGTCCCTGGACACCCAGCCCGAACTCCCGGGCGATGGCCGGCAGCGCGACGTTGACGACGGAGCCCTCGAGAAACACCGCACCCGATCCCAGGACGGAGCCGGTGACGATCCAGCGGCCGGCGGCGGAGTCGAGCCGGACGGGAGGAGCCATGCCGAGGTTGCGGTGGCTTCGGGTCTGGCCCGGTCAGGTCACCGACCCGCCGCCGACGGCCAGCCGGTCGACATCCCGAAACGCGTACAGCACGAGGCTGCCCGCGAAGATGATCGCGGAGGGATAGAACAGGGCGTTGCTTCCCTCGAACACCCAGCCCCAGGGGTCGAGGACCGACCGCCAGACGCCGAGGAGCGTCGCGCCCGCAATCACCAGCACGAGCGGCAGCGTCCACTGCCGCCCCCAACCGACGATGACCAGCACCCCGAGCGCCGTCTCGAACACCCCGAAGGCCTGTTGCAGCGGACGGCTGGCACCGACGCCGGCATAGAAATGCTGGGCGACCTGCAGGCCGTGCTCGACCTGCACCAGCTTGTCGAGGCCCCACCACACGAGCAGTGCGCCGATGGTGAGGCGAAGCGCGAACAGGCTCCATGGTTTCATGCTGAGCTCCACGAGAAAGTGTTGTGACGCGGGGCCGGGGACCGGCCTGTACCGACCCGACCTCGACCGGGTCGTTCCTGGGCCGCCGGCGCCAGCGCGACGCCGCTCGACCAGCCGAATTTATCCTGCGTGGGATACTCGCCGCCGCCTGCGCGGGGGTGCGGTACGACTTCTAGACTGGCAGGCTGCTGAGAAGCGCCGAGCCGGCACGCTGCCATGTGCCGGCCCGGCGCCGATCTAGTTGGTGGACAGATTCGCTGCGGGCGATGCCTGAAACAGTGGGAGGTACTTCCCGTACCCGCTCTCCTCGAGCTTCGCTACCGGCACGAACCGCAGGGCCGCCGAGTTCATGCAGTAGCGCTGACGTGTTGGCTTGGGTCCGTCGTTGAACACATGCCCAAGGTGCGAGTCCGCTGCCACGGAGCGGACCTCGGTCCGGAGGAGCACGAAGAACTGCCGGTCCACCCTGGTGGTGACATTGTCCGGCTCGAGGGGCCGGGTGAAGCTGGGCCACCCGGTGCCGGACTCGTACTTGTCGAGCGAGCTGAACAGCGGCTCGCCCGAGACCACGTCGACGTAGATCCCGGCCTCGTGGTTGTCCCAGTAGGCGTTCCGGTACGGCGTTTCGGTCCCCTCCTTCTGGGTCACCCTGTACTGCTCCGGCGTCAGCCGCTGCTTGAGCTCGGCATCGCCGGGCTTCCGGTATTCAGTCACGTTCCATCCTTTTGTCGCAGATTCCACGTGTCGCACGCTGGGAGCCGGCGTGTCGGCCCGGGCGGCGGCCTGCGTTCCCCACAGCTCCTTGAGCCGGGCGGCCCGCCCGCAGTTCCATTTGTAGAACTTGTAGCGCACCGGATTCTTCCGGTAATAGTCCTGGTGATACTCCTCGGCCGGGTAGAAGGTCGAGGCCTTGATGATCTCGGTCACGATCGGCTGCCGAAAGCGCCTGGACTTCGCGACCCTATCCTTCGACGCCTCCGCCAGCGCACGCTGTTCGTCGGTGTGATAAAAGACGGCCGCGCGATACTGTGGGCCGTGATCGCAGAACTGCGCGTTGGGGGTCAGCGGGTCGATGTTGCGCCAGAACACCTCGAGCAGCGCCGGGTAACCGATTTTCCGGGGGTCGTACCTCACGCGCACCACCTCGGCGTGGCCGGTGGCGCCGGAGGACACCTGCTCGTACGTGGGGTTGACCGTGCCGCCTCCGGTGTACCCCGAGGTCGTCGAGACGACGCCGGGGGCCTGGTCAAAGGCCTCCTCCACGCACCAGAAGCACCCGCCGGCGAA
>JACCSZ010000288.1 GCA_013812695.1 Gemmatimonadales bacterium | reverse complement strand
CGGGCCGGCAGTCGGGGTGGGCCCGGATGAGCCGCACCACCGCGACGATGACCGCGTACAGGTCGAGCGGCACGAGATGCGTGGCGCGCACGCGGGCGAAGTCGAGGAATTCGCTCAGGATCCGGCTCAGCCGGTCGCTCTCCCGCACGATCAGTCCGGCCAGGAAGCGCTCGTCGTCGTCCGCGTGCTTCGAGCGCGCCAGCTGCTCGACCGAGCTCCGGATCGAGGCGAGCGGGTTCCGGATCTCGTGCGCCAGCGACGCGCTGAGCGCCGCCACCGACTCCAGCCGTTCCACGCGCGCCTGCAGCTCCTGCACCTCCTTCAGGTCGGAGATGTCGGTGAAGATGGCGGTCACCGACGGCGCTTCCTGCGCCGCCTGCCTGAACGTGGTGGTGCTGAGGCCGATCGGGAAGATCCGGCCGTCCTGGTGCATGACCATGCCTTCGCCCCGGCTGATCTTCCGGCCGTTCCGGATGCCCGCCACCACCGCCGCCCACAGCTCGGACGAGCGCATCTTGAGCTGGTCCAGCACGGGCATGCCGATCAGCCCTTCCCCGTCGAGATCGAGCAGCCGCTGACCGGTCGGATTGATGAAGGCGAGCCGGCCGACGCCGTCCACCGTTAGCACCCCGGACCGGATATTCCGCAGGATGTCGTCCGCCTCGAGCCGCACGCGCTTGAGCTCGATGGCCAGCGTCTGCTGCTCCATCCCGGCCTCGCGCAGCCGGTGGCCGAGGACGGCGACGATGGCAAAGACGACGTTGAACACCACGACCTGCGCCCAGAACGCGGTGTCCAGGGCGCCCGAGCGGGTCAGGAACGCATCGCCCAGGAACAGCACGGAAGCGGCGACGGCGGTGACCGCGCCCCACACCGGCGGCATCAGCAGGGCGTACGCCGCCACCACGAGGACGTAGAGCGCGGGAAACGCCGATTGCGGCTGCCCCGCGAAGTGCACGATGGTGGTGACGACCCCGAGGTCCACCAGGGCCTGCACCATCAGGAAGCCGTTGCCGGCCGGCCGCTGGCGGAGGTGCACCTGCCACGCGCCGTAGCCGGTGAAGAGCAGCGCAACGACGACCGCGCTGGTGACGACAAACGATTCCCGCGGCCGCTCGGTCCAGACCAGGCCGGCCCCGAGCAGAATGCCGACCGCCAGCACCAGCCGCCCGACGAAGAGCCAGGACAGCAGCGTGCGCTGGTCGGGCAGGGTGCTCCGACCGACCCGGCGGCGATCAGACATCGTCTCTCACTGGATCTGGCGTGTGCACGGGATGCGCCGAAGGATAGGGCGGCGGGCGTAGCATTACAATCCATGCAACCCTATGGCATGGCACGTTTACGTCGCCCGCTGCGACGACGGTACCCTGTACACCGGGATCACGACCGATCCGGCGCGGCGCGAGGCGGCCCACAACGCCGGCCGGGGCGCCTCGTACACCCGCTCGCGCCGGCCGGTCCGAGTGGTGCACCTCGAGACCGCGACCGGCCGAGGGGCGGCCCTCCGCCGCGAGCTCGAGATCAAGCGGCTGACCCGGCCCGCGAAGGAGCTGCTCGTGCACGGTTCTAAGCGGCCCGCCGGGGTGGGCACCACGGAGTTCCACGGCTTCCGGCCGGCGGCGCTGGGGTTCCTGCGGCGGTTGAAGCGTCATAACAAGCGCGAGTGGTTCGAGCGGCACCGCGCCGAGTACGAGACCGAGCTCCGGGATCCGCTCCGGGCACTGGTCGAGGAGATGGACGTCCGGCTGGCGCGGCTCGCCCCCGAGATCGTCGGAGACCCGCGGCGTTCGGTCTTCCGCATCCACCGGGACGTGCGGTTTTCGGCGGACAAGTCGCCCTACAAGACGCAGGCGGCGTGTCGGTTCTATCACCACGACGCCGGGCGTGGCGCGGGCCGGGACGCGGCGGGCGGGGGCGCGGGACTGTACGTGCAGCTCGCGGACGGCGAAAGCTTGGTGGCTGGCGGGCTCTGGATGCCGGCGCGGCCGGCGCTCGATCGGATCCGGGATGCGCTCGTGGAGGATCCTCTGGCGTTCGACCGGATCGTGCGGGCGGCGGCCTTTCGCCGCCGGTTTGGGGCGCTCGACCGGGAAGCGATGCTCACGCGGCTGCCGCGCGGATTCACGCCGGGGACGCGCCCGGACCATGCTCGAGCCGAGCGCTGGCTCCGGTACCGATCGTTCACGGCGACCCGCACGCTGAGCGCCCGCGAGGTGACGAGCCCACGCTTGCCCGCGGCGCTCGAGCGGGACTTTGCGGCCCTGGTGCCGCTGGTGCGGTGGCTGAACGGGGCGATCGGGTATCGGGCGTCGGAGCGGAGGTCTCACCTGGGATAGGGGCTGCCGCGGGCTCACAACTGGGAGCGCACCAGCCCGGCGAGCCACTCGGTGGCTTTCTGATGCCACGGCCGCCCGCGCCACCACTCGAGCGTCATTTGCTTCGAGCGCGCCTTGTCGGCCTCGAACAGCCGGGCCTGTCCCGCGGCGAATTCCGCGTCGAGGATGTTGAGGTTGGCTTCGTCGTTGAGGCGGAAGGAGCGATTGTCGAAGTTGGTGGATCCCACCGAAGTCCACAGGTCGTCCACCACCATCACCTTGGTGTGGTACATCGTCGGCTGGTACTCGTGGATCGCGACGCCCGCCTCGAGCAGGTCGCCCCAGCGTGACCAGGATGCTCTTCGGACCACATGGGCATCGGTATGCCGGCCGGGCACGATGATCTCGACCTGGACGCCGCGGCGCTGCGCGGCGGCCATGGTGGCGACCGAGAGCGAGTCGGGGACGAAGTAGGCGCTGGCGATGCGCACGCTCTTCACGGCCGAACTGATCGAGAGCAGGTACATCAGCCGCACGCTCTCGCTGGCCTCGCTGGCCGAGCTCTTGAAAAGCTGAGCGGCGTGCGGGCCGGCCGGCGCCAGCGGGGGAAAGTACGAGGCGCCGTGCAGCACCTCCGAGCGCTCCTCGATCCAGTTGTCCATGAAGGCGGCCTGCATCTGGGCGACGACGGGTCCTTCCACCCGGAAGTGGGTATCGCGCCAGTGGTCGGGATCCTGGGCGTTGCCCAGCCAGGTGTCCGCGATGCCCACACCGCCGGTAAACCCGATGGCCCCATCCACGACCAGCAGCTTGCGATGGGTCCGGTTGTTGAGGCGTCCGAGGTTGTACCAGTGGAGCGGGTGGTACTTCACTACCTCGACGCCGGCCCGCTCCATGTCCTCGAGCATCGCGTCGTCCATCTTCCCCGAACCGACCCAGTCCAGCAGGACGTGCACCTTGACGCCGGCGCGGGCGCGCTCGGCCATGGCCTCCGACAACGCCTTCCCGATCGAGCCGGACCAGTAGATGAAGGTCTCGAACGTAATGGTGCGCCTGGCCTCACCGATGGCCGCCAGCATGGCGGGAAAGATCTCGTCGCCGTTGCAGAGGGGAGTGACGCGATTCCCGGGAAGAATTCCCGGACCCAGCAGCATGCCCATCGAGCGCTCGAACTGCGGATCGCCGATAGCGTAGAGGTGCTCGATCTCGTGCGCGATCTTCTTTTCGCTGGAGGTGAGATTGGCCACGACCAGCACCAGCACCCCGCCGAGAATCAGCGCGAGAAGCAGCCCCATCAGCGGTAGAGATCGTTGAGCTGCTTGTCGGTGGCGTGGGGCATGGGCAAGGCGTGCTCCGGAAGAGGTGCGTCAAGGATAGCTGGCGGATCCGCGCGAGCGCGGGGCCGATGCGGAAGGCGCGCGTCGGCATGGGGCGCCGGCGCAGTGAGGCGTTCGCGTCAGCGCATCGACCCCGCGGTCCGCCGCTCGACACCGCTGTACGGGGCGGCCGGCCGGCTCCGCCGGTCGTGGCCTCCCATGGCGGCCCGGGGTACGCCCCGCGCCTCGGCGCCCGCGGGCAACGCGGACAGGGAGCTGGGCGCGTCGAGATGCGCGCCATCATCCACGCCAACCCCCAATCGGCCGACCAGCTCACCGCCGAGCCAGCCGGTGAAGGTGGCGATGGCCATCCCCACCAACCCGGCGACGATGGCCTCCGTGGGCGGCGCCTCCGGGGCGGGACGGCGCAGCAGCCAGCTCAACGCGAACAGCCCGAGCACCACGACGTTGCCGATCCCGTGGACGAGCCCGACACGATTGGCGCGCGTGCCGCGCGGGATCGCCCGCCAGTCTATCCAGCCGGGCACCGCGGCAACGAAGCCGCCGATGAGGCCGGCGCCGATCATGTAATAGGCCGCATGGGTCCAGATGACCCGGTCGGTGATCAGGTAGAGAATGTCGAAGACCGCCGCCGTGGCCAGCAGGCCCAGCGGAAACACGATGAGCATCTGATGCAGGGGATGTCCCGCGACCTTGATCCTGCTTTCCATCGCTCAACCTCCGGACGGGATGAAGATGACGGCATGGGAAGAATGCGGCGGACGCGGTAGGCGGAATGTGACCGGTGATCGCTACCGGGAGCCCTGGTCCAGTGCCTCGCGTATCCTCCCCGCCAGATTCTCGGGCGAAAACGGCTTCTGCAGGAACGGATAGGGCGAGTTGCGGACGTCGGGCTGGAGCTTGTCGCCTTCGGTGTAGCCGGACATGTAGACGAAACGGACGTTTGGGTGAGCTCCGCTGATCCGCCGCGCCAACTCCAGGCCGCCCATCCCCGGCATGACGACGTCGGTCAGGACGAGCTGGATGCCGTGTCCAGGCTGATCGAGGATGCCGAGCGCCTCGAGGCCGTCGCGCGCCTCGAGCACCGCGTAGCCTTGATCGGACAGGACGCGCGCGGTGAGCGCCCGGACGGCATCCTCGTCCTCGACCAGCAACACCGTCTCGCTGCCGCGAGCGGGAGCGGGGGAACGCTGCGGCACCGCGCCCGCGACCTCGTCCACCGCGACGCGCGGGAAGCAGAGCTTGAAGCTGCAGCCCTGCCCCGCCGCGGAATCCACCCAGATGTAGCCGCCGCTCTGCACCACGATGCCGTACACCGTGGTGAGGCCGAGTCCGGTATTGAGGGTGGTGGACTTCGTGGTGAAGAACGGCTCGAAAAGGTGGGACTTCACGTCCGCGGCCATGCCGAGTCCGGTGTCGCTCACGACGAGGAGCACGTACGGACCGGCGGGAATCTCGACGCCCAGGTGCCGGTAGGCGTAGCCCTCGGGGAAATCGACGTCGACGGTCTCGATGGTGAGCTGCCCGCCTTCGGGCATCGCGTCGCGCGCGTTGAGGGTCAGGTTCATCACCACCTGCTCCATCTGGCCGTAATCGGCCTCCACGGCACCCAACCGGGGGCTGAGGGTGGCGACGAGGGTTATGTCCTCACCGAGCAGCGGGCGCAGCATCCGCTCCATGCCCTCGACGATCGTGTTCAGGCTCAGGGGCTCGCGGGCCACGACCCGGTGCCGGCCGAATCCGAGGAGCTGGCGCGTGAGGTGCATCGCGCGCTCGGCGGCCTTCCGGATCTCATCGGCGTCGGCGCGGCGGGCATCGTCCGGCGCGAGCGTGCCGAGCAGGAACTCGCTGAAGCCCAGGATGATCATCATCATGTTGTTGAGGTCGTGCGCGACCCCGCCGGCGAACCGCCCCACCGCTTCCATTTTCTGGGCCTGCCGAACCTGCTGTTCCGCCTCGACGCGCCGGGTGATGTCGCGGCCCACGCCGACGACGCCAATGATCGCGCCGCCGGGCGCGCGCAGCGGCGCAAGGCTGGTCTGCATGTGGCGGGTGCCGCGTCGTGACTCCCGGATCCACTCGTAGGTGACCGCTTCGCCGGCCAGCGCCCGCAGGTTGGCCTGCTCGTGCAGGGCGGCGGCCTCGGGCCCCACGACATCGGCGGTGGTCCGTCCCAGGAAGTCGGCCGGGGCGAAGCCCTCGCGCTGCAGCCAGCGGCCGACGATGTCGACGCAGCGCTGGTCCCGGTCGAGCCGAAAGACCACGTCGTCGATCGACTCGACCAGGGTGCGGAAGCGCTCTTCCGCCCCCTCGATCGCGGCGAGCGACGCGGTGCGCTCGGCCAGCAGCACCTGGTTGGCCGCGAACGAGGCGGCTCGCTCGAGCGCCGTCGAGAGCAGTCCGGCGACGAGACGGATCGTATGCACGTGGAGATCGTCGAAGTCGCGCGGGCGGGCGCTCCAGATGGCGACGACCGCCTGGACGCCCTGCTGGGTGGTCTTGAGGGGTACCAGAATGCCCGAGCGCGCGCCCAGCGCCTCGATGGCATCCGCGGCGACCCGCGGATCGACGGACGTGTCATCACAGCGGATCAGTTCGCCGCTGGTGTAGCAGAGGCCGACCAGGCTCGAATCGATCGCGACGCGGAGTCCGACCTGCGCGGTGCCCGACCCGCTCGCCTCGCAGAGAACGAGCTCGCCGCCGTCCGGCACGAACACGCCCGCCGCGCCGGCCCGGGTGAGGGCCTGCAGCCGCTCGGCGACCACCCGCATGACGCCGCCCGGATCGGGTCCGGCCGTCGCCACTGTCTGCTGGGTCTCGATGACCGCCGCCAGCCGCTCGGCCTCCCGCGTCAGCAGACGGCGGGTCCGCCGCCAGCCCGACACGTCGCGCACGCAGGCGATGATCCCGCCGTCGGTGGGCGTAAACCGTACCGAGAACCAGCGCGCGAGCGGCGCGAAAAACCCCTCGAACTCGATCTCGGCTTGCTCGACCATCGCCCGGAAGGCCTCGGCCTGGAACCGCGTGCCGACGAGGCCCGGGATGACGTCCCAGACGGGCCGGCCGATCGGATCGCCCGGGTGCGGGCCGAGCAGGCGCAGGTGCTCGGCAGCCCGCGCGTTCACGAACGTGAGCCGCCATTCGTCGTCGCAGGAGAAATACAGATCGCTCACGCGGTCGAGCACGTCCGTGGCGCGCGGGCGCGCGGCCTCGAGGACGAGCCCGCTCAGGCCTTCGGCGGACGGAAAGAGCCGCAGCTCGAGCATGGCGCCCGAGACCGGATGCCGCACGCTGTGGATGGCGGGGACGCCGTCGCTGGAGGCACGGCGGAGGGCGAGGCCGGTTGGGGTTTCGGAAAACGAAGGTGACGCGTCCCACACGACCGTGCCGACCAGCTCACCCGAGGCGCCGATGAGCGGCGGGAGCAGCCGCAGCGCGGTGCGGTTGGCATAGGAAATTCGCCCCTCGACGTCCAGAGCGAAGATGCCCTCGTCGATGCGGTCGAGGGCTTCCAGCGAGCGCGCGGAATCGAGCAACCGGATGTGGCCTTGGGTGGTGGGACCGCTGAAAAAAGTAAGGACGTGGCCCCGGCGATGCCACCCTGCGCATCGAGTCAGCCTGAGCGGAGCCAAGGGGCATGCCCGGAAGCATGCCCCCTTCGCTCCGCTCAGGGTGACGGGGCGCGGCGCTCACGGCGACGCCCCCGCCCACGCGTACAGGCTCCGATAGATCTCCCGGTTCCGCTGAATCGCGCGCACGTAGCCCCGGGTCTCGGCGAACGGGATTCGCTCGGTAAACACCTCCGGATCGTCCACCCCGACGCGGTGCGACCAGCGCTCGACGCGGCTGGCGCCCGCGTTGTAGGCGGCCAGCACGTGCACGGGCTGCGCGTAGCGCGCGGCCAGCTCCTGCAGATGAAACGCCCCCAATTGCAGGCTCACGTCCGGCTGATACAGCAGCACGGGATCCCACAGTGGATACCCGAGCGACTGGGCCAGCCGCCCGCCGAGCTCGGGCATCACCTGCATCAGCCCGCGCGCGCCGACCGGCGAAGTGGCCGCGGGGTTGAACATCGACTCCTGGCGGATCAGCGCGGCGACGAGGCCCGCGTCGAGGCCATGCTCCCGCGCCTCGGCGAGCAGCGCATCCTCGAGCACCACGGGATAGAGCAGCCGATACGTGCGCGCGTCGGCCGGCGCGCCGAGCGCGAGAGCCCGGCGGGCAAGTTGGATCGACTGGGCGGCGAGGCCGTGCCGGCGGAACGCGTTGGCCAGCGCGAGGAGCCGCGCGGCGTCCTCGCTCCCCCGGCCCAGCCGATCGTACTCCCAGCGGCTCTCGGCCGCGAGCCCGAGCCGCGCGAGCAGCGCGGCGCGCGCCATGGCGCTATCGGCGCCGGGGATCGCGGCAAAGCTGTCGGCGGCGGCGGACGGTACCCACGCCCGACGTCCGAGGCGGCGGGCGGCGAGCCCGGTGTAGTACGAACCCGGATCGCCGTCCGCGAGCCGCCGCCAGCGCTCGCGGGCCGCGAAGACGTCGCCCGCGACTTCCCAGGCGCGGCTGCTCCAGTACGTCGCGGCGCCAGCCTCGTCGCTCCGGGGGAACCGCTCGGCGATGGCATCGAACTCGGTCGCCGCGAGTCTGGATTCGCCGGCGAGCAGCGCGATCATCGCGGCACGGAAGGCGGCCGTCGGCGCGAACCGGCTGGTCGGGTAGCGGACGACGACCTGCCGGAAGTGGACGCGGGCCCGCGCGTCGTCGCGGTCGTCGGAGGCCAGATCGCCCAGCAGGAACAGCGCGGAGGAGGCGGCGGTGGTGTCGCGAGAGTGAAGGCGAACCACCCGGACGAGCGCCGCATTGCCCCGCGCTTCCTGGCCGGCGCGGACCAATGCCCGGGCGCGCAGGTAGGCGGCGGAGGCAGCGAGGCCACGCGGCGCCGCCACGCGCGCGAACTGGGGCGCCGCGTCCGCGTGCCGGCCGAGTCGCGTGAGCGCCGTCGCATACGCGAACCGGTCCTCGGCATTGCCGAGTCGGGCCGCGAAGGCAATTTCCAGTGCCCGCGCCGCGCGCGTGTGGCTGCCCGACGTGGCCGCCGCGCGGCCGACCTCGAGCTCCTCGGCCGGGGTGAGCGGCGCGAAAGCGCTGTCGAGCAGCGCGATTGCGTCGCGGACCTCGGCGGGGCTCCGGCGGGCGGTGATCAGCGCGACCAGGTCGCGCCGAACGCCGTTGCGGGGCGCGCTGTCAGGGGTGAATGCGAGCCGAAGTCGGAGCGCCGTGGCCCGCGCGCCGAGCGCGGCGTACCGGGCTGC
>JACCSZ010000242.1 GCA_013812695.1 Gemmatimonadales bacterium | reverse complement strand
GCCGGATCGTCGGCGAGGAGCTGAGTCCGGCGCTGGTGCGGGAGGGGCTGGTCTGGATCGTGGATCCCCTCGATGGCACCACTAACTTTTTGCACGATTTTCCGAGCTATGCGGTGTCGATCGCGGCCGCCGTGGAAGGCGAACTCCAGGCGGGGGTGGTAGTGCAGGTGCCGCGCCAGGAGGTGTATACCGCCACCCGCGGCGGCGGCGCCTGGCAGGGCGACCGGCGGCTGTCGGTGTCCACGATCGGCGATCCGACCTTCGCCTTGATCGGGACCGGCTTTCCCTTCAAGGACATCTCGGGACTCGACGAGTATCAGGCGCAGTTCGCCCGCGTGGCCACCCTGACCAGCGGGATCCGCCGCCCCGGCTCGGCCGCCCTCGACCTGGTCGACGTCGCCGCCGGACGCTTCGACGGCTTCTGGGAGCAGCGGCTCTCGGCCTGGGACATCGCGGCGGGCATCCTCCTCATCCGAGAAGCCGGGGGCGTCGTCACGGATTTCGGCGGGCGTGATATCGGCATCGAGCATACCGCGGTGTGCGCCGGGAACCCCGCGATGCATGCCTGGCTTCTCGAGATGTTGATCACCTAGCCGACCACGGAGGCACAGAGGACCCGGAGTACTGCCCCGGAGAAAACAAGAGTAGGTTGCGATGCCCTGCAGGCCTCCGTGCCCTCTGTGCCTCGGTGGTGCATCGGATTTTTCCGAGTTCCCTAGCCGTGATGCAGACCGATCCGCCCACACCCCGAGACCGATCCAACGATGCCGACTCCCAAGGCCGACGATACCCTCCAGGTCTGGCTATCCGCCCTGGCTGCGCCGACGGCCGCTCCCGCCGGCGGGGCCGCTGCGGCACTGGCGGGGGCGCTTGGGGCTGCGCTGGTGCGGATGGTGGCCGGTCTGACGGGCACGCGCGATCGGTACGCCACGGTCCACGAGGAGGCCACCGATGCCGGCGAGCGCGCCGAACGGCTGGGTGACGCCATGCTGGAGCTCGCCTCGCGCGATGCCGAGGCGTTCGGTGGCTTCAGCCGCGCCCTGGCGATGCCTGCCGGCACGGGCGACGAGCGTCAGGCACGCGAGCGCGCCAAGGCCGATGCCCTGCGTGCCGGCGCGGACGTCCAGCTCGACCTCATGGCACACCTGGGCGAGGTCGCCGAGCTGGCCGAAGCGATGGCGCAGCGCGGCTTGGCCGGCGCCTTGGGTGACGCCGCCACGGCTGCGTTCCTGGCGGCCGCCGGCGCTCGGAGTGCCTACTGGGCGGTGCGCAGCAACCTCGACAGCGCATCGGACCGCCAGTCGGCGGAGCGGGTACTGACGACCGCGAGAGATCTGCTGGAGCGCATCGAGGTGGTGGAGCGAAGGGTGCGGCAGTTGCTGGCGCAGCGGATCCCGTGAGCGCGGACCGCGCCCGGATGCTCAAGCGGCGGTGAGGATCCTCGGCCCGTTGGCCGTGATGGCCACCGTGTGCTCGAAGTGGGCGGACAGGCTGCCATCGGCGGTGACGACGGTCCACTTGTCACCCAGCGTCTTGGTGGCGGGACTGCCCAGGGTGATCATCGGCTCGATGGCGAGCGTCATCCCCTCGAGCAGGCGCGGTCCGCGCTTGGGGCTGCCGTAGTTCGGCACCTGCGGCTCCTCGTGGAATCGCGTCCCGATTCCATGGCCCACCAGCTCCCGCACCACGCCATACCCCGCCGCCTCCGCGACTTTCTGCACCGCGTGCCCGATGTCGCCCACGTGATTGCCGACCCGCGCCTGCGCGATCCCCGCGGCCAGGCACTGCTGCGTCACGCTCAGCAGCCGCTCCGCTTCGGGGCTGATCGTTCCCACGGCCAGCGTGGTGGCCGAGTCGGCGTGGAGGCCCTCGAGCTGCACGCCCACGTCCACGCTTACGATGCTGCCTTCGCTCAACACACGCCGCGAGGACGGAATGCCGTGCACGATCTCGACGTCGATCGAGGTGCACAGCGTCTTCGGGAACCCATACAGGCCCTTGAAGGACGGGGTGGCGCCGTCGTGGCTCCGGATGAAGCCCTCGGCCGCCGCATCGAGATCTTCGGTCGAGAGTCCCGGACGGATGATCTCGCGCATGCGTGTCAGGGTGCCGGCAACGATCCGCCCCGCCCGAGCCATTGCCTCGATTTCCCGGGGAGACTTGAGCGTGATCATGCTACCGGCCGAGCGCCTGGCGCACGCGGGCGGCGATCTCCGCGACGGTGCCGACGGCGGGGATGCGGCGCAGGGACTTCCGCGCCTCGTACCAGGCGAGCAACGGCGACGTCTGGTCCCGGTAGGCCTCGAGTCGCGTGGCCACCGCCGCCGGGTCATCGTCCGCCCGCTGCTCCACCGCCCGCCGCCGTTCGAGGCGGGAGAGAATTTCTTGGTCGGTCACGTCGAAGAACAGCACCGCGTCCATCGCCCGCCCTTTGTCCGTCAGGATGCGCTCCATCCCTTCGGCCTGCGGAATGGTGCGCACCACGCCATCGAAGATCACGCCCTTTGCCGCCTCGGGCTTGGCCAGCTCGTCGCGCACCACACCGAGGATGATCTCGTCGCCCACCAAGTGGCCGGCCTCCATCACGGCCCTGGCCTGGAGCCCGAGTGGCGTGCCGCGCTTGACCGCGTCGCGCAGGAGGTCGCCGGTGGCGAACTTGGGCAGCCCGAGCGACTCGGCCAGCAGCGCCCCCTGGGTGCCTTTGCCGGCGCCGGGCGGGCCCATGAGAAGGATATCCATGCTTGTCCGTGCAGGAGTAGGTGTAGGTATATCGCGTGACGAGGAAACGAGTCACCCTGAGCGAAGCGAAGGGGCCATGCCTTGACCGGTGGCCCCTTCGCTTCGCTCAGGGTGACTTTCCCCGAGCACCGTCGCGCGGCCCGGCGACCGCTCTCATATGTACCGCTGTTGCCGCCCCCTGAACTTGACCCGTCCCGTCTTCATGAACCCGTCGTACTTCCGGAGCGTCCGATGCTGCTCGATCTGCGCGATGGTATCGAGCAGGACGCCGACCACGATGAGCACCGAGGTGCCGCCAAAGCCCTGGTTCGGGATCCCGAGGCCCTTCGACACCAGAATCGGCAGCAGGGCGATGCCCGCCAGGAACAAGCCGCCCGGCAGGGTGATGCGCGCCAGTACGCCGTCGATGTAGTCCGCCGTGCTCGCGCCCGGCTTCACGCCCGGAATGAACCCCCCCTGCTTCTTCAGGTTCTCCGCCAGGTCGACCGAATTGAAGATGATGGACGTGTAGAAGTAGCTGAACAGCAGGATCAGCACGCCGAACGTGAGATCGTACGGAAGGTCGCCGGGCTGGAAGAACCCGGCGATCTCGGTCAGCGTCGGATTATTGGTGAAGCTCGCGATCGTGCCGGGCACGATGATGATCGTCTGGGCGAAGATGATCGGCATTACGCCGGCGGTGATCAGCCGGATCGGAATGAAGGTCTTCTGCCCCTCGCGGATCCGCCCGCGGCCCATGACCTTTCGCGGGATCTGGATCGGGATCCGCCGCGCGGCGATCGTCATGGCGACTACCGCGGCGATGACCACCACGAGAATGACCAGGAACAGGATGACCCCCGGCGCGCTGACCACGCCGCTCCGGATGAATTGGAGGAGCTGCAGCGCGCCCGGCCAGAGCCGCTCGAGGATCGAGAAGGTGATGAGCAGGCTCATCCCGTTCCCGATGCCGCGCTCGGTGATCTGCTCGCCCAGCCACATGACGAAGATGGCGCCGGTCGTGAGCGTCACCACCATGACGAGGCGCGAAGCGATGCCGGGATTGTCGATGGCGCCCGGGATCGACTCGGTGAAGAGCGCGAAGGTGTAGGCCTGCGACAGCGCGATGAACACGGTGAGGTACCGCGTCCACTGGGTGATCTTCTTCTTGCCCTCCTCGTCCTTCTGCATCTTGCCGATCGAGGGCGCGACACCCCCGGCCAGCTGGAAGATGATGGAGGCGGAGATGTACGGCATGATCCCGAGCGCGAACACGGTGGCTCGGGAGAGCCCGCCGCCCAGGGCGTCGTACAGCCCGAAGAACCCGGCGGCGGCGGAATTCCGGATGAAGTCGGCCAGGGCGGTGACGTTCACCCCCGGGGCCGCGATGTGGGCGCCGACTCGGTAGATCACGAGCGCGAGCAGCGTGAACAGCAGCTTGCGCTTGAGCTCTTCGTCGATGGCCAGATTGGGGACGCGTGGTGCCGTCACTTAGCCCTCGATCGTCCCGCCGGCCGCCTCGATCTTCGCACGCGCCGACGCGGAAAGGGATACGCCACGAACGGTGTAGGCCCGGTCGGCGTCACCGCTACCAAGGAGCTTGACGGGCGCGTCGGCTTTCCCGATGAGGCCCGCGGAGTACAACGTCTCGGGGGTCACCTCCGTCACGCTCACCTGCTTGAGCCGCGACAGGTTGACCGCCTGATTCTCGACCCGGAACGGGTTGGTGAACCCGCGCTTGGGCAGGCGCCGATACATCGGCATCTGGCCGCCCTCGAAGCCTGGGTTCGTTCCGCCGCCCGTCCGCGCCTTGTGACCCTTGTGGCCCTTGCCGGACGTCTTGCCGAGGCCCGAGCCCGGTCCGCGGCCGACGCGCTTGCGCGGCTGGGTCGAGCCGCGCGCGGGCGAGAGGTTGGACAGGGTGATGGTCTTGTCGGCCACTATTGCTCCTCACCGGGCGCCACCTCGACGAGGTGTCGCACCTTGTACAGCATGCCGCGGGCGGATGCCGTGTTCTTGACCTGGACGGTCTGCTGGTGGTGCCGGAGGCCGAGCGCGCGCAGCGTCCGGCGCATGGTCTCCGAGTGTCCGATCTCCGAGCGGATCTGCTTGACCGCGAGCGTGCTGGCCGCCTGCTCGCTCGGGATCTCGGCGGCGTGATATACCGGGCCCTGCCGGCCCACCACGGGATTTCGGCCCATGTCAGCCCTCCTGGCGGGGCTTGTACCCGATCTGATCGAGCTCGACGCCCCGCTCACGCGCCACCTGACGGGCGCTCACGAGCTGGCTCAGCCCGTCCATCGTTGCGCGCACCATGTTGTGGGCGTTCGACGAGCCCAGGCTCTTGGTCAGGATATCGGTGATGCCGGCGCACTCCAACACCGCGCGCACGGGGCCGCCCGCGATCACGCCGGTACCGGTGGCGGCCGGCTTGAGCAGCACCCGGCCCGCTCCGTGCTCGCCCACGACTTCGTGGGGAATGGTGGAGCCGGTCTTCGGCAGCTCCACCATCGAGCGCTTGGCGGCATCCACGGCCTTCCGGACCGCCTCGCTCACCTCGTTGGCTTTGCCGGTGGCGATGCCGACCCGGCTCTTGCCGTCGCCCACGGCCACGAGGGCGTTGAACGAGAACCGCCGGCCGCCCTTGACCACCTTGGCCACACGGTTAATGGCGATGACGTTCTCGACGTGATCGCTCTGCCGGTCGCGGTCGCCACGGTCGCGCCGCGGACCGCCCCGGCC
>JACCSZ010000187.1 GCA_013812695.1 Gemmatimonadales bacterium | reverse complement strand
ATTCTGCGCGCCCGGTCCGCCGAGCTGGACGCGAGCTACCTGGAGCGCTGGGTCCGAGAGCTCGGGATCGAGCGGGAGTGGGCGGCGGCGCGTCGGGCCTCCGTGGGATAGTGCCGGCGCGCGGGCGGCGACGACGCGCTCTCCGGGGACGCTGCAGCAACCGCTGCCGGCGCGTGGTGAGATCGGGGTGTTGGGGCGGTTGCTGCGCGGGGGTGTCGGGATGGCTCCCGCAAGGCGCGTCAGTAGCCGCCACCCCGCTCAACCGCCGGTGGTCTCTCAACGCATGCGTGGCGGCTACTGTGGCGCCCGAAGGGAGCGATCCCGACGCCCCCGCGCCGGGCGCGGCGCCCGGCAACTCCCAGGGGTGCCACGCTCGCGCAAACGCGCTGCCCGCCAGGCTGGGTAGCCGATGCGCCTGGAGGGGACCATCTTCCCGGGGTATGGGAAGGGCCTATAAGGAATGTCCCGCGTGCGGCAAGCGCGCACTGAGCATCGCGACTCGCTGCCCCGGGTGCGGGCATGAGTTGCTCGCGGAGCCGGTGCGGCGGGAGGAGACCAGGGGTACGCCGCGGATCGGCCCGCTGCCGGCGATTGCCCTGGGCCTGCTGGCCACCGTTGGGCTCGTCACCATGGTCCTGCGATGGAACTCGGTACGGGATCCGGAAGGATCGGTGACTGCCGCGCTCCGGGCCGAGGACACGGCCGGGGTCGACACTGCCCTTGCCGCGGCGGCGCCGGCGATGCCCGACTCCACGCCCAGCGCCGAGGCCGTGTCACGGTACGCCCGCACGTGGACCAAGGTGCACGATCGCCGGAGCCCGAAGGCGGACGTCGTCGCCGTCATTCTCCCGGGCGATACCGTGCTGGCCGACTCACTGCGGGGCGGCTGGTGGCGCGTCACGCTCGAAGGTCGGGTGCTGGGCTACGTGTACGCGAGGACCCTGACCGGCAAGTGATGTGCGCACCGAGGACGGAAGGCGAGGCCAGGTTCCTCCCATGCCACGCTACGCGGCGTTCCTCCGGGGCGTGAGCCCGATGAACGCGAAGATGCCCGAGCTGCGAAAGGCGTTCGAGGCGGCCGGGTTCACCGAGGTGAAAACCGTCCTCTCGAGTGGCAACGTCGTGTTCGACGCGCGGCGGGCGTCGGAGGCCACCCTCCAGCGCAGGTCCGAAGCCGCCATGCATGACCGGCTGGGCCAGGCGTTTCTCACGATCGTGCGGCCGGTAGACATGCTGCATGAGCTGCTCGCGTCCGATCCCTACCGAGCCTTCGGGCTCGAGCCCTCCGCCAAACGGATCGTCACCTTCCTGCGCGAGGCGACCGCCGCAAAGGTCGCCCTGCCGCTGGGGCAGGACGGCGCGCGCCTGCTCGCCGTGCACGACAGGGAGCTCTTCAGCGCCTACGTGCCGAGCCCCAAGGGGCCGGTGTTCATGACGCTGATCGAACGGACATTCGGGAAGGAGCTGACGACTCGCACCTGGGACACGGTCGCCCGGGTCGCACGCGCGTAAGACCGTACGCTCAGCCGAGGTGTCTTGATCGCTTCCGCTGATACGCTGTCGCACTCGTCCTCGCTCTCCTCAGCAGCGCAGTGAGCCCGGGCCGCCGATATGACGTCGCCCCCCCCCACTGGAGGGTAGCTCCGTGCCGGTGCCTGACGCCGTGAATCAGACCGTCGTACCGTCCGCACTGGTCCCCGTGACCAGTCGCGGCCGGCTGATGCAGATCCTCGGCGTCTCTTTCGGCGTCGCGGTGCTCATCGGCAACACCATCCTGGTCGGGATCCTCCGCACACCCGGCGACATAGCCGCCCGGCTTCCCAACCCGGCGCTCTTCATCGGCGTCTGGCTCATCGGCGGCCTCTACGCACTGCTCGGGGCCATCTCCCTGGCCGAGCCCGGCGCCATGCTCGCCCGATCCGGCGGCCAGTACGTGCTCGTGCGCCGAGGGCTGGGCGAGTACCCCGGGTTCGTTGTCGGCTGGAGCGACTGGCTGTCGACCTGCGCCGTGATCGCGCTCGGTGCGATGGTCTTCACGGAGTATCTGGAGCCCTTGGTCCCCGCGCTGGCCGGGCGACGGGCGCCGGCGGGCGTCGGCCTGGCGCTCCTCTTCGGACTCCTGCTCTGGCGCGGCATCCGGATCGGCGATCTCTCGCAGCAGATCCTGAGCGCGCTCAAGGCGCTGGCCTTTGGCAGCCTGATCGGGGTCTGCCTGCTCGCCCCCGTGCCCGTCTGGATGGCCGCCTCGCCCGGGGCGCCGCCCTCCGGCGTGGCGCTGGTGGCGGCGATCGTGCTGGCGCTCCAGGCGGTGATCTACACCTACGACGGGTGGACCGGGCCACTCTACTTCGGCGAGGAACTGCGGAACCCCGGCCGCGGAATCCCCCGGGCGATGGTGGCCGGCGTCCTCCTCGTGATCCTGATCTACGTGCTGGTCAACCTCGCCTTCGTCCGCGTACTCGGCATCGACCGGATGGCTGGCGACCCGTTCGTGGCCGCGAGCGCGGGCAAGGCGCTCTTCGGCGACCGGGGCGACCTGGTGATCCGGCTGCTCGTACTGCTCTCCATTCTGAGCGGCGTCAACGCCTGCGCGCTCATGGCGCCCCGGGTGCTGTTGGCCATGAGCCGCGACCGGCTGCTCCCCGTCGCCTTCGAGACCGTGAACGACGGTGGCACTCCGACGGTGGCACACTGGACCAGCATCGGGGTCGCGGTGGGGTTCATCGTCTCCGGCACGTTCAACACGGTGCTCGCGCTGTGCGCGTTCTTCTTCGTTGCTAGCTACACGATGTCATTTTTGAGCGTGTTCGCCCTCCGGCGGAAGGAACCCGACACGCCGAGGCCCTGGCGGGTGCCGGGGTATCCGTACACGACGGGGCTGGCGGTGGTGGTGTCGGTGGGCTTTCTCGTGGGATCGGTGGTCGCCGACTGGGGCAACAGCTGGAGGTCGCTGGTGCTGCTGGCGCTCAGCTATCCGGCATACCGGATCATCGTTGCGGCCCGGGGGCGTTCCCAGGTGTCATCCTGAGCGCAGCGAAGGAGCCATGAGCGGACGCATGCCCCCTTCGCTGCGCTCAGGGTAACTCGCACTCGCGCTCGCGCCGGCATCCCATGCGATTCACTCGCGCCATCGTCCGCCCCCCCGCGGCCACCTTCGCCGCCGGGATCACCAAGTCCGGTCTTGGTCCCCCGGACATGGCCCTCGCGCTGGAGCAGCACGGGGCCTACTGCCGGACCCTGGAGCGCCTGGGGCTCTCGCTCGTCTGGCTCGCGCCCGATCCCGAGTTCCCCGACAGCACGTTCGTCGAGGACGCCGCCATCGTCACCACAGGGGGCGCGATCCTCACCCGCCCCGGTGCCGCGAGCCGCGCCGGTGAGGTGGCGTCGCTCGGCGCCGCGCTCGGCAGGTGGTTTCCCGAACTGGACGAGATCACCTCCCCCGGTACCGTAGATGGTGGCGACGTGTGCGAGGCGGGCGATCATTTCTTTATTGGCCGCTCGGCACGCACCAACGCCGAGGGCGCGACCCAGCTCGCCGCGTGGCTGGCGAGGCGTGGGTTCGGGTCGAGCGTGATCGACATCCGACGGATGGCCGGGCTGTTGCACCTCAAGACCGGACTCTCCTGGCTCGGCGGGCGACGGTTGCTCGCGGCAAGCGAGATCGCCGGACACGAGGCACTCCGCGGGTGGGAGGTCGTGCGGGTGCCGGACGGTGAGGAGTACGCCGCAAACTGCGTGAGGGTCAACGATACGCTGCTGATCGCGCAGGGGTTTCTGGCGACCGAACCGCGGCTCCGCGGATTGGGCTTTGACGTCGCCCCGCTGGAGATGTCGGAGTACCGCAAGATGGACGGCGGGCTGAGCTGTCTGTCGGTGCGGTGGTAAGCTCGGGGGGCAGCGCGTCGCTGAGTCCGCTCGTGAGACACCCTGAGCGGAGCGAAGCAAGGCACCAGAGCGCTGCATGCCGCCGTCGGGACACTCGATCGGGCTCAGCGGGCAGCGGGTCGCAGCCGGCTCGCCGAGCAGGCCAATGCCGTCGAGGAGCGCGCGCTGCTGGGACTCCTTGCGGACGCCGGCCCGTGGCCGCGTCGACGAGTCGGACCACCCATCTGGCGGCCACCTTCCAAACGTCCCACCTTAGAAGCCCACCCACCCGGAGCGGAGCATGACACCGACCACCGCAGCCACCCCGCGTACCCCCTACCGCGTCAGGGCGCAGAGCGTCGAAGCGTGCAGCTGTGCCCATGGCTGTAACTGCCAGTTCGGCGGCACGCCGAACGAGGGCATCTGCGAGCTCGTGATGGGCTACGAGGTGGAGGAAGGGCGTTTCGGCGACGTAGACCTCGCCGGAGTCCGTGTGGTCGTCGCGGCGAAGTATCCGGGGGCCATTCACGACGGGCACGGCCACGTGGTGCTCTTCGTAGACGAGCGCGCGCGCCCGGAGCAGATCGATGCTGTCGCCACCATCCTCTCGGGCCAGGCAGGCGGCATGCCTTGGGAGGCGCTGGCCGGCACGATCGAGCGCTTCGAGGGCCCGATCGCCGCGCCGATCGACCTGGCGATCAGCGGTCAGCGGGCACACATCCGCATCCCCGGCGCGGTCGAGCTGGAGACGACGCCCCTCCGCGACCCGGTGTCGGGGGCGGAGAAGGAGGTGCACATCACCTACCCCAAGGGCGGCTTCTTCTGGAACGACGGCAACATGGTGACGACCCGCACGATGCGGGTGGACCACCAGTCGCTGCGCATGGAGTGGCCCAGCAAATACGCCGCGACGGCCGAGATAAACTGGACCAACGCGAGCTGAGACGCGTGCATACGGTCGCCGAGGAGGCCCGGCCGGCTGCCGGCTCGTCACCGCTCGAGGGGCTGCTGCGGCGCGATCGGACGGTGACGGCGGCTGCGCTGCTCGCCTTGGCGGCGATCGCCTGGATCGAGCTTTTCCGCATGCGGGCTGGGATGGCGCCGGTACCGGGCGCGGCCACGGCAATGCCGGGCGTCGAGATGCCGGGGATGGGGATGCCCGGCATGCTGATGCCGGGGACGTACGCCTGGCTCGCGCTCGATGTCGTGATGCTCACCGTGATGTGGGCCGTGATGATGACGGCCATGATGCTGCCGTCGGCGGCCCCGATGATCCTGCTGGTCGCCGGCATGCACCGCCGGCGGCGGGAGCGCTCAACCCCCGCGGCGCCGACGGCACTGTTCGCGGCAGGATACCTCGTCGTGTGGGGCGGGTTCAGCGCGGGCGCCGCCGTGGCGCAGTGGGGGCTTCACCAGGGGGCGCTGCTCTCGCCCGCGATGGCGAGCACCAGCCCGGTCCTCGGTGGATTCCTCCTGGCGATCGCCGGGGTCTATCAGTGGCTGCCGGCAAAGTCGGCGTGTCTCAGCCACTGCCGATCTCCCCTCGGATTCCTCACTCGCGAGTGGCGCGAGGGAAGCGCCGGCGCGGTGGTCATGGGGATGCGGCACGGACTGTTCTGTCTGGGGTGCTGCTGGGCGCTGATGGCGCTCCTGTTCGTGGCCGGCGTCATGAACCTGCTCTGGGTCGCCGCGATCGCGGG
>JACCSZ010000216.1 GCA_013812695.1 Gemmatimonadales bacterium | reverse complement strand
TAGAGCAGCGGACTCATAATCCGTAGGTCCTGGGTTCGAATCCCAGAGGGCCCATTGAAGCCCGGCCAGTAGCTTGACCGCCATGCTTATTCGGTATCCAGGCCCGAGTTCACGAACCGGCGGTCAGGCTGCCAACAGGTCGCGCACTTCCCGTACTAGTGGATCGTCTCTGAAATTGCGCTAGTGGTGCGCGGCACGTATCTTGGGGACATGCCGATCCCGACCCCGTTGGCCCTGACCGCCCCGGTGCGGGCGGAGTTGGAGGCGATCACGCGCTCGACCCGGACGCCCGCCGGCCTGGTCCAGCGGGCCCGCCTGATCCTCGCGCTGGCCGAGGGGGCCAGCTACACCGAGCTGACCGCGCGCTGGGGCGTGGCCGCCACCAGCATCAGTCGCTGGAAACGTCGCTTCGCCGCGCGGGGGCTCGGCGGGCTGCAGGACGCCCCGCGGAGCGGGCGGCCCGATCGGCTGGCGCCGGCGGTCGAGGCGCGGATCCTGGCGCTGACCCAGCAGCCGCCTCCCGCGCCGCTGACCCAGTGGTCGGTGCGCCGGATGGCGACGCGGGTGGGCGTGAGCCCCGCGACGGTGCAGCGGGTCTGGGCCCGCGCCGGGCTGCAGCCGCACCACCTCGAACGGTATGTCACCAGCCCCGATCCCGACTTCGAGCGCAAGGCCGCGGACATCCTGGGGTTGTATCTGCGCCCCCCGGCCCATGCCGCGGTGTTCTGCGTGGATGAGAAGACCGCGATTCAGGCGCTGGATCGGCTGGACCCGGTGTTGCCGCTGTCCCCGGGGCGGGCCGAACGCCATGGCTTCGAGTACCTGCGGCATGGCACGCTCTCGCTCTACGCGGCGCTCGAGGTCGGCACCGGTCACGTGGAAGGGCGGGCGGTGCCGCGGCACACCAGTGCCGCGTTTGTGGCGTTCCTCGATCAGGTCCTCGCCACCCAGCCCAGGCGCCGGGAGATCCATGTGATCTGCGATAACCTCTCGGCCCACAAGACCGCCGCGGTGCGGGCCTGGCTCGCCGCGCACCCCCGCGTGACGATGCACTACACCCCGACCTACAGCTCGTGGCTCAACCAAGTCGAGCTCTGGTTTGCCAAGATTGAGCGGGACTGCATCGCCCGCGGGATCTTCACGTCGACCCCGGACCTGCGGCGGAAGCTGATGCAGTACATCCGGCTCCACAACAAGACCTGCCGACCCTTTCGCTGGACCTATCGATCACCCACGCGCCGCATCCGTACTAGCGGTGCTTGAGAGACAGTCCACTAGGGACCAAATCTCCCCGTTTATTCTTGAGCATCGGGCGGACGGTCTTCACATTCCGCACCTCGAGTGGTGCCAGCGACGGGAATCCGGCAACGGTGTACCACAGACTCGGTCGTTTACTAGCGATATAAGAGATAGAAGCGATAAAAGCTCCCTTTTAAGTAAAGCTATGAGTGGATCAATGTCCCCCGGTTGCGCCGAAAGCGAAGGAAGCGATCGAGGGTCTACGGCGGTGCCTCTAGGCGCTCCCGGAAGGTCCGTCGTGTGAACACGCCGATCTCGTCCGCTGCCTGCCGCCTGCTCGACCGTGTCCACGACGCAGGCGGGGAACTTGCCCCCCTACGGGCGGGTGGTCTCGTCTGGGCAACGGTGCTGGCGACGATTGTCCGACAGGTGCGCGAGGCTGAAATTGCGGAGCGGTTCGCCGAGGTGACTCTGGCGGTGGCTCCCTGGCGATGTGGATCGTGCGGTCGCTCCGCGGAACTTCCCGACCTGTGTACGACCTGCTACCGAGCCACCGCCGCCTTTGTCGCCGCCGGCGGTCAGTTCGTGGTGGGCCGCGCCCGTTATCACGCTGCATCGGCGGCGACCATGACCGCATGCGGGCTGGCGATCGCGGGGGCCCCTCGGGTACCGCTGGCGACCGTTCACCGCGACGCGACAATCTGCCGTCGTTGTTTGGGCAGCCTGCTCCGCCGTCACTCGGGGCGGCTCGCATGACCCCTGGATTGCGCGAGGCACTCCGCATAGCCGCAGAAGCGGGGGTGGGCCTCACGCTGCCGCCTGAGCTGGCGATCGCGCTTCTGGCGGGCAGCAGTGACGCCGCAGCGCCGCCTGCGGCTCAAGGCGCAGACGTCACGATCGCGGATCTCGCTACGCGCTTCGGCCGGTCGCCGTCCACGGTGCGCGGGTGGCTCGAGCACGGCCGGTTCCCCGGGGCATACCGGTTCCGAAGTCGTGAATGGCGCATCCCGCCGGCGGGTCTGGACGCCTTCGAGAAGCAGGAGCGCAGCAGAGCACAGGCCGGATCCGAACCCACTCGCCCCGCGCGCAGCAGGCCGGCGGACCTCAGCGCGTGGCGGCGGGCAGGCTGACTCTTCACGACACGAGGCGTGGAAGACGCAGCGTGTGCTGGACACCGGCCACGGGGGAACCGACCCGGGTCGGTGGAGATGAGTGATCACCGAGACGATCAGGTGCGTCTACGACCAGGTGGCTGGCCGCGGTTTTCCCGCTGCCTCGCGCCGGCGGGTCGCGGCACCGGTCACTCCGGATGCGGAGCTCCAGGCCGAGATTCGTGCCCGTCGCAGATTCAGCATCTAGCTCGGGGAGCGATCGCTGAGCCATGGCCATTGACGTCGACGCGGCCTTCCAGACCGGCGGTTACCTCTGCTGGCGGAGACGCAGGTAATGCCTGCCCGGTGCGAGGCCACGAATGCGCGCGGCGAACCCTGCGGCATGGCGCCGCTGCAGGGCACGTCCCAGTGCTGGGCGCACAACCCGTCTCGCGGGGAGGCCAGGGCGCTGGCACGGAAGCGGGGTGGCCGGAACCGTCGGGTTGCCCTCGCCATCGACCCGCCCACGGACGCGCCCCGGCTCCGGGACGTCGGGGCCATTCAGCGTCAGCTCGAGGACGCGGTCTATAACACGTTGCGCCTCGCGAACTCCCCGACGCGGAGTCGAACCATTGGCTACCTGCTCGGGTTTGCACTGCGGGCGCTCGAAGTCGGCGAGCTGGAGGCGCGATTGGGCGCCCTGGAATCTCAGCTTCCCTCCCCCAGTCCGTGGAGAACGGCATGACGTTCTACAGAAAGCCCTCGGCCGGCTGGAGGACGTACTCCGGACCCCGGATCCCCCAGCAAGAATCTCGTTCTGTCAGGCGCCGTCCGAGCACGCCGAAGGAACACGAAGCCTGGCATCGGGAGCGAGGGGAGGAATTTCCACTTTCCTTTCAGCGCGTGTCCGATCCCGGGACACCCAATGGGAGGCCGACGCATGACCCCGTCATTTGATTCGCGGCTCGCGGACCCGGAGAAGGCGCTCCGACCTCACGGGGATGGTTATCGCATCCGCGTCCTCCGCGTACCGCACGGCATTCCAGACGACGAGGAAGTCGCGTGGGTTGACGCGCATCAGGAGTGTATTTCGCGGGTCGTCGAGGTGGCCGCGGACGGCCGTGTCGCCGGGTCGTGGTCGCCCGGTGGGGATAACGGTGGAGGCTCAGATGAGCTTTGACACCCGCTTGGCTAGGATACGACGCGAACTCGATCGCCAGATGGCCGGCGACGGCGTTCCGCTCGAAATGTCCGCGGAGGAGCGGGCTCGCGGGATCGATTTGATCTACGCGGCGGCAGAGCGCACCCATTGCTACTTCGACCCAGCGCGAGCGGGCCGAGAAGGTGCGTGAGATCCTCGCCATGGCCCGAGCGCGCCGCGCGCAGCACACGCGGGAGGGCCTGTGAGCATCGCTGGGCGCGTCACCCAGCTAGAGCGAGACCTTGGGCCCCCGCCGACCAGGCGCTCGGCGACGCACGCTGTGGTGATCGAGGATCCCGGCCTGCCGGTGCCGGAGCCAGAACTGCAGGCGTTTCTTCAGGTGATCGCGCCGGAAGGAGGGTTGGCGATCTTCCGCCTGCCAGACAATGGCCGCGGTGAGCGCGGCCCGCACATCGCCTACGGCGGACCCAGGTGGGAGGAAGCCGGGCCTGACATTCGAGAGGGCCATATCGTCGGCTCGTGTCAATATGGGACCACGTCGGCGTGACCGCCGCGCGCGTGCTGCCCGGACTGCGGGCCCTGGCGGAGTCACTGCCCGCGGGCACCGCCATCCCGGTGCCGGCGGGGATGCTGCGCGAGCTGCTCGATGGCCGGGGCGCGGACGCGGATTCCCCGCCGGGCGTCACC
>JACCSZ010000215.1 GCA_013812695.1 Gemmatimonadales bacterium | reverse complement strand
GCCTCAAGCGGCACGGTGGACGCGTAATTCTTGTCCTTGAGCGCGTCGGCGAACTCCGCCGCCGAGGCGAAGCGGTCGGCGGGCAGCTTCTCGAGCGCGGTGAGCGCCGCGGCCTCGACATGCCGCGGGATGGTATGCCGCTGCGGGATGAGCGGGCGCGGGCTCTCGGTCACCACCCGGGCCACCACCGCCTGGGCCGTGGCACCGGTGAATGGCGGCTCGGCGGTGAGCATCTCGTACAGCACGGCGCCGAGGGCGTAGACGTCCGAGCGCGCCGTAATCTCGCGCTCGCCCATCGCCTGCTCGGGGCTCATGTAGTGCGGCGTGCCGAGCGACATGCCGGTCTCGGTCATCCGGCTCCCGCCCGCCTTGCTCGCCGCCAGGGCGATGCCGAAGTCGGCCACCAGCGCCTGGCCCTCGTGGAGCAGGATGTTCTCGGGCTTGATGTCGCGATGGATCACCCCGCGGCGGTGGGCGTAGTCGAGCGCGCTCGCCACCTCGATGGTGATCCGCACGGCCTCGGCCACGGGGAGCTGCTTGTCGCGGTTCAGCCGGTCGCGCAGGGTCTCGCCCTCGACGAAGGGCATGACGTAGAAGAGGTAGCCGTCGGCCTCGCCGGAGTCGAACAGCGGCAGGATGTGCGGATGCTGGAGGTTGGCGGTGAGCTTGATCTCGGCCAGGAAGCGCTCGGCGCCGATGACGGCGGCGAGCTCCGGCCGGAGCACCTTGAGCGCCACCTGGCGGTCGTGGCGGACGTCCTGGGCCAGGTAGACGGTGGCCATGCCGCCCGCGCCGACCTCCCGGTCCAGGCGATAGCGGTCCACCAGCGCGGATTGGAGCCGGCCGAGCAGTTCAGGCATGGGGGTCTTTGTCGGGGGTGCCTGAAGATGACGCCCGTCTGCCGGGTAGGCTAGGGGTGAGGCCCCTCGTCCCTCGCCTACTTCGCCCCCGACGTCTGCTCCGCCTGCCGCCGGGCCCCGGCAATCAGGCTGTCGGCCCGCTGGTTGGCCTCGCGGATGATTCCCGCGGCCTTGTCGTCGGTCTCTTTTCGGAGCCGGTCGGCCGCGGGCTTGGCGGCGAGCTGGAGGATCGGATTCGCCGACTTGGCCGTCAGCGCGTCGGCCTGCTGGTAGCCCTCCACTTTCACCTTCGCCGATAGCGACTGGGCCTCCTGGCGGATGGCGGCGGCGCGCTGCTCCGCCTCCTGCACCAATCGCGTGGCCGCGGCCGATACTTTCGTCGTGACCGCCTGACGCACCGCTTGCTCGGCGCCTTCCTTCACCGACGAGGCGACACTGCTCGCGTCGACCTTGACGGTGGGACTGGTCACCTTGCCGCCGAGCTGAATGCCGAGCTCGATCTCGGGCGCCGCGTTCAGATCGATGCCGGCCTGACCGGCCCGCGATACCAGGCCGGCGACGGCCTGGCTCGCCGCGCCGCCGAGCTCGGAGCGCGGGACGCGAAGCTTGAGGGCGTACAGCAGCGACTGGTCGAGGCCGTTGGAGCCGGCCACGTTCATCGTGGTCGGCCCGAGCTTCACGTCGAACGGCTGCACGTGCAGCCGGCCGTCCCGGATCTGGAACGCCGCGCGAAGGCTCCGCATCGTGGGGTTGTCCAGGAACTGGAGCTTGGTCACGTCCACGATCTTCTCCATCGCTGGAAAATCCTGGAGCACGAGCTGCGAGGTCAGGAGGGTACCCTGACCGGCCAGGGCCTCGAACAGGGGCATCATGTTCTTGCCCAGCGCGCCGTTGATGTGGAGATCGGTGGACACGTTCCCCCGAGCGTACCTGGCGACCGGCGCCATCATCTGCACGGTGGTCAGGGCCTGGAACGCCGACGGGATGTCGACCTTGGTCAGCCGGAGCCCGACGTCGAACGTCGGCTTGGCCACGTTGGTCGTCTCGTAGAAGCCGGTCACCCCGATCGATCCGCCCAGCGTATTCATCCGGAAGTCTTCCAGCGTGGCGCGCTGATCCTTGAGGCGGACACGGCCGCGCACGTCGGTCATCTTCATCTTGTCGAATGTCAGCTCCGCCACGGTCGCGTTCAGCCCGACATCGATCTTCGGCGGGACCGGGATGATCTCCAGGTCGCCCTCGCCGGACCGCCATTCGTCCAGATTGAACCGGTTGCTGCGCACTGTCGCGCTGCCGCGGAGGACGTCGTCCCGGAACGCGAAGCCGAGCAGGTTGTCGATGGAGCCGGACGCCTGGAGGTCGCTGCTGCCCACGGAGCCGGCGAAGGAGCGCAGCTCCGCGCGCTCCGGCGCGAGCCTGAGCGACGCCTCCCGAACGGCGAGCGGATGCGGCAGGGTCTTGCCTTTGACGGTGACGCCGGCGACGTCCACGGTGCCGCTGGCCGCGACCCGGTCGTACTGCTTCTTGTCGATGTAAGACATCCGGGTGCGGACGGCCGCGTCCGCGGCGACGGTGCCGGTGAGCTGGTCGATCCCTTCGAGCTTCATGGTGCGGCGGATGTCGGCGAGGTCCACCTTGCCCTTCAGGCGTGCGTCCACGTCGGGATCGGAGATGGGCGTCCGCATCATGAGCGTCGCATCCACCGGGTTCCGACCGATGCGCACGTGGAATCTCCGCAGGTTCACGACGGTCCTGTCGGCGCTCCCGCCGGGGTTGGTGAGCGAGAGGTCCATGACGATGTCTCGCGCCGGGAGCGGGAGATCGGGATACTGGAAGGCGCCGTTGTCCACTTTGGCGTTGAGCGCGAACGAGGGAAAGGCGCTGTCGCCGTATTCGCCCTTGACCCGGCCGTCCACGGTGAACGTCCCCGCCGCCTTCACCTTGTCGAAGTCGTGAGCGTACACGGCCGGCACGAGCGAGAGGATGCTGAGGAACTTCGTGCTGGGAGCCTTGAAGGCCAGGTCGAGGCCGATGTTTTTGGCCGCGGTGCTGGCCGAGCCCGACACACCGAGCTTGAGGTCGTTGAGCTCGAGCTCGGTGTCCTTCAGGGTGTAGATCTTTCTCGCCAGGTCCGCCTGCACGTCGGCGGTGAGGCCGAGCCGTACGCGATTGAGGTAGGGGATGCCGGCGAAGGTGATGGTCACGGTGTCCGCGTCGGCCTTGGTCTGGATGCCGACGAGGTCGCGGCTGAAGTCGCCGCTGAGCGACTGATCGTATCCGCTCACGGCGGCCTCGAGCTTGGCTTGGCGGTCGTCGAATGCCACGGCGGCGTCGGTGATCTCGAAGCGCCGGAGGCTGATCGCGACCGGCTTCGAGGCTGCCTCCGGCTTCGCCGCCGGGGTCTTCTTGGTGATGTCCCAGTTGGCCGTACCGTCCTCGAGCTTGACCAGCCGCAGCCGCGGCTGCTCGAGCTCGACGGCGCGGACGACGATCGGCCGGCCGGCCATGACGTTGCCGAGCACGCTCGCCAGGTCCAGGACCACCCGGAGGTGCCGGACGGCGGCGAGGGTGTCGCCCTGGAACCGCCCCACGTTGGCGGCCGTGAGGTCGTCGAGGGTGAGGGTGAGGTTGGGAAAGTTCCGGAAGAAGCTGAGGCCGGCGTCCCGCCAGTCGACGCGGGCGTTGAGGCTCGCGTTCACTTCGGACTTCACGCGCTGGGCGATGCGGTCGCGGAAGAGCAGCGGGAGGACGAACAGCAGCGCGAGGACGACGACGAACAGCGTCCCGGCCACGGCCAGGATTCGGGTGGGTCGTTTCATGGGTTGCCTCAAGCGAGCAGCGGCGTCACGATCGAACGGGCGACTGGAATGTAGTCTCGAACACCTGGTCCACTCCTTCTGGCCTGCGCGCTACATCCCGACCGGCCATTCGCACTTCGTGGCGGGGGCGGCGCGCGTGGTTGGACGACGGACCAGCACGGTCCCAGCCCCGTCTTCCGGTGCCCCGCCGCGCGAATTGGATTGGACAGGCACCGATGCGGAGGCCAGACTGGGCGTCAGTCCACGGTGGGCGCCTTCGTTCAAGGTTACTATCGCATACGCTACCCTCGATACCGGCCGAGTTACGAGACAATGATGCAAAAGGTAAGGTCGCCAACTCCCCCGCCCGTCACCGAAGCGCTGGCGAGGTTCGGCACCGGTCTCAAGTACCTTCGCGCGCGCCGCCGGATGCCGATGGCGTACGCCGCCGATCGCGCGTCGATCTCGCGGTCGACGCTCTACAAGGTGGAGCGAGGCGACCCGGGCGTCGGCCTCGGCATCTACGCGGCGGTCCTCACGGCTACGGAATGCTCGAGCGGCTGGAGAGCGTGGTGGATGCGCGATGGGACCGCGCGGGGCTGGCGATGGAGGAGTCGCGCCTGCCGCGGCGGATCCGGGTGGTGATCACCGAATAGAGGGGTCGGCGCTACGAGGGCGCCCCCGCTGCGCGACGCCTCCTGAGCGCAGCGAAGGGGCCATGCCTCAGGTGACGGCTCCTTCGCTACGCTCAGGATGACTCGCCTCGACCCTACCGTTGCTGCCCGGCTCGTCCGGGCCCGAGCCGCTCGAGCAGCTCGCCGAGCCGGCGCATCTCCTCGCCATAGCGCGCCCAGTCGAGTTCCCGCTGCGCCTGCAGCGCCGCCTCGTACCGGCGCCGGGCCTCGGCCACCCGTGCCGGGAATCCCGTGTCGGCTCCCGACGCCCCCCTGTCGGCGACCGCCGCCTCCGGCGCGACGGCCGGCGCGGGCTGACTTCGCGGCCGGCTGGAGCCGCCGAACAGCTCGGCCAGGCCGCCCTCCAGCGTCTCCTGCATCACCACCTGGTTTTGGTAGGCGATGACGACGCGTTTGAGCTCGGGAATCCGCCCGCCTTCCGCCTGGAGATAGAGCGGCTGGACGTACAGCAGCGATTCCTCGATTGGGATCACCAGCAAGTCGCCCCGGATGACCTTGGAGCCGCGCTGATCCCACAGCGAGATCTGGCGGGAGATCTCGGTGTTCTGGTTGATCCGGTTCTCGATCTGTTGCGGGCCGAACACCAGACTCTGCCGGGAGAGCCGGTACACCCGGAGCTTGCCATAAGCATCGCCATCGTTCCGCGCCACCATCCACGCCGCCAGGTTGTCCTTGCCGCGCGGGGTGAAGGGCACCATGTAGATGAACTCGGCCTTCGCTTCGTCGGGCAGCCGCATGACGATGTGCCGCATGAACGGCACGGACTCATCGGCCTTGGCGACGACGGGGATCTGCCACTGGTCCTCCCGGTGATAGAAGTCCTCGGGCGCGTCCATGTGGTAGGTCGTATAGAGACTGGTCTGAACCCGGTAGATGTCGTCCGGGTAGCGGATGTGAGCGCGCAGATCGGCCGGCATGCTGTCCAAGGGGGCGAAGATCCCGGGGAAGATGCGCGCCCAGGTCTGAATGAGCGGATCGGCGGGAGCGCTCACGTAGGCGGTCAGCGAGCCGTGGTAGGCGTCGATGACGAGCTTGACGCTGTTCCGCATGTAGGTCGTGCCGTCGACGAGCCCCTGGGCATAGGGATAGCCGTCCGTGGCGGTGTAGGCATCGAGGATCCACTTGAGCGTGCCGTCGGCCGCGATCACGAGATAGGGATCGCGATCGAACCGGAGGAACGGGAGCGCCTTCCGCGCCCGGGCGGCGATATCGCGGTGATAGAGCACCCGGCTGTCGTTGGTGATGTCCTGCGAGAGCAGGATCTTGGAGGAGCCGAAGCGGGCGGCGAGCAGAAGCCGGCGCAGGAGGTTGCCGACACGGACGCCGCCCGTGCCGTCGTAGGCGGCGTAGACGTTGGCCTCGCCGGACGGATGGTCGAACTCGCGTTGCCGCGTATTGGTGAAGACGTACTCGTTGGCGAGCTCGCCGTAGTAGATCTGCGGCCGGGTGACCGGGAGCGACACGGTCGAGGCCGGCGGCAGGTCCTTGACGAATAACACGGGGAGGCCTTCGACGGTCACCTGGTTGACCGGGCTGAGCGTGAGCCCCATCCCGTGCGTGAACGTCAGGTGCTCGTTGATGAAGGTCCGGGTCGGCAGCGACGCGACGTTGAGCTCCCGGGGCGAGAGCAGGACCTGCCGGTATTTCCCGTCGATCCAGTACCGGTCGTCGTCCACGGAGACGAAATCGTAGTAGGTGCGGATCTCCTGGAGCTGGCCGAAGGTCTGGAGCAGCGGCTCGCGATCCCAGAGCCGCACGTTCTCGATGGTCGGGGCGTTCTCGCGGATGTCGGCCAGGGTGAGGTCGGCCTCGCCGCCCAGCTCGCGGGTGTCCACGCTGTCGAGCCCCCAGGCCTGGCGGGTGGCGACGATGTGATGTTTGAGGTACGGCGTCTCTCGGGTCAGCTCGGTCGGCGCCACGATGAACTTCTGCATCACCAGCGGGAAGAGGCCGCGCCCGACGAGGGTCACGGCCAGGTAGCCCCCGACCGCCAGGAAGGCGTAGCGAGGGAGCTGCCGCCGCACGCCGCCGATCAGCACGGCGACGGCGGCGAGGCCGGCCAGGACCGCAGTGAGTCGCAGCGCCGGCAGCCGCGCGTGGACGTCGGTGTAGCTGGCGCCGATCAGCGGACCGGTGGTCGAATAGAGGAGACCGGGGATCTCCACCAGCCAGAGCCGGAGGCCGGTGAGGAGGAACAGTGTCGCGAGCAGGATGGCCAGGTGCAGCCCGGCGGTCGGCTCGATCGTGAGCCGTCGCGGCCCCAGCACGATGTCGCCGCGCAGCCAGTAGAGGGCGATGAGCGGGAGCAGACAGAGGAAGGCGAGCGTGGTCAGCAGCCCGATCGCGGTCGAGAGCGCGGGCAGGGTGAAGACGTAGAAGCCGATGTCGCGCGAGAAGACCGGATCGTCGATCCCGAATGGGCTCCGGTGGATCACCTGGAGCACCAGATCCCAGGCCGGCGTGGCGGCGAGGCCGGCCAGCAGGCCCACGGCCAGCGAGACCGGCAGGCTCAGGCCGCGGAGCGCGGCGGTGATGTCCACCCGGGGCGCCCCCCGCGATTGCTTGAACTGGAGCACGACCGGGTAAGGGACGAGGCCGCGTTGCGCGATGCGGAGATTCAGGTAGAGCACCCCGGCGGTCAGCGCGCCCACGGCGAGGAAGACCAGGCACTTGGTGGTCAGCTCGCGGGTGAACACGGTCTGGTAGCCGATCTCGCGGAACCACCACCAGTCGGTGAGCAGGGTGTTGAGGGCCGGGAGCAGGAACAGCGCGGCGATGGCGGCGTAGACCAGAATCGTGAAGCGGCGTCGGAACACGGGCAGTCCTCGGGGGGAGAGTCTGCTCACAGCATCGCGGACCTGCGCGGGAAGTCAAGCCTGTGGGGTACTGGCCGGCGGCCTGGACTCGGCGGAAGCCGTCCTACGGGAACTGCTGAAGCGGGAACGTGAGCGCGGCGAGCATCGCCATGCTCGCCGCGGGGTTGGGGGAGACGACCCGCTAGCTGCCCCGTGGCCGGCGCCGGCTCACACGTTGCGCGTAGTCCGCTTTCAGATCCCGAGCGGCCATCGCCCGCGCCGCGTTGTACTTCCGATCGCTCGCCTCGTACTGCCGCTGCTCGAGCCGCGCCGCCTCGGCCTCGAGGTCCGCGATCTCCTCGGCCGTGCCCGGTGCCGGCGGGCAGGCCGTCAGGCCCGACGCGGCGACGCGGAGGCTCGCGGCGGCGCCGTCGAAGTCGCCATGGTCGGCGCGCCGCATGGCATCCTCGCGGGCTCGGGCGGCCTGGAAGCGCAGGAAGGTTTGCTCGACCACGGGCTCGACCCGGTCCTCGCCGTCCAAGTTGGCGAGCACAGGCATGCTGGCGACGCGGTGCTCGATCCCCGACTCCGTCACGACATCCGCCTCGATGCGAACCTCGCCGAGCTGCACCTTGCCCAGCTCACGAACGTCCTCGACGTGGAAGACGAGGCCGAGGGCTTTGGGC
>JACCSZ010000199.1 GCA_013812695.1 Gemmatimonadales bacterium | reverse complement strand
AGCCCGGCGCGCGCGGGCTCCGCGATCCGATCGTCGATCGCGCGGCCGAGCAGCGCGTAGTCGCCCAGGGCCAGCGCTGCCACCAGCGCGCCGACCTGCGCCGCCTGGTGCAGCGCGACCTCGAGCGGGAGCGTGGCCGGCAGAACCGCGCGGCCGTCGACGGTGCGCATCTGCTGCTCCGGACGGACCAGCACGACCATCAGCTCCGGAGGCACCGGCAGCGCCACCACGTCGGTCGGATGCACGCAGCGGATGAGCACGATGCCGCCCATGAGCGAGGGCGCGATGTTGTCGAGGTGCCGGCCCGACACCGTCTCCTCCGCCACGAGGCAGGCGTGCAGCAGCGCCAACCGGTCGAGCGGCCCGCCGAGCAGGGCGTTGGCCGCCACCGCCCCCGCCACGGCCGACGCGGCACTGCCGCCCTGCCCGCCGGAGAGCGGCAAGCCCTTCCGCACGGTCAGCGCGATGCCGCGGCCATCCGCGAGGCCCTCGCCCGCCTGCGAGAGCACCGCGCGCACCGCGAGCGCCGAGGCGTGCCGCGCGGGGTCGCACGGCAGGCTCGGATGTCCCGACTCGCGCACGTGAATACCCGGCTCGCGGGTCCATTCGGCGCGCACCGTGTCGCCCGCGCCCTCGACGGCCAGGCCCAGAATGTCGAGCCCGGGCCCCACGTTGCCGACGCCGCCCGGCGCGAAGGCGGTGACCGGTCCGGCCGCCGTCATGCTCCGGCCAGCCGGAGGATGTCGTTGAGCACGCCCGCCGCGGTCACCTCGGCGCCGGCGCCGGGGCCGGTGATGACGAGCGGGTTGGCCTTGTAGCGCGCGGTCGTGAAGACGAGCTGGTTGTCCGAGCCCTTGATCGCCGCGAGCGGACTCGCGCCCGGCACCGGACGGAGCCCGACGGCGATCCGGGTCCGCGTCACCGTCGCCACGTAGCGCAGCACCATCCCGTCCGCCGCCGCGTCCCGCGCGCGCCGGCGCCAGCCGGCGTCGACCTCGTCGAGCCGGCCGAGAAAGTCGGGCAGCGGCAGCCCGCGCGCCCACTTCGGGACCAGTGACTCGACCGCGGTGCGCGAGAGCTCGCCCTGGTAACCCAGCAGGCGCGCCAGTATCAGTGCCTTCCTTCCGACATCCATGCCGGACAGGTCCTCGCGCGGATCCGGCTCGGTGAAGCCGCGGCGCATCGCGGCCCGCACCGCCTGCGAGAACGCCGCGCCCGCCGACACCTCGCTCAGCACGAAGCCGAGCGTCCCCGAGAGCAGCCCCTCGATCCGCTCCACCCGGTCGCCGCTGTCCGTGAGCTTGTGGAAGGTGTCGATGATCGGGAGGCCGGCGCCGACGGTGGCCTCGTGCAGGATTCGGCGTCCGCGCGCGCTCGCCGTCTGCCACAGCGCCTCGCTCCCGGCGCGGCGGCCGGCGAGCGGGCGCTTGTTCGCGAGCACCAGGTCCATGCCGTGCGTCAGCGCCTGCTCGAGCACGGCGCCGGTCTCGTCGGCGGTGACGTCGACCAGCACGGGGCGGGTGAGCGCGTAGCTCGCGATGTGGCGGATCGCGTCGTCGGCCGTGCCGGCCTGCCCGCGCGGCGCCCCGGCGAGGCGGGTACCGCCCCGCTTCTCCCGGACCAGGCCGGCCAGGCGTCGGGGACTCAGCCCTTCCGGATCGAACACGAACCCCGAGCGGTCGATCACCCCGGCCACCCTGAGATCCAGGGCGGGGCGGCGCACCCGGCCGATCATCGTGGCCAGCGTTCGGCCGATCTGGCCGAAGCCGAGCAGCACGACCTCCATCCGCTCGGGCTGGACCACGCCGCCCCCGGCCAGCCTCGCGAGCTGGAACGCCCCGTGGATCCGCCGCTGTGCCTCGGCGGCCTGCTTCGCCTCCACGACAACGCTGATGTTGAGCTCGGAGCTGCCCTGCGCGATCGCCACCACGTTGATCCGCGCGCCGGCGAGCGCGGTGAACACCGCCGCCGCCACGCCCGGCGTCCCGTGCATGCCGAGGCCCACCACGGCGACGGTCGCCATGCCGGGGCTCACCTCGACGCCGTCGATCTCCCCGCGGCCGATCTCACTGGTGAACTCGCGCTCGAGGCTGGCCTGCGCTTCCGTCGCCAACGGCTCGGGGACGCTGAAGCAGATCGAATGCTCCGAGGAGGCCTGCGAGATGAGCGAGACCGAGATCTGGCGCTCGTGCAGCGCGTGGAAGGTGCGCGCGGCGATGCCGGGGACGCCGAGCATCCCGCTACCTGTCACGGTGACGAGCGCCTGCCCACCCGCGGCGGTGAGCGCCTTCACCGGAAAGCGCGCCGGCGCCACGCGCTCCGAAACCTCGGTGCCGGCGGCGTCGGGGTCGCCGAACGGCCGGACGTACACCGGAATGCGGCGCCCCGCCAGCGGGATGAGCGCCCGCGGATGGAGCACCTTGGCGCCGTAGTACGCCAGCTCGGCGGCCTCGCGGGTGTGGAGCTGCGGGATGACGCGCGCGTCGGGGACGACCCGCGGATCGGCGGTCAGCAGGCCCGGCACGTCCTTCCAGAGCGAGACCCGCGCGGCGCCGAGCCCGCGGGCGAGGAGCGTCGCCGTGAGATCCGAGCCGCCGCGGCCGAGCGTGGCGACGTGGCCGTCGGGCGTGCAGCCGATGAAGCCGGGCACGACCGGAACGATTCCCCGGGCCAGCAGCGGACCGAGCGTTCGGTGCACCGCCCGGTCGGTTCGCGCGAAGTCCGGCGCGGCGCGGCCGAACGCGGCGTCGGTGTGGACGAGGTCGATGGCATCCACGTACTTTGCCCTGGTGCCCGCCGCCTCGAGTGCCGCCGCCACCAGCCGTGCGCTCAGCCGCTCGCCGCGCGAGGCCAGATCGTCGGTGGTGCGCGCCGTGAGCTCGCGCAGGAGCCGCAGTCCCTGCGCCAGCGCCTCCAGCTCCTCGAACACGTCGCCGATGTAGGCCAGCGTGTCCGCGCGGCCGCGGCCGGCCGGCAGAACGGCGCGCGCGGTCTCGGCGTGCCGGGAGCGCAGGCGGGCGATGAGCTGCGCGACGGTGCGCGATTCGCCGGCTCCGGCCTGCTGCGCGACGGCGAGGAGCGCGTCGGTGGTCCCCGCCATGGCCGAGACGACCACGACGGTGGGCTCCTGGGCGTGGCGGCGGATGATGGCGACGGCGTGGCGGACGGCGGCGGAGTCGGCCAGCGACGCACCGCCGAACTTGTGCACCTGTGGCGGTCGGCGGGCCCGTGGCATAAGCGGTGGAGGATATCCCGCGGCCCTCCGAAAGTCCATTCGTTTCACCCACTCCTTGCCCGGACCATGTTCACCCTCCTCAAGCTGATTCAGGCGCTCATCAAGACGCTGCATTCCGAGGGCACGCCGGGGCAGGTGGCCGCCGGCATCGCGCTCGGCGCTGCGCTCGGGCTGACGCCGCTCCTTAACCTGCACAACCTGATCGTGGTCGCGCTGATCGTGCTCCTGAACGTGTCGTTCGGCGGCGGGATGCTCGGGTGGGCGCTGTTCGTGCCGGTGGGCTTCCTGCTCGATCCGCTGTTCGACCGGATCGGGGCGAGCCTGCTGCAGGCGCCCTCGCTTCGGGCGCTCTGGACCTCCTGGTACAACATCGCGCTGGTGCCGTACACCAACTTCAACAACACCGTGGTGCTCGGGAGCGTGGTGGGCTGGCTGGCGCTGGCGGTGCCGATTTTCTTCGCGCCCGGTACGGCGTCGCCCGCTACCGCGCGACGATCGGCGCGCGCGTGCAGCAGTCGAAGTTCTACCGGGCGATCACGGCCTCGCAGGTGTACAACTGGTACAAGCTCTTCCGGCCGAGCTGACCGTGCGGATCAAGATCTTCCGCTGGAAGGCGGTCGGCCCGTTGTTGTTGCTGTTCGCGCTCATCGCGGCGCTCGTGATCCTGTTCGCGGAGCCTGTCGCACGGCAGACCACCGAGGAGGTGAGCACCGAGCTGCTGGGCACCCAGGTGGACGTCGGACGGCTCGACCTGCTTCCCAGGGAGGCGTCGGTGGACCTCGGCGCCCTGCAGGTGGCGGACCCGTTCGAGCCGCGCAAGAACCTGATCGAGGCCGACCGGATCCTGCTCAAGCTCAATCCTCAGGCGCTGGCCGAAAAGAAGCTCGTGGTGGAGCGATTCGCGCTGCAGGGGATGCGCTTCGGCAAGCTGCGAAAGACGCCGGCCCGGCCCGTTACTGGCGACGGATTCGCGCCGAAGGCGCTCCGGGCGGTGCGGCAGTGGAGCCGGCAGTTCGACGTGCCGCTCCTCCAGCTCACGCCGCTCGACACGATCAAGTCACTCGTGTTGAACCCCACGCAACTGGGCACTGTGCAGGCGGCGCAGGGCCTGGCCGCGCGCACCGACTCGACCCGCCGGGCGCTCGAGCAAAGCTTCATGGCGCTGGACGTCCGGGGCACCGTGGACACGGCCCGCGCGCTGGCCGACCGGCTGGCCGGAACCGACCCTCGCAAGCTCGGTCTCGACGGCACCCGGCAGGCGATCCAGTCGGTCCAGCAGACGCTTCAACAGCTCGATCAGGCCCAGCGGCGGCTGAGCGGGCTGCGTCAGAACGTGGGGCGGGGGGTCAAGCTGCTGGGAACCGGCGTGCAGGGCCTCGACGAGGCGCGGAAGCGGGACTACGCGTTCGCCAGATCGCTGCTCAAGCTGCCCAGCTTCTCGGCGCCCGACATCGGCAACGCATTGTTCGGCACGGTGAGCGTCGACCGCTTTCAGCAGGCGCTGTACTGGGCCGAGCTGGCGCGGCATTACATGCCGCCGGGCCTGCTGCCGCGCAAGGACGCGGGACCCGATCGCCTGCGGGCCGCCGGCAGCACGGTTCGATTCCCCAAGGCGCGCAACTGGCCGACCTTCCTGGTCAGGGTCGGCCAAGTCGACTTCACGATCGCGGACGGCCCGCTCAAAGGCGCCTACGCCGCGAACGTACAGGGCCTCACCTCGGCGCCCGCGCTCTACGGCAAGCCGATGATCGTGACGGCCAGACGGAACGCGCCCGGCTCGGTGATCGCGGGTCTCGACGTTGGCGCCGTGGTGGACCACCGGGCGGCCGACGTGCGCGACTCGGTGTCGGCGCGGCTCCGGGGCGTGCGACTCCCATCCTTCGACATCCCGGGGCTGCCGTTCCGAATCGCGCCGGGCACCGGCGCCGCGAACCTCACCTTCGCGCTCCGTGGCGACCGGCTGCTCGGCCGCTGGTCGATCGCCTCGAACGAGGTGGCGTGGGCGCGTGACAGCGCGGCCGGGCGGCCGAACGATCTCGAGCAGCTTGTCTGGCGGGTGGTGTCCGGCCTCAAGCAGCTCGACGTGAAGGCCCAGGTGAGCGGGACCGTCCGGGCGCCCAGGCTGTCGGTGAGGAGCAACCTGGATGACGCCATCGCGCGGCGGCTCAGGGCTGTGGTGGGCGAGGAGGTGGCCAAGGCCGAAGCGATGGTGCGCGCCAAGGTGGACAGCATCGTGGTGGGCAGGGTGGAGCCGGTGAAGCAGCGTATTGCCGCGGTGCAGACGGACGCCACGAAGCGGGTCGCGGACGAGCAAGCCCGGCTCGACCAGGTCGAAGCGGATCTCCAGGCGGAGCTCAAGCGGTTGACGGGTGGGCTGGCGCCGGACTTCAAGCTGCCGAAGATCAAGTTGTGAGGTCGAGCTCGCCGCTCTGGTCGAGCCATTGAAGCGCGCCTAAGATTAGGCCTTCCTTCCCGACGTGGAGTTCCGATGCGCATCGGTGTGCCCAAGGAGACCGCCCCGGGCGAGCGGCGCGTGGCGCTGGTGCCCGAATCCTGCAAGAAGCTCAAGCAGGCCGGGTATCAGATCGCCATGGAGACTGGGGCGGGTGTCTCGGCCGGCTATCCTGACGACGCCTACCACGAGCTCGGCGTCGACGTCGAGGCGGATCCCACCGCGCTGCTCGGCGGCGCCGATGTCGCGCTCAAAGTGGGGGCGCCGTCGGTCGACGGCGGCCGCGACGAGGTCGCCTGGCTTCGCTCCGGCGCGGTCTACCTCGGATCGCTCATGCCGCTCCGCCATCTGGCCGCGGTGCGGGCGCTGGCTGCCCGGGGCGTCACCGCCTTCGCCACCGACGCCATCCCGCGTACCACGCGCGCCCAAAGCATGGACACGCTCTCGTCCATGGCCAACATCACCGGCTACAAGGGCGTCCTGCTGGCCGCCGCCGAGCTCAACAAGTACTTCCCGATGTTCATGACGGCGGCCGGGATGGTTCCGCCGGCCAAGGTCTTCATCATCGGCGCCGGCGTCGCCGGCCTTCAGGCGATCGCCACGGCCAAGCGGCTCGGCGCGAACGTGACCGCCACCGACGTGCGGCCCGAGGTCAAGGAACAGATCGAGAGCGTCGGCGGGAAGTACGTCGGCATCGAGCTCGCCGAGAGCGCGGCGGCGGGCGGCGGCTATGCCAAGGAACTGTCGGACGCGGACCGGGCGCGGCAGGGAGAGATCCTCGCGGCCCAGATCGCGCAATCGGACGTAGTCATCACGACGGCGCTCATCGGCGGCGTGTTCGCGCCCAAGCTCGTCACGGCCGAGATGGTGCGGTCGATGAAGCCCGGCGCCGTGATCGTGGATCTGGGCGCGGACGGCGGCGGAAACTGCGAGCTATCCCGGCCGGGCGAGACCACCGCCGTCGGCGGGGTGACCGTCATGGCGCCGCTCAACGTCCCGGCCTCGATGCCGCTCCACGCCAGCCTGCTGTTCTCGCGCAACCTCACCGCGTTCCTGCTGGCCTTCACGAAGGAGGGCGCCTTCGCGCTCGATCTCGACGACGACATCCAGCAGGGCGCGCTCGTCACCCACGCCGGCGAGGTGCGGCACTCCCGCGCCCGCGAGGCGCTCGCCCGGGAGGGCGCATGATTGCGACTGTGGCGGCCGCCATCGCGGCCGAGGCCCCGCCCGCGGCCGACCTCTGGGGCCAGCTCTTCGTGTTCGTGCTCGCCTCGCTCATCGGGCTCGGCGTGATCCGCCGCGTCAGCCGGCTGCTGCACACGCCGCTGATGTCGATCACCAACGCCATCTCCGCCATCGCCGTCGTCGGCTCGATCATCGTGACCGGCGCCGACTACCCGCGCGAGATCCGGCTGATCGGGGCAATCGCCCTGTTCGCCTCGATGACCAACATCGTCAGCGGCTTTCTCATCACGGACCGCATGCTGAAGATGTTCAAGACCGACACCAAGCCCGGCCGCGGCAGCCAGCCATGAGCTACGGTTTCGTGCAGTTGGCGTACATCGTCGCGACGGTCCTCTTCGTGTTCGCGCTCCACTGGATGAACGCGCCCGCCACCGCGCGGAAAGCCGTCTACGCGGGCGTGGCTGGGATGGCGCTGGCCATCGCCGCCACGTGGGCGCAACCCGAGGTGGTCCACCACGGCTGGATCGTCTTGGCGTTGGTGGCCGGTGTGGCGGTGGGCGTGCCGCTCTCGCGGGTGCCGCTCACGGCGGTGCCGCAGCGGACCGCGCTCTCGCACGCGTTCGGCGGCCTGGCCGCCGGGCTCGTGGGCACGGCCAAGTACTACCTCTGGCTGGGCGAAGGCCCGGAGAACCTCACGGCTTTCCGGATGACCGCGATCATCGTCGAGATCATCCTCGGCTTCCTCACGTTCACCGGGAGCCTGATGGCGGCCGGTAAGCTGCAGGAGGTCAAGTGGATCCCGCAGCGGCCGGTCACCTATCCGTTGCAGAACGTCACCAACCTCGCCCTGTTCGGCGTCGCCGTGGTGGCCGGGGTGGCGCTGGTGCTGGATCCGACCGCCGCGTGGGCGCCGGCCGTCTTCCCGGTCATCATCGTGCTCGCGCTGGCGTTCGGCGTGCTGCTGATCATCCCGATCGGCGGCGCCGACATGCCGACCGTCATCGCGATCCTGAACGCGTACGCCGGCCTCAGCGCCGTGGCGATGGGCTTCGTCCTCGACAACAAACTGCTGATCACGGCGGGCGCGCTCGACGGCTCCAGCGGCCTCATCCTGGCCATCATCATGTGCCGGGCGATGAACCGGTCGTTCGCCAACGTGCTGTTCGGCGCGTTCGGGCAGGTGCAGCAGACCACGGCCGCGGTCGAGGGGAAAGAGTACAAGGCCGA
>JACCSZ010000170.1 GCA_013812695.1 Gemmatimonadales bacterium | reverse complement strand
CTGGCCTGCGGGGGAACGATCAAGGTGTTCGTCGAGCCGGCTGTCCGGCCCGACGTGCTGGCGGCGGCGCGCGGTCCGGGCGGCCAGGTGGTGGCCGCCGTCGTCGAAGGGCCAGGTCTCGGACGGTCCGTGCTGATCCACGAGGACGGCCGAATCGAAGGGTCGCTCGGCGCGGCCGTTCCGGAACCTCGGGTGCGTGAGGCTGCGCTCGAGGCGCTCCGGCGGGAGGCGAGCATCACGACCGCCGTCGAGACCACCGAGGGCACGGCCAGCGTGTTCCTCGAGGTGTTCGCCCGGCAGCCGCGCCTGGTCATCTTCGGCGGCGTCCATATCGCCGTGGCGCTCGTGCCGCTCGCCCGGGCACTCGGCTACCGAACGATCGTCGCCGACGGCCGGCCTGCGTTCCTCACCCGCGAGCGCTTTCCCGACGCCGATCAACTCATCCTCGGGTGGCCGGAGGCCGCGTTCGACGAGGTCGGGCTGGATGCCGCGTGCTCCGTCTGCATCCTGTCGCACGATCCCAAGTTCGACGAGCCGGCGCTGCAACTGGCCCTGCGCTCGCCGGCGCGTTATATCGGGGCGATCGGCTCGCGCAAGACGCAGGCCTCACGACGCGACTGGCTGAGGACGTCGGGATTCAGCGATGAGGAGATCGCCCGGGTCCACGGACCGATCGGGCTGGACCTGGGCGGCCGCCAGCCCGCGGAAACGGCGCTGGCGATTCTGGCGGATATGACGGCGGTGCGCTACGGCGGTGCGGCAGCGCGGGCGTAGCGCCGCGGCCTAGCCGTCGCACACCGGGGTGCCCGCCCGGTCAGGCACGAGCTTTCGCGCCTCCGTCGCAGGCCGCTGCCTCACGGGGCCGAACCAGATCACGCAACTCCTCCCCGGTCTGGAAACGTGCGTGGCTCGGGCCGACCAGGCGGCCTCGTTGGCGCTCAGAATGGTGATAGTCACGCCGCGATGCCAGAGGTACTGTAGGGCAAACGGCTCGTGCCGCCTCGAGTACACGCCCTGTAGCCCGAGGTAGGTCTCCTGCGAGCGAATCAGGTTGCGAAGATCGACACGCATCTGGACCGACGGCTCGACCTTGTCGAGCGCGCTGCTCGTGTCGGGCGGCGCCGGTGCCAGAGGCGCTGGACCGGTGTGCCCGGGAGCTGCCGGCGGGCCGGACGGCGGGCGCACGACCGGCGTTGCGTCGCAGACCGGCACCCCTTCCCGCCCGGAGCGGACTTCGCGCAGCGTCGTCGGGGCGGCGTGCTCTCGCCCGACGTAGATGACACAATCCTTGCCCGGCACCCCGGGGTGGGTGCCGCTGGCGGCCCACCCCCCGCGCAAAACCCAAAGAAAGCGCAGGTCCGTCTCACCGTCGGGCTGGAAGCCGATGCGCGCGAGGTCTTCGGTGTACACGCCGTTCTCGGCGTAAAACGTTTCTTGGGCCACGACCAACCGACGCAGCCCACGCCGAATCTGATCGAAGCGCTGTGCCTCGAGCGCTGGCTCAGCCTTCACGCTCCGCTTGGCCGCCCGCCTCCCCTTGGGTGCGGGTACCGCCGGCATGGTATCGACCTTCGCAGCGCGCGCCGGGAGCGCCGGCAGGCGGAGTCCGTCGCAGGCGGCCGCCATCAGCAGGAAGGCCGAGGCCAGCACGGTGAGGGATGAGGGACGACGCATAGGAGACTCGGCCCCTAGCTCAGCTCGTGGCCGGCGTTGGCCCGTACACGCTCGGGACCGGTACCGTCCTTACGGCGAAGATATGTCAGGGTACGCTCGGCCATCTCGTGGACGACCTCCGGCAGGGTGGATTCGGTGAACGCCACCGCGCAAGGTCCTCCTGATACCGGCGTCCGTCGGTGTTCGTGTGATCCTATCGCGCCGTGGTCGGTCGCGCCAGTCGGGGCGCGAGGCCGAATCATCCGAGACCTTATCACCCGCCTACATCACCTGGGAGGAGCCTCGCGCATCCGTGACCGGCTCCGCGCTCGCGGAGTCGATCTCCCGCGTCACCTCCAGAAGCGTGGCCGTCAGGCGATTGACGGTGTCGATTTCCGCGCCCGGCTGTGCCGAGGCGGCAGCGAGGTCAAGCCAGGCCAGCGACTCCTCGTACGCGTGGCGCCGCCGGGCCTCCTCGCTCGCGACGAGCGCTTGGCGGTAGGCGCGCGCCGAGTCGCCGCCCAGGTCGGCATGCCGAGCAATCCTGGCCGCCGCGGCCAAGCTGTCCTGCGGAGGCGTCGCCAACTCCATGGCCTCGGCCAGCGCGCGATGCAGCTCGCGCCGCCTGCCCTCCGTAATCCGGTCTCTGACACCCTGTGCAATGATCCGGTGGGCGCACCGGTACACGCCGTCTTCCTCCAGCACGAGGCGACGGTCCGTCAAGGCGTCGCCGAGGGACGCGGCGTAGAGACGCGAGATGCCGTGGACATGCGACAGCACGCTCGCCCGGCAGCCGGTCTCCGACACGGCGAGCGTGAACAGCGCGTCGCGCAGCCGCTCCGGCAGTCGCTCGACCCGTTCGGCCACCACGTCCTGAATGTTCTGCGAGATGGGCAGCTCGAATCCCTCCTGGTCCAGCGCAGGGGACGACCGCCACGCACCGGTGCTCGCTTCCGTGGTGAGCAGGCCCTGCGAAAACAGCGTCTTGAGGAACTCGAGGACGTAAAAAGGGTTGCCGGACGTCGCGTCATGAACCCGCTCGCCCAGCCGTCGGGCGAGTCCGCTCTCGCTGGCCGGGCTCATCTCCTCTATCAGCGCCGTCACCTGCGGTTGGACCAGGGGCGCCAGATTCAGCACTTGGACGCGCGGATCTGCCCGGAGCACGCGGAGCAGTCGGGCCGACGGGGCATCGCGCTCCAGCTCGCCGGGGGTGACCGTCAGGACCCATAGCATCGGAGCCGAATCGAGGCGCCGGATCAGGTAGCGGACGAGATGGCAGCTATCCGCGTCGAACCACTGCAAGTTGTCGAGGAGTACGCCGATCGGACTTTCCGCCGAGAGGCTGAGCAGCACCTGCGCCACACCCTCGGCGAGGCGGGATCCATCAGTCTCATCGGTCGCCGGCGCGGGCAACGCCGGAAAGCGTTGTCGCAGCTCCGGCAGGAGCCGGCCGGCCTCGGCCAACCACTCCGGTGCCGCCCCGGCGAGTCCGGGCGCGACCAGGATATCGCGCAAGACCTCGACTGCGGAGGCAAAAGGGAAGCCGGCACGGGCGTCACCGCTCCGACCCCGCAGGACGACACCGCCGTCCGCCACCACCCAGCGAAGGAAATCGCCCGCGAGTCGTGACTTGCCCATGCCCGGGTCGCCCTCGATGAGCACGACGGCTCCAGTACCCCGATGCACCCCCTTCCAGGATCGAGAAAGTGTCGCCCACTCGGCCTCGCGGCCGAAGAGGCTGGAATCGAAGGTGGGAGCGTTGACGGGCCATTCGTCGGTGATCGTGGCCCGCGTCGTCGTGATCGAGGAGTCCGACGTCATGCGGTGGATCAGGGCGAGCAGCGGTCGGCTCGGTTCGCACCCCGCCTCGCGACGCAGGGTCTCGCCATACTCTCGGAAACGGGTGAGCGCGGCGCCCCGGTCGCCCGAGAGGTAGCGGGCTTCGATGGTCAGCCTGGCGGCCTCGTCCGACAGCGGATCACAGCACAACCACCGGTCGCCGATCTCGATGGCATCCCGCCAGCGGCCGTGTGCGAGAGCCCGACGAGCCAGATCACCCAACAACTGCTCGTACTCGCGGAGCAAGGCCCGTCGGGTCTCCGCAACCCACTCATCGAACCGGGGAGCGTGCCGAACCGAGAACCCGGTGAAGAAGCTGGGAATGTCGAATGCGGCGGCTCGCCGCGGGTCCGCGTGGATCGCGTGGCGGAACCGCTGGACATCGCAATCGACCGGTTGGGCCAACTCGACCCGCGCGCGGTTGGGCACCAGCAACTCTCCTACCCGGTCGCGCAGGTGCTTGATCGCCTGGCGGAGTGAAGCGCGGGCTTCGGCTTCGGGCGACTCCCCCCAGAGCAGGCCGGCCAATTCTTCACGGGTGTGGGGCCGTCCCTCGACCGCGAGGAAGGCCAGCAGGCCAACCTCCTTCGCCCCCGGCGCGTGCACCAGGGGGTGGCCGTCGGCGAACGCGAGGGTGGGCGGACCCAGCAGTGTCAGGGTGAGACCCGTCATGGGAGTAGCCCTGTAGGGGATGCTCCGAACGTACGTCAAATTCACGGCCCTGCAAGAGAACTTTCACGCTGGCTTCACGCCGGCTCCACAGATTGCCTCCTGCGAATCGGGCACTGAGCCCTGGTCACCGCAGCCCAGCCGTCTCACTCAGGAGGCATGACATGTCGAACCCCAAAGAGCCCGTCCGCATCACTCTGACGAACGATCAGAAGGCCCAGATCCGC
>JACCSZ010000161.1 GCA_013812695.1 Gemmatimonadales bacterium | reverse complement strand
TCTATGTGATCGCGGTGTACTTCGGGGCGGTGGGCATCAAGAAGACGCGCCATGCGGTGCCGGCGGGGCTCCTCGCGGACGCCGCCGCCATGATCATCGCGGTCTGGACGGTGCGGCTGCTGCTGGGATGAGGTCGTCACCCTGAGCGGAGCGAAGGGGGCCATGCCGCAGCGCGCCCACAGCGGCCAAGCGGGACCGCATGATCACGGCTGCCTGCTCGCCTCGCGATCCTATCTCGCCTGGGCGAGGCTTACGAATCGGGGATCATTCCGAAGCGGTATCCATGTCGGATCAATTCGCAGCATGCCCCGGGAGATGACCCCCGGGACGTGCAGCAGCGAGTCCAGAACGGTGAGCGCGCCGTCCGAGTCGCCCACCGTCGCGTACACCCACGCGGCGCCCCGATGCGCCATGCTGTTCTTCACCGGATCCATCGCCAGCGGTGCAAGCCGCCGGGCCTCGTCGGCTTCACGGCGAGCCGCGTCTTTCCGGCCCAGGCGAGCCAGAGCCAGGCCGTGAAGGATTCGCGCGATGGGCTCCTGGGGGTGCGCCTGAACCTTGCTCGCGAGCGGGGCCAGCGCCGTGTCGGCGTACGCACGGGCAAGGGCGCTGTCGCCCTGGAACCAGTACTGAGCGGAGATGGTCAAGGCCCATTGTCCGCGATCATTATTGAAGGCCGCCGGCCGCAGGCGGAACAGGATCGCCTGCTGATCGTCGTCGAGCAGCCAGGTGTAACCTCCCCACCCCGCGACCAACGCCACCAGGTCGGTCTGATCGCCGTTCGGAGGGACGTTCGTCAGCGAAGCGCGGGCCGCCTCCAGTTGGCCCTGTCCCGCGTATATCAACGCGCGGAGCTGCAGCATCACAACGTTGGTGGAATCGAGTGCGAGCGCCCGCTGATTTGCCTCCAGAGCTTCGTCGAACTGCCGCTGGTGCAACCGACTCCACGACAGCGCGGCCAGGACCATGACCGACCGCGGGTCGAGCTGGGCCGCTCGCTCGAGTTGCCGTAAGCCGGCCTCGGTTCTCCCCAGCGACACTTCGACGATGCCGCGGGCTCGTGCCAGGGCGGCGTCGTTGGGCGCGAGCCGCTGTCCCTCCACAAAATGCGCCAGCGCACTGGGCAGGTCGTTTTTCACGTTCCTATGATAGCCGCCCATGGCGAGGTGTGCCGTGGCCTCCAGCGGCGCCAGCCGAAGAGCCCGTTCGGCCGCCGTCTGCGCCTTGATCTCCAGCTCCTGCGAGGGCTCGCCCGAGGCGTACAGGTAGGACGCCACGCGGCTCAGCCCCGACCAGGCCAAAGCGAATGAGGAATCCAGCGCGACGGCTTGCTCCAGGTAATCGACCGCGCGTTGCGCATCGCCCAGCGGCGCCCTCCCGCTCACGTACAGGGCCATCCCCCTGAGGTAGGCGTCGTATGCGGCCAGGCTCTTCGTCGGACGCTGGGCCAGCCTGAGTGCGACCGTGTCGCCCAGGGCCGCGCCGAGGGCGCCGGCGACCTTGGTCGCGATATCGGCCTGCACCTCGAAAACGTCCTGCAACGACGCCTGAAACGGCTCCTGCCACCGGGTCCGGGGCGGACCACGCCCGAGCTCCACCAACTCGGGGTTTACCCGCACCCGGCCGACGCCTTCGCTCGGCTTGTCCCAGCTCACGGTACCGGTAAGCAAGTACTGCACGCCGAGCTCGCGGCCCACCTGCTCGATAGGGGTTCCGGCCTTCCCATAGGCGCTCGAGCTCGCGCTGGCGATCACCTCCAGGCCGGGCACCAGCGTGAGCTTGCCGCGGACCGCCTCGGCAAGCCCTTCCGCGAAATAGTCGTCCCCGGCACTGCCGCGGTTCTGGAAAGGAAGCACCGCGATCAGGGTGGACTCGGGACCTGGCCCGGTCGCCGGTTGGCGCCTCCACACACCGAGACCCACCAGCACCACCGCTACCAACGAACCAGCGAGGAGCAGCGGTGTTCGCCACCGGGTCCAGGCAGCCGCTGCACCGGTCCGGGCGGTTAACGGTGGACCACGCGCCGGCTCACCGGCGAGAGCCGCCAGGGCGCTGGCGAACGCGGAGGCCGTGTGATAACGGTCGGCCGGCGCCTTAGCCAGGACGCGCTGGAGCGCCTGATCCACCGAGGGCGGCACAGTTTCCCGCAGCCGCCGCACTGAGGGCACCGGGTCCATCAGCCGCTTGGACACGATGGCCTGCGCGGAGGGACCGGTGTAGGGGGTCTCGCCGACGAGCATCTCGTAGAGCACGCACCCCAGGCTGTAGAGGTCGGACCGGCCGTCGAGGGCCGGATCCGCCATCCCCTGCTCCGGGCTCATGTAGGCAGGTGTGCCGACGGACATTCCGGTCCCGGTGAGCTGGTGTTCTCCGGCCCCTTGGAGCGCACGGGCGACGCCGAAATCCGCCACCAGTGCGTGCCATCCTGCCGATCCTCGTTCGCGCGGCGGGTACCCGGCGAGCAGGATGTTCTCCGGCTTGATGTCCCGGTGCACGATGCCCTGTCTGTGTGCGTAGTCCAGGGCGTCCGCGACTTCCCGCGTGATCAGGAGCGCATCCTCGACCGGGAGCTGCCGTTCGCGCCGGAGGCGGTCGCGCAGTGACTCCCCTTCGACGTACGGCATGGTGTACCACAGCTGGCCGCTGGCTTCTCCAGAGTCATGCACCGTGAGGATGTGAGGATGCTGAAGGCGGGCGGCCAGCCTGATCTCCTGCTGGAAGCGCTCGGGACCGAGCGAGCTGGCGAGCTCGGGATGAAGCACCTTGAGGGCGACGGGCCGCTCGTGCCGCAGGTCGCGAGCGAGAAACACCGTCGCCATGCCGCCGCGCCCGAGCTCGCGCTCAAGGCGGTAGCGGTCGGTCAGGCCGCCTTGCAGTTGAGCGCGGAGGTCTGCCATCAAGGGCTTCTCAGTTGGAGGACGGCAGCGCTGTGCAGGCTCATCTGATCTTCACCCTGAGCCTGCTCACCGCTGTCTCGCCCGCGCCTGCATCTCCGCTGTCCAGTTCTGGGTGACGATCAGCTCGTTCCGCTCGCTGGGCGTCGTCTCCCGCAGCATGAGGAACCGGCGGTCGTCCGGACTCACGTCGAACGACTGCACCGGACCGATGGCGACGTACGGAGCGGTCGAGAACAGTGCCTTCGGCTGACCGGAAGAGAAGCCGGCACCCGGGCGCACCTCGACGATCATC
>JACCSZ010000111.1 GCA_013812695.1 Gemmatimonadales bacterium | reverse complement strand
GGTCGTTGAGGTTGATGCTGGCTTCCGCCCGGAGGAGGATCAGCTCCTCATTCTTGATGAACGGGATCGGCGAGCTCGGGCTCGGATACCGGATCCAGCCGAGCTCCGAGGAGAACCCGCTGGAGGTAGTCGAGGCGCGGACCACTGTTTTGGTCATCAGGCGTCGGTCCTGGGTCACCCCGTCGGTCTGCAACTGGGCGAGCGTGTCCAGTTGCTGGTGGGCGAAATTCTCGCCGGCCTGCGGATCCTGCGACAGCGGGTTGGCGAAATCGCCCGCGCCGGTTCCGTAGTTCATGTAGACGCCCCGATCCAGCGGCGCCGCTGCATCGGGGAAGGACTCCGTCAGGGCGGCGAGCACCCCGCTCCAATCCGCTCGATAGGCCGCCACCCGAGCCCGGAGCCCGCGGTTGAACTGCAGGAACGTGGCCGGGGTATCGAACCCGGCGAAGCCTGACGGCAGGGCGAACGGGAACGCGGCGCCCCCCGCCTGCAGGTCGGTCCGGGCCTGGTCCAGGAGACTGACAACGCGGTCGAACGCCGCCGCGTTGCTGACGAACGGCGCGGGTGGCGCGGTGATGTCGGTCGAGATGTCTACCGGAATCGAGTCCTGGGTGTGGGTGGTGAGGACCATCAGAAAGCTGTACGCCTGAATCGTCCGCACGAAGCCTGCGGCGGCGCTCTGTTCGGCGACGGTCAGGGCCTCCGCGGTCGGCAGGGCGGCGAGTAACAGATTCCCGCCCCGGATCGCGGTATACTGGTCGAACCAGTGGTCGCCCCCGAAGGCGTCGCCGCCGGCATCGAGCGCGCTGATGAGCAGCTCGGTGACGAAGCGGGGGTCCGCTGGGTCGATTCGGAGCACCTCCCGTCCGAGGACCCCCCCGTCGAGCGCGAAGTCCTGCACGTCTTGCCGGATGGCGATCAGCATCCCGTTGGCCGCGGCGGAGACCTGCCCCCGCGACGGGTTCGACCCAATCGGGTCCGGACTGTTGGGGTTGGTGTTCAGGTCGAAGCCGCAAGCTCCCGCGCCGAGGAACACAGCCAGGAGCGCCAGTTGCCGGAGTCTCATGGTCGTCCTCATGGTCAGAAGCCCAGGTCGACAGCGAAGAAAAAGCTCTTGCTCGGCGGGAACGGCGCCACGTCGATGTTCCGGATGATCGCCTGGTTGCCGAAATTGCTGACTTCGGGATCCAGGCCGCGATACCCGGTGAAGCGAAGCAGGTTACGAGCGCTCACCGACAGGCGGGCGTACCGCGCATTCCCCCCGAACAGGCGCCGGGTGAGGTTGTCCGCCAGGTTGTAGGCCAGGGTGACCTCGCGCAGCTTGAGGTAGGAGCCGTCCTGGACGTACACCTGGGTCTGAGGATTGACCGGATCGTTGAAGGCGGCCACCCGGGCTTCGCCGGCCCCGACGAAGTCGACACTGTTCTGCCCGGCATCGTAGAGGAACTCGGTGAGGTTGACGATGTCGCCGCCCTGCTTCCAGTCGAACAGGAAGCCGAGGCTCAGACTCTTCCAGGTCACGTCGTTGGAGAACGTCGCCTGAAAATCCGGATTGGCGTCGCCCACTACCCCTTCGTTCCCGACGATCTGGGTGGCCGACGCCCCTTGCTGGATGAAGAACGCCCCCAGAGAGGTTCCGAACCCTCCGGTCTCGAACGCGGGGACGTCGAGGGTGTCGATCTTGCTCCGGTTGAGGAAAAAGGTCGTCCGGAAGAGCCAATTCACGTCCCGGGTCTGCACCGGCGACACCGAGAGGGCGACCTCCACGCCCCGGTTTCGCAGCTTGCTGTCGGAGCTGAAGATGCGGGTCTCCTGCCCAATGCTCGGTGCGATGGTCTGCTCCAGGATCAAGTCGCTGATCGTGCGCTGGTAGACCGAGAAGTTCAGCTCCGCCCGCCCGTTGGCGAGCTGGGCGTCGAAGCCGGCCTCGAACTCGCTCTGACGCTCCGGCCGAATCAGAGCGTCACCCGCGCGATTGCCCGGTATCACCCCGAAGATCCCGCCGATGGTCCCGGTCGTGTCGGGACTGAACTTGGCGCCGAACAACGGCTGGTTGCCGGTCTGGCCGAACGCCCCCCGGAACTTGATCTCGTCCACCCCCCCGAGCGGCCGGATCAAGCGATAGGAGGCAGCCGCCTTGGGGTAGAAGAAGAACTTCCCAGTACTCCCGTTGCTGCTGGTCTTGTCAGCCCGCAGCCCCGCGGTGAGCAGCAGCCGGCGGTCGAGCAGCAGCAGCTCTTCCTGTCCGTAGACCCCCAGGTCCCGCACCAGCCGATCGTCCTGGAACGGCGTGACGCTGGTGGCCTGATCCGGGTTCTCCTGCCCGCTCAGGAGGCTCCGCGCCAGGATCCGGGTAGCGTCCAGGTCGCGGTCCTCATACTGCACCCCGGCGGAGAAGGTCGACTGCACCGCGCCCGAGGCCGGGATGAACGTGTAGTTGCTGTTGACCGCGAGGTTGAGATTCAGGTTGCTCGCCTTGCTCAGCACGACGGTGCCCGCCTGCCCGTCGTTGGGCTCGAACTCGAGCTCGGGCGGCGAGACGAAGTTGTTGTCCTGCTCGAAGTAGTCCACCCCGCCGATGGTGATGAGCTGCCAGGTATGCTTGGGCCTGCTCAGCAGCGTGGCCCGCGCGGTGACCGTCCCCAAGGTCCGCCAGGTATCCTCTTCGTTCTTCAGGAAGCTGAACGTCTGCAGCGGATTGCTCAGCGAAAATGGGTTCAGCGGGAAGTCGGCCGCGATCAGCTGGTCCTCGGGAATCGAGTCCCCCGCGCGCAGGTCGACGAAGTTGGGCGTGAAGGGGAATACCACATAGGGGCTGGTCGAGGCGTTGTCGTTGTTGGAGAGGCCGCGCCGCGACCGGCTGTGGGTCACGTTGGCGTTGGCGGAGAGCAAGAGCCAGCTCCCCAAGCTCTGATCCAGATTCGCGCGGAACGACTGCTTCTTGTAGCCGGTATTGGTCGCTATCCCCTCGTCGTTCTTGACCAGACCGGAGATGAAGTATCTGGTCAGCTCGGTCCCGCCGTTCACGCTGGCTGAGGTCTCGTAGGAGAGGTCGTTCCGGCCGTAGAGAAAGTCTTCGTTGTCGAAGACCTGCCCCCCGGCCTGATTGAACAGCCGCTCCACCGTGGTGTCCGGATTGAACGCCGCCTGCGCGTCCGCCAAGGTCGCGAAGGTGCGCGAGCCCAATTGGTTGGCCCGCCAGAAGGTCCCCAGCCGCTGGGTGATGTTGAACTGGGGCTTGCCCTGCTGGCCCCGCTTGGTAGTGATGATGATGACGCCGTTGGTCGCCTTCGAGCCGTAGATCGCCGCCGCCGAGCCGCCTTTGAGCACTTCGATCCGCTCGATGTCCTCGGGATTGAGGTCGGCGATGCGGCTGGTCGGGTTGTCCTGGTTCTGGGGGTTGCCGCCGGACTGGGCGCCGGTCACGGCGTTGGCACCGTTGGGGATCGCCTCGTTGCTCACCACGATGCCGTCCACCACAAACAGCGGCTCGGCGCCGGCAGTGATGGTGGACACGCCGCGCAGGTTGACCTGGATGCCGCCGCCTGGCGCGCCCGAGTTCGCCTGGATCAGCGCGCCGGGGATCTTGCCCTGGAGCGCGCTCTCCAGCGTGCCGGTGGGGGCTCGGGTGAGCTCGTCCGCCCCCACGGTCGCCACCGCGTTGGGGAGGTTCTGCTTCTCGATCCCGGTGGACTGTCCGGTGACCACGACCTCCTGGAGCTTGAAGGGGTCGGGTTCCAGGGTAACGGTCACCGTATTGTTCGTAGCCGGGACCACCAGCGAGTCTCGCTTGAAGCCGATCGCACTGACCGTCAGCGTCTGATCTCCGTCCGGAATGTTGACTACAAAGCGACCATCGGTCGCCGACCGCGTGGCGATCCCGGTTCCCTCGACGGCAATCAGCGCTTCGGCGACCCCCTGGTCGGTCTGGGTGCTGGTGACCCTGCCGGTGACCTCGCGGACCTGCGCCGCGGCTGGGACACCGAGGACAGCGAGTGCAGCCAACAACCCCAACACGCGATGTGGCATTGGCACCTCCGGGGATGAAGCGAATCGTTACAGAAAGATGGCAAAGGTTGCAGTGGAAGTGCGGGGAGCGCAAGCCACTGCACTCTGCGATGCGGAGACGAATGGAATCAGACCGACCGCACCAGGGCCCCCCCGACCACTACCGACCGGCAGGCGTTGGGTCGGAAGTGATAGATCCAGTGGGTGACGTCGGGGGCATCCAGCAACACGAAATCGGCCGCCTTGCCCGGCTCGAGCGACCCGATCCGGCCAGCCAATCCCAGCGCCTGCGCGGCGATGATGGTGGCGCCCTTGAGGGCCTCTGCCGGCGTCATCCGCTGCAGCGTACACGCGAGGGTGAGTGCGAACGGCAGATGATAACTCGGCGCCGAGCCGGGGTTGAAATCGGTAGCGACCGCCACCGCCACCCCGGCCTCGATCCAGCGCCGCGCTGGAACCGGGGGCTGCCCCAGATAGAGCGACGCCAGCGGCAGACTCACGGCCACAACGTCCGCCCGCGCCATCGCGCTGATCCCCGCCTCCGACGCGCACTCCAGGTGGTCCGCCGAGACCGCGCCGACCTCGGCCGCCAGCTCGGCGCCGCCGCCCTGGCTCAACTGGTCCGCGTGCAGCTTCGCGCCGAGCCCCGCGGCCTGGGCGGCGCGAAGCAGCCGGCGCGCCTCGTCCACGGTGAACGCCGAGCGCTCGACGAACACGTCGCAGAACGCGGCGAGGCGCTCGCGCGCGATGCAAGGGATCAGGTCGTCGATGAGGAGCGAGAGGTAGCCGGCGCGGTCGTCGCGGAACTCGGGAGGGACGACGTGTGCGCCGAGAAAGGTCGGCACGATGCGGACGGTCTGGATGCCGGCGAGCGTGCGGTAGACGCGGAGCAGCCGGAGCTCGTGCTCGCGGTCGAGCCCGTAGCCGCTCTTGCACTCGACCGTCGTGACGCCGAGCGACAGCATCTCCCGGAGGAAGCCGGAGGCGCGCTCGACCAGTTCGGGCTCGGACGCCTCGCGGGTGAGGCGCATGGTCCGAGCGATCCCGCCGCCTGCAGCGGCGATCTCCTGGTAGCTGCGGCCGAGGATCCGCTGCTCGAACTCGTCCGCGCGCCAACCGCCGAAGGCGAGGTGGGTGTGGCAGTCGACCAGGCCGGGGATAACGAGCCCGCCTCCGGCGTCGAACCGCTCGCTACCGGCGTACTCGGCCGGTAGCGCGGGGCGTGGGCCGACCCACCGGATCGTTTCGCCTTCCCACACCAGCGCGGCATCGGCGATCGCGTGGATGTCGCCCTGCGCGCCCTCGGCCCGACAGGTCGCAAGCTGGGCGATGTTCTCGAGGCGCGGCACTCGGCTACAACGTCGGGCTCCGGTCGCCCGGAAGCAGAATCCGTCGCATCAGCTCGATCGGCAACCCGCCTTGCCGCACGAACGCGTCGTGGAAACCCTGCAGCGTATAGGCGGTGCCCTTCGCGCGTCGATAGTCCTCCCTCAGCTTGTAGATCTGGAGTTTGCCGAGGGTGTAGTACAGATAGGTCGGGTTGTACGCGCCGCGGCGGGATTCCTCGTACGCGTTTGCCGGCTCCTGAAATCCCTGCTGGGTGAAACACTTCGCCCCATCTTCGACCGACATGTTCCGGGTGTGGAGCTTGATGCCGACCACCCAGCGGCAGTCACGCACCAGCGCCTCCGCGAGTTGCGCCAGGCGAATCTTTAGGTCGTTGCCGCCGAACCCTTCCTCGATCATCATCTGCTCGCTGTAGTGCGCCCAACCTTCGGCATTGCTGGCGGCGAACAGGAGCTTCCGCGTCTTGGTCGGAAACTGCTTGGCGTAGATGAATTGCAGGAAGTGCCCGGGGAAGGCCTCGTGGACCGTGATCAACGCCGTCACCGCAGGGTTGAACAGGCGCAAGTGTTCCTCGACGTGCCTGGCATCCCAACTCGTCTCGGGGGGCGTCACGTAGTAGAAGGCCTCGGTGGCTGTCGACTCGTAGGCGCCGGGGGTGTCCATCGACGCGAAGCCCCCGGAGCGGGCGTAGGGCGGCGTCTCCTGCACATTCGGCCGCACCTCCGAGGGGACGGTCACGATCCGCTTGTCGATCAGAAACTGCCGCGCCGCCTCGAGCGAGCCGCGGACGAAGGGAACCAGCGCAGCGGAGGTCGGATGGTCGTCCGCGAGCGAGGCCATCACCTGCGCCGGTGTTTTTCGCGGGTCGATCCGCCGAGCCAAGGCCACGAACGCCGCGTGGTCCTTCGTGAGGTTGGCCTCGCCGATGGCCAGCAGGGTATCGAGCGGTAGATCGACCATCTCGTCGTAGCGAAGCTTCGCCGCGAAGACCTCGGGTCCGATAGCGTAGTTCCCTTTGGACCTGGGCAGCAGGTCGCGCCGGAGCCACTCGGCCGCGGCCCGCATCGCCGCGGTGGCCGAGTCGTTCGCGGCGGCGAATTCCCGGTAGAGCAGCGAGTCGCCCGCCGCGGCCTCTCTGGCCCAGCCCGGGACGGTGGTCTGAAAGAAGCCGACCGACCCGCCCGCGATTCGCATCGCGAGGTCGGTGAACTCCTTCGGCGGGTCCTCGACATTCTCTCGCATCGCCGAGAGCATCGCGGGAACCCGCCGCAGCCGGGCGGTGGCCGACCGCAACCGCTCTGCGGGGGGCGCGAAGTTCCGCTTCATCAGCGCATCGATGGCGTATCCGGGAAGGCCGACGTACCCCATCGGGTTATGGCGCCAGCTCGCGATAGTCTCTATTTCCAGCAGCTCCGATCGGATAGCGCCGTCGATCATCCGCGCGTCGATGGCATCGTCGTTCGACAGCGGTCCGGCACGGAGCGAGTCCAGCCGCCCCTGCAGCCGGTGCAGCGTGTCGGCGCGTGCCCGGACGGCGGCGGCGGACAGGTCCTCGAGGCGGGCGTCGTACTGGTGAAAGCCCGCGGAGGTGCCCTGGGTCGGCGAGGCCGCGTGGAGCGCGGAGAAATACTCGTCCGCGAAGGTCGCGAACCGAGTCGACGCGGCCGCGGTGGCGGCAGCGGTCGAGGATCCGTCCGGCGAGCAACCTGCGAAGAGCAGCACGGCCCCCGCTGCCCCCGGGACCGACTGCCCGACGCGCCGGAACCATGTTGACGATCTCACGACCACCTCCCGAATGAAGGGCGAGCCTATCCGTCCGCATCGACCATCGGCAGATCGACCCCCCGCTCGCGCGCCGTCTCGATAGCGATGTCGTATCCAGCGTCCGCGTGCCGCATCACCCCGGTGCCCGGGTCCGCCGTCAGCACCCGTTCCAGCCGCCGGTCGGCCATCGCTGTGCCGTCCGCCACGGCGACCATCCCGGAATGGATGGAGTATCCGATCCCGACGCCGCCCCCGTGATGCAGCGACACCCAGCTCGCACCGCAGGCGGTGTTGAGCAGGGCGTTGAGCAACGGCCAGTCGGCGATCGCATCGGACCCGTCCTTCATCCCCTCGGTCTCCCGGTTGGGCGAGGCCACCGACCCGGTGTCGAGGTGGTCCCGGCCGATGACGATCGGCGCGCGCACCTTGCCCTGCTGCACCAGCCGATTGAACCGGAGCCCCATTTCCGCCCGCTCGCCGTACTCGAGCCAGCAGATGCGCGCGGGCAGCCCCTGGAACTGCACCCGCTCCTGCGCCTGCCGGATCCAGCGGGCGAGTGGCTCGTTCCTGGGAAAGGCCTCGAGAACGGCGCGGTCGGTTACGGCGATGTCGGCCGGGTCGCCCGACAGCGCCGCCCAGCGGAACGGGCCGGCGCCCCGGCAGAACAGCGGCCGGATGAACGCGGGCACGAAGCCGGGAATGTCGAACGCCTCGGGCATGGCGCGGTGGTCCGCCACCTGCCCGCGCAGGTTGTTGCCGTAATCGAAGGTGACCGCGCCGCGCGCCTGCAGGTCCAGCATGGCGCGGACGTGCACCACCATCGAGTCGAGCACCCGGGCCTCGTAGGCGGCGGGATCCCGCTCGCGGAGCGCGGCGGCGTCCGCGAGCGAGACGCCCGCGGGGAGGTACCCCACGCGGAGATCGTGCGCCGACGTCTGGTCGGTCAGGACGTCGGGCACCACGCCGCGACGCGCCAGCTCCGGCAGCACCTCGGCGATGTTGCCCACCAGTCCCACCGCGAGCGGCCGGCGTCGCGCCCGCGCTTCATCGAGCGCCCGGAGCGCCGCGTCCAGGCTGTGCTCGAGCCGGTCGCAGTAGCCGGTGTCGACCCGGCGCCGGATGCGCGACTCGTCGACGTCCACGCCCAGAAACGCGGCGCCGTTCATCGTGGCGGCCAGCGGCTGGGCGCCGCCCATGCCACCGAGGCCGCCCGTCACGACCAGTCGCCCCTCGAGCGTGCCGCCGAAATGCTGCCGCGCGCATTCGGCGAAGGTCTCGTAGGTGCCCTGCAGGATGCCCTGCGTGCCGATGTAGATCCAGGAGCCGGCGGTCATCTGGCCGTACATCGTGAGCCCGAGCGCGTCGAGCCGGCGGAACTCGTCCCACGTAGCCCACCGCGGCACCAGGTGCGCGTTGGCGATGAGCACGCGCGGCGCTTCCTCGTGCGTCCGGAACACGCCGACCGGCTTGCCGCTCTGCACCAGCAGCGTCTCATCGTTCTCGAGTCGGCGGAGCGTCGCGACGATGCGCTCGTAGCACGCCCAGTTCCGCGCCGCCTTCCCGCCCCCACCGTAGACGATCAGCTCCTCCGGCCGCTCGGCGACGGCGGGGTCGAGGTTATTCATCAGCATCCGGAGCGCCGCTTCCTGATGCCAGCCCTTGCACGAAATGGTCGAGCCGGTCGGCGCGGTAATCGGAGCGGGATGGCTCAGGGCAGGCATGGGAGGCAATCTATGACGGAGACGGACGGACGGAAGGACGGAAAACGGAAGGACGGGACCGACGAGGAGCGTTGCCCGGACTGACGTCCGTCTTTCCGTCCTTCCGTCCTTCCGTCCTTCCGTCTACCCTGCAACCTTTTCACCCGCCCGTCGATCCAACCCCCGCGTGACCCCACCAGGGACTGGAGCAGCGACGCTGCAGCACGAAGCCATCGGCAGGACCGACCCGGACGCGGTGGACGCGACGCTGGCCGCCAGCGGAGACGCGCACGCCTTCGAACGCCTCTATCGCGGCCACCTCTCCCGGATCTCCAGCCTCACCAGCCGGATGCTCGGCGACGACGACACGGATGACGTGATCCAGGACGTGTTCGTCCGCGCCTGGCAGAAGCTGGGGACGTTCCGCGGCGAGTCAGCATTCGGCACCTGGCTCCACCGCCTCGCGGTGAACGTGATCCTGGGCCGGCGCGAGACGCTCGGCATTCGCCGCCGGCGGCACCTCGACGGCGACGCGGCGCTCGAGACGGTGCCGAGCCGGCGGCAGACGCCGGAGATGTCCATGGACTTCGAGACGGCCATCGGGCGCCTGCCCGACGGTGCCCGGGAGGTGTTCGTGCTCCACGACGTGGAGGGGTACCGGCACGCGGAGATCGCCCGGATGCTCGGGCTCGCGACCGGCACCTCGAAGTCCCAACTGCACCGGGCGCGGATGGCGCTCCGGCGGCATCTCGAGCGGTGAGGAGCGACATGACCGACGCTTGGACCGACCGGCTGTCTGATTATCTCGACGACGAATTGGATCCCGCCGAGCGGGCGGCGCTCGAAGCGCACCTCCTGCATTGCGTGGCGTGTGGGGCGGCACTGGCGGACTTCAAGCGCATCGTCATGCGTGCCCGGGCGCTCGAGGATCGCGAGCCCGACCGTGATCCGTGGCCGGCGATCGCCGCGCGGATCGGAGTGGACGCCGGCTTGGGGCCCACGGCGGACCCGCGCCCTGCACGCCCACGGCGCCGCTGGAGCTTCTCGATGCCTCAGCTCGCCGCGGCAGGCATCGCCCTGATGGCGCTCTCGGGCGGGGCGGCCTGGCTGCTGCATCCCGTCGCCCGGACACGGCTGGCCGTCCAGGGCGCGCCGCCGACGAACCTGGGCATCCCGGCTGCCGTGCGCGCGCCGGGTCGTGGCTACGACGGCGCGGTCGCCGACCTCGAGCGGGTGCTCGTCGAGGGTCGGGGCAGGCTCGACACCGCCACCGTGCGCGTGCTCGAGTTGAATCTCGCGGTGATCGACAGCGCGATCGTGCAGGCGGCCCGCGCCGTGGCCGCCGACTCGGCCAACGCCTACCTCAACTCGCACCTGGCCGAGACGATGCGTCGGAAACTCGAGCTGCTCCGTCAGGCGGCCGCGCTGGTCTCCTCCGTGAGCTGAAAGGGATCGACCGTGCTCTTCTCACTCGCTTCCGGCGCCCTGGCGCTCGCCCTGATCCAGCAGATCGACACCACCGTCCCCGCGCGGCAGGGCCAGCGCCTGGTGGTCGACTCCTACGCCGGC
>JACCSZ010000086.1 GCA_013812695.1 Gemmatimonadales bacterium | reverse complement strand
AGCCAGTACTCCGGACCGGCCAGGTTCTCCGGCCATTCACCCAGGTGGAGGGCCCCCCGCCATACCTCGACCTCGCCCGGCTCCCAGTCCGCGTCTGGCGTGTCCCAGGGAAGATCGCCGTCTCCCTCCCAAGGCCTTCCATCGCTCATGCTCATCCCGGCCTCCTTGGCTCCAGCGCGAATGGCTTGCAATCGGTGCCTCCGATTGCAAATGCCGGGCCCGTGCAGATTCTGGCGTTCAATCAGCCTCACAGCAGCAGCAAATCCGGCGCGGCGGCGGCACGGCGGGAGGGGTGCGTCGACGCACAGGCGACTCTTGATAAGCTTGCGCCCCCGCGCTGCCGTGTTGCAGCCGAGCCGATTACCCATGGAAGCTTTCTTTGAAGTAGCCCACCGGAATCGTGCCCATTCGCATCAGTCGCTCGTGAAATGCCTTGGCCGAGAACCGATTTCCCTCGCGGGCCGCGACGGCGTCGCGAAGCGCCCGAATCTCGTTCTTGCCCAGGTTGTAGGTGATCGCCTGCGTCGGCCACTTCGAGTATCTGTAGATCGCGCGGCTCGCCTGAGCGCACACCGCGCGAGCGGCCGGATCGGACGCGGCGTCACGACAGGCGCCGGGTCGAAAGGCGACGTGCTCGGTGAAGTAGTCGACCGCCTGGTCGAAGCTCATCCGCCCAGTGTGGATGCCCACGTCCACGCGCACGCGCACCGCCCGGAGGAGCTGGCCCTGCAGCTCGTACAGATGCTCAGCCGCGGTATAGAACCCGTGGGCGCGACCACCCGCGGGCTCGGCCATGAGCTCCTCGCTGTAGAGTGCCCACCCTTCCGAGGCCATCGAGTCTTCCCACATCGATGACGAATCCTCGACCGCACCGGGGGTGAGCCAGCGGATATTCGAGATCTCGCGGGCGTGCTCGGTCATGTACTTGTAGTGCCAGTCGTGGCCGGGAAAGCCCTCGTGAATCGCGGTGTCGGCCACCGACGACCGATTGTTGAGCCCAAGCGCGGCCGGATCGTTGCCGGTGGGGGTCAGGTAGAATCGCCCCACCCCGGAACGCTTGAAGGGTGGCGCGGGGTAGTACGCCGCGTCGATCGTGCTCCGCAGCACAGGGGGCGTGGGCACCACGTCGAGGCGATACGAGGCGGGGATGTCGAACAGCTCGTGCTCCCGGCCGTATGCCACCGCGCGCTCGCCGGCCGCGCGATACCAGCGGAACAGCTCGTCATCATCGGCCGGGGCGTCTTTCGACAGCGCCTCCATCACTGCCCGGACGGCGCTGCGGCGCTCCGCCTCCGTGCCGAACGGCAGGTCGAGGCCCGCCTCGCGCGCGGCCTCGGCCGCCACCTCGAAGATCTTGCCCTCGTACAGCGCCACCTGCTGAGCGCCATACTCGTAGAGCTCGGCCGACCGGCGCGAGACGTTGAGACAGTGCTGCAAACGCCAGTCGTACTCGGCCTCGCCCACCGCGAACCGATCGACGCTCTCCCGCACGTCGTAGAGCTCCCCCAGCCCCCGCGCGAAATCCTCGAACGCCACGGCTGCCGCCGCACCCGCGGCCGCGACCCGTGCGAGCATCGGCGCCGCGAACGGCCGCTCGCCGAGGAACTTGCGCGACGTTTCCGGCAGCGTGGTCCGGAAGTACTCGGCATCGGCCGCGCTGCCGCCGATCCCGTCCTGCTGCACCATGCGGCGGTCCGGCAGATTGCCGCGCCGCTTGCCCTCGCCCAGGTTGGCGAGCGCCGCAGTCAGGTAGGCGGGCACAGCGTCGAGCCGCGCCACCACGAGCCGCCACTCCGCTTCGGTGCCGAGCAGATTGCCGGGGGCGGCCTGCATCTGCTGAAGCTGCCAGTCCACACCGCGGAACGGCTCGGCGACGTAGGTGTCGACACTGCGTTCGTGATGGCGCCGATTCTCGATCTGGTGCAGGAGAAAGGCGAGTTGGGCCTCGAGCACCGCCGCGTCAATGCGTTCCGGAGAGCTGAGGGTTGCGCGGTCCATGGCTGTGAGGCCGTCCCGGACCTCGCGGTAGAAGCCCACTTCGCGAGCCAGCGCCTCCGGCCGGTAGTCACGCAGCCGCCCGTTCACATCGGCCAGGTTGCGGCTGTAGCCGTCGCCACCGAGGTAGGTCGAGACTACGGGGTTGAGCTCGAGCGTGCGCTCGAAGTATCGATCCCGGAGACGTGCGAACGTCGATGACGCCGGAGCGGTCCCCGCGGGACTGCAGGCGCCGACGTGACGCAGGATGCCGAAGCCGGCGAGGGTGTACCCGGACCGGTGAACGAACTCGCGGCGGTGCATGGCGACTCGACGTGGGAGAGAGTCCCAAAGATACGCGCGCCCCTTCCCACCACGCACCCCGACGGCTACACTTCCGCCTCGCACGACGGGACGTAGCGCAGTCCGGTAGCGCACTGCAATGGGGTTGCAGGGGTCGCGGGTTCAAATCCCGCCGTCCCGATTCCTGCTGGGCCGACCTTCTGGGTCGGCCTTGTCATTGGTGGACGTTGGCTCACTTAAGGGGGCACTGATGCGTCATCGCTCGCTTCTCGCTTGCCTTGCGCTCCTCGCCGCGTGCGCCGGCTCCGGCGGAGATGCCGCCAGCGGCTTCAGCGCGGAGCTCGCCGTGGATACCACTCGGATGACGAAAGCGCCGCCGGGCTTCTGGTACGCGGACGAGGCCGCGGGGGCGGGCGCCGAGGCCCAGGCGGGCCGGACCGTCCGGGTGCACTACACGGGCTGGCTGCCGACGGGCAAGAAATTCGACAGCAGCCGGGATCGCGGCGAGCCGTTCGCCTTTACGCTCGGGGCGGGACAGGTGATCGCCGGCTGGGACGAAGGCGTCAGGGGAATGAAGGTCGGCGGCAAGCGGAAGCTCGTGCTCCCGCCCCAAATGGCGTACGGCGATGCCGGTGCGCCGCCGGATATCCCGCCGGGCTCGACGCTGGTGTTCGATGTCGAGGTGCTGGAGGTTCAGTAGCCCGGTGCAGGCGTCGGCGTCGGCGGCACCTGGAGCACCGGCCGGAGAATGATCTCCACGCCCACCGCGCGATCCTCCGACTCCGCGATGGCCTGCATCGAAGCACTCCGGAGCTAGAGGTGGAAGGATCGGGCTGCCGACGTTGTGAGTCGGGCGCTCCTGCGACTGGTCGGTGCGGGTCAACAAGACCTGTGCCGGCCATGGCATTTTTTGCCTGTGCGCGCACTTGCTGGAGGGGCTTTGCGGATACCGAGGCTGGGAGCGAGCAGGTAAAGTGCGGCGGGGTAAAGTTACCTGGGAGGGAACAAATTGCCGGTGCGCGGCAGGATTAGCCGTCAAGCTTCGAAGCACCCGGGGAGCTGAGCCAAGCGCCGCGTCGCACTCCGGTCATATTGCGGCGGTGGGGCGCTCTGGCTCAGCGCTCCGAATCGTCCCCGCGATCCCGATGGCGGTCCTCCTCGTCCCCCCGCCGAAGCTGGCCCGGCCGCACCAGCTGTACCGTCCCTTGAAACGACTCGAGTGAGACCTGCGCGCTGCCGCCGCCGAGCGTGAAGCTGAAGCGCTTGCCCTTCCTCGTCTCCCTGAGCGTCACCGGAAACGCCGACTCGAACTCACCGTTGAACGTACTCACGGCGATGGACGCGCTGGAGCTTTCTGCGACGGCGAGCGTCACGTCGCCGTTGTGGCTGGACAGGGTGTAGCGCCCGCCGTTCCGGACCGGTCCGTCGTAGCCCACGTCCCCATTGATGGTGCTAGCCTCGAGGCTGGTCGCGTCCACCCGCTCCAGCACGATTTCGCCATTCACGGTCTCGGCCGCGATCTCCCCGCTAGTCTGGGAGACCAGCACGTCCTCGTTTACCGAGCGCACGTCGATCCGGCCCTTCGCCCCGGTGAGCCGGACGCCGCCCTGCACCGATCGAAGCGACAGCCGGCCCTCGCCGCCGGTCACGTCTACTTCTCCCTGCACCGTCTCAACTGTGATCGAGCTGCGGGTGCCGGCGACCGTCACATCGGCGTATACGCCCGAAAGGACGAGCTCCATCCAGGTGGGCACGGTGATGCGGAGATCCACCGCGGCCGGTGGTCCGCGGCGTCCTTCGGTCCGAACGCCGATGGCGCCGCTGCCGGTGGTGATCTCGACGCTCGTT
>JACCSZ010000085.1 GCA_013812695.1 Gemmatimonadales bacterium | reverse complement strand
CCGGCGCGGACAACTGGGGCAAGTTCGACGCGCTGCTGGCCAAGATCGATTCGGCCCGGAACGCCGGGCTCCGCATCACCGCCGACATGTATACCTATCCCGCGTCCTCCACCGGGCTCTCGTCGCGTTTCCCGACCTGGGCCGAGGCCGGTGGGTTCGACTCGCTCCTCGCCCGGCTGCGGGATCCCGCCGCCCGCGCCCGCATCGAGGCCGAGAGCGACATGCGAAACCCGGCCGGCGTTCTGCTCGTCGGCTTCCGCTCTCCGCTGTTGCGCCCGCTCGTGGGAAGCACGCTGGAGAAAGTGGCCCGGGATCGCGGAGTGGCCCCGGCGGTGGCCGCGATGGATCTCGTGGTGGAAGACGGGAGCCGGGTCGGCGCCGTGTTCTTCAGCATGGCGGAGGACAACGTTCGTAACGCGGTGCGCACGCCGTGGGTGAGCTTTGGCTCGGATGGCGGAGCGTGGACCATCGCCGACTCGGTTCCAGCCAACGCCACCCACCCGCGCGCCTACGGGAACTTCGCCCGCCTGCTCGGCAAGTACGTCCGGGAGGAACGGCTGATCCCGCTCGAGGAGGCGGTGCACCGGCTGAGCGCGCTGCCGGCGGCGAACCTGCATCTTCGGCGGAGAGGCCGGCTCCTGCCCGGCTACTTCGCCGACATCGTCGTCTTCGATCCGGCCGCGATCGCCGAGCGCGCCACCTACGAGCGGCCGCACCAGTACGCCGTGGGCGTTCGCCACGTCGTGGTGAACGGAACGGCGACCCTGCGGGACGGCGAAGTGACGGCCGCGCGGCCAGGGCGGGTGGTGCGGGGACCCGGGGCGCGGCAACCGGCTCCGTGACTTACCCCAAGCTGATCGCCCAGCCGCGAAAGGACACGTCGGCGGAGCTGGGGACCTCCGCGGGCCGTGGCCGCCTGCCCTACGACCTTCTCCGCCAGGCGTCCCGGCGGCTGGAGGTCATGGCGCTCATCGGCGCGGCGCTCTGGGTGCTCGGGCCCGCCCTCGCCCGGCTCGCGCTCTACACCACGAACCCGGCTGATCCCCGCATCACGCGCCTGGGGGACATCGACTTCATCTGCGCCCTCGGCGTGTTCATCTCGCTGGCGCTGTTCTTCTATCTCAGGAAAGGCGAGCGCGACCCGGCCCTGGTGATGGACCTGGGCCTCGTCTACATGGTGGTCACCGCCCTCGACGTCGGGCTGATGATTCACTGGGGCCCGGCCTCCGCCACGCCGATCCTCCCAACGCCGATGATCAGTTGGATCGGACCGGTCATCCTGATGTTCGCCGCGATCGTTCCCTCGCCGCCGTGGAAGATGGCCGTCGCGGGCTTCGTGGCGGCCTCCATGGATCCGCTCGGTATGTTGATCGGCAGGGCCGCCGGCGTCTACCGCTTCGACTCCGCGCTCGACACGCTGGTGATGCACTACCCCAACTACCTCCTGCTCGGCGTCGCCGTGGTGATTTCGGGTGTGGTCACCCGGCTGGGGCAACAGGTGAGCCGGGAGCGGGAGCTGGGGAGCTACCGCCTCGGCGAGCTGCTGGGCCGCGGCGGCATGGGCGAAGTGTACCGGGCGACTCACCGCATGCTCGCGCGTCCGGCGGCGATCAAACTGATCCGGGCCGAGGTGTTCGCGGCCGGCAACGGGGCCAAAGCACAACTGGCAACCGTCCGGTTCCGGCGCGAGGCGGAAGCCGCGGCCCGGCTTCGGTCCCCGCATACCGTGGCGCTCTACGACTTCGGAGTGACGGAAGAAGGTCGGCTCTACCTGGTGATGGAGCTGCTGGAGGGCTCCAATCTCGAGACGCTGGTGCGGCGGCACGGCCCGCTGCCCGGGTGATCCACATCCTGCGCCAGGTCTGCGATTCACTGGAGGAAGCCCACGCCGCCGGGCTGGTGCACCGCGACATCAAGCCGGCGAACATCCACCTGGGCCAGGTCGGGTTGCGCCACGACTTCGTCAAGGTGCTCGACTTCGGGCTGGTGAAGTCCGTGACGGCCGGGGACGGTGACGAGTCGCTGGCGAGCGCCGCCGGAGTCACCCCGGGCACGCCGGCCTACATGGCTCCGGAGATGGCGCACGAGCAGGCGGTGGATGGACGCGCGGACCTGTACTCGCTGGGCTGCGTCGCCTACTTCCTCCTTACCGGACGTCTGGTCTTCGAGGCGGAAACCGCGATCCAGATGATCGTCAAACATCTCCAGGAGGTTCCGGTCCCGCCCTCGGCGCGGACGGAGAACCCGGTGCCTCGGGCGCTGGAGAGTCTGGTGCTGGCTTGTCTGGCGAAGCGGCCGGAGGACCGGCCGGCGGGTGCCGCGGAGCTGGGACGGGCGTTGGACGGGTTGGAGTCAATACCTCATCCCGAGCGCAGCGAGGGACCTGTTTAGCTGAAGTATCGGGAACCCCGCACTCACTCCGGATCGAACATCCCCTCGTCCCCTGGCCGCGAAATGTTCCGCGAGGCGCCTCCCGGGACCGAGCGCGCCAGGAGCGCGGCGAAGTTCGGGGCGGGCACGTCCCACTCGTCTCGCCGGCAACTGACGACCCGCGTCTCGTCGTCCGTCATCAGCTCGAGCGTGACGTGAGTCGCGGTTTCGTTTCGTCGAACGGCTGACCTGGGGCGCACTAGCCAGAGCCGCCGATCCGGGGCGATGAACGCACGTTCCATTGATCCCTCGAGGACTAGCTGTCTCACTATCGAGCGGTAACCCGGCCCAGTCAATTCTCAAATGTGCGACGCTGTCGAGGAGCACGACGGGCATGTCCCTTCAGGTGCAGGATCCGTCAGTGCTCCCGTCAAGTCGCGTCCGGCGAAACCGAGGTTATCTTTCCTGCTGTCCCCCCGTCATGCCGATGCGGGGCCTCCCTCCCCCTGGCAGGATCCCATGCCCGAGAACCTCAAGGATTCCTCGTCTCCCTTGACTGACCGAGTCCGCGCGCGCGTCGCCGAGGCCGCCCGGACCCTCAAGCCGCGCACCAGGAAGCCCGGTGCCCGGAAGTCGTTGCGATCCCCGACGTTGCAGTCCCCGACCCAGAGCCCTGAGACCCGGTCTCTCCGCCGGGTCTTCAAAGAGTTGGCGGTGACCCACCGCGAGTACCGGGCGCGGACGGGGCAGCGTGCCTCTCCGGCCTTGCGAGATGCCGCACGAGCCTTCAAGCAGACCCCGAGCCTGCCATCGCTCGTCGTCGTCGCCGCCTTTCTGGACGAAGACGGCCTGCTCGCCTGGTAAGTCGCGCTCGGACCGGCGCCCGGCCATCCGGGCTGGGTGCCGCCAGGTATATGCTCATCCAGCGGGAGCTTTCCCTTGCCGAAGCGCAACTACGGGTTCGAAAAGCATCAGAAAGAACAGGCCAAGCAGCGCAAGAAGGAAGACAAGCAACAGCGCAAGCTTGAGCGGGCCAGCGCGCGGCAAGAGGACGTCGAGGGCGAATCTGCCCCGGAGGCGGATCGCCCATCAGGAGGGTGACCGAAGCCCGTCGCCCCCCTCACGTCTCAACGGTTTCGATGTCCTCGCCAGATTCTTCGACGTGAGCCAGCTCGTCCCGATCAGGCGCCTTGAGCGTTGTAGAAAAAGTGTTCGTGCACGATCTTCCCGTCCTTCACGGTGTAGAGCGCCATTTCGGTCATGCGGGAGCGCTCCCCGGTAGGCTTGAAGGTCGTGTCGAATTCGAACTGAACCGCGAACTGGTTCTCAGCCAGAAACGGTCCGTTCACCTTGCTGTCGTGCACCTCGAAGTTCTCCGCCCACCACTGCTGCTTTCCGCGGATCGCGTCGATGCCACTCATTTCGGCCGGCATGGCCTCGGTGCCGGCGGATTCAACGCTCACGATGTTCGGGCTGTACAATGTCTCGACTGCGTCGAGATGGCGTCCGGCACGGCACAGGGTTACCAGCTCCTGGGCGAGGGTGGCCGTGGCGGCGGGGGCAGTCGCGGTCATGGTTTCTCCTTGTTGAGGTTGGGTCCACAGCAAACTAGCTTGGGCCCGGGATCGGCCAGGGCACAATCTGGTAACGACCGGGCAGGGGGCACCGGCACAACTCGGGCGAGCTATCTTGAGTCATGCACCCGGCCTAGGAGCCGCCATGAGCCCGCCGCACAAGCCCCAGGACTACACCAGCGTCTCGCCCTACCTGATCGTGGACGGGGCCAGCGGCACCATCGAGTTCCTCGCGCGCGTCTTCGGCGCGGTCGAGCTGCGCCGGTTCTCCGATCCGTCCGGCAAGGTCGTGCACGCCGAGGTCCGGATCGACGATACCGTCGTGATGGTCGCCGACGGCGCTCCGGGGTGGCCGCCGATCGAATCCCACGTGCACGTCTACGTGGCCGACGTGGACGCGACCTACCGGCGCGCCCTTGACGCGGGCGGGACCTCGGTGCAGGAGCCGGTCAAGAAGGACGAACGCGGACAAGCGGGGCGGGGTGAAGGATGGTGGGGGGACGACGTGGTGGATCGCCACGCGGGTGGAGTAATGCGCTGCGTTGGCTGCGGCGCCGGGGACGACGCTCCCGGATCTTGGTCGCTGGGGGCGGGGTGCGTCGCGGAGGGAGCGTTAGCGCGCCTCCAAGTCGCTGCGCGATCTCGAAGATCGAAGCGCGCGGCGGCGACCGGAGGGACGTAGCCCGCCCCCAGCACCCGAGCACCGCTCATCAAGGTGACGCGCGTGGAAGCTGAAGACCTGGCGGGGGGGCCGAGCGGTCCCGTAGCCGGCGTGATCCTCGCGGCAGGATCCTCGTCGCGCCTGGGCGTCAACAAACTCCTGATCGAACTGGATGGCGAGACGGTGGTGCGGCGGGCCGCGCGGCGGGCGCTCGAGGCGGGTCTCTCGCCCGTCATCGTCGTCCTCGGATTCGAGGCGCGCCGGGTAGCGGCGGCGCTGGAGGGGCTGGCGGTCGAGACGGTGGTCAACCGGCGGCACGACGAGGGAATGCACGCTTCGGTCGAGGTGGGCCTCGAACGGGTGCCCGCGGAGTGCGCCGCGGCAGTCGTGATCCTGGCGGACATGCCGCTGGTGACCGCGGGGATGCTGGACCAAATCGTGGCCCGGTTCCGCTCCGGCGGGCCACCGCTGGTGATCTCGCTGTACGGCGAGGTGCAGGCGCCGCCCACGCTCTACTCCAGGGCGCTCTTCCCCGCTCTCGCCGCGGCCGGGGCGGGAGGCGGGCGGCAGGTGGTCGGCGACCATCGCGAACAGGCCGCCGCTCTCCACTGGCCGAACACCGTCGGGGCGGACCTCGACCTTCCCGAAGACGTGGCCCGCCTGCGCCAGGAGTTGCCATCGGGCGGTCCCGCCTCCTAAGCTCCATGCACCCGGCGGCAGGAAGGCACCATGGCAATGACCGAAGATCAACTGCAGTATCTGGAAACGCGCCTGCGCGAGGAGCGGGAGCGCGTCGGCGTTCTCCTCCGTCGCTACGAAGAGCGCCGCGGCGCCAGCCAGCTCGAGGCCTCGGGCGACCTGTCGGACTATCCCTTCCACATGGCCGATCACGGCACCGACACGTACGACCAGGAGATGGATGCGATGCTCGCCCAGCGGGCCAGCCGCGAGCTCGAAGAGATCGACGACGCGCTGCACCGGCTCATCGAAACGCCCGACCGCTTCGGCATCTGCGAAAACACCGGCGAGCCGATCCCCTTCGAGCGGCTGGATCTGGTTCCGTGGGCGAGGGTCTGCAGCGAGCCGGGGGCGCGGTAGCGGGGAGGGGCGCAGCGGTCGCGATCATTACCCCGCGGCCTTACTACTGTCTTCCCGCAGTCGAATCCCGGTGCACCCGCCGCAGCACCAGATCCTGGAAATCGAAGCTGAAGTCCACCGATTCCGACGCCGGCACCATCCGCAGCTCCGCCACGCCGCCATCGGGTTTGAGCGAGAAGGTGGCGTACGCGTCCGCCCGGAGCTCCCGGTCCCGCCAGCGCGCGAGGAAGGTGTCGTGCTGCCAGTGCGCCAGGTCGGCGACCAGCGACGGGGTCCGGGTGAACCGGATCGCGAGCTTCCCACCTTGGTTCATGATCGCGACGTCGCCGTACCAGGGATCCCGGTAGGTGCCGGCGTAGTTCGCCAGCGGGAGCGACGGACCCGACGTCGAGTCCCGGCTCCCGGCCGCCTCCCGCTCCGCGGCCTCCAGCTTGGCGCGGCTCTGCGCCGCGATGCGCCGGAATATGCCAGGGTAGTCGACCGCTTTGGCGCCGATGTAGTGATCCAGCACCCGGTAGGCGATAGAGTTGAAGGCCGCGCCGGATTCCTGGTTGGTCAGCACCGCGACGCCGAGCCGCAGCTCTGGGATCATGACCACTTTGGAGAGGTATCCCGGCAGCCCGCCGGTGTGCTGAAGCAGGTACTTCCCGCGGTAGTCGCTCACGCCGAGCCCGAGGGCGTACCCCAGAAGCCTGGGCTGAAGATGCGCCAGCTCGGATTGCTCCGGCGGCAGCTCGCCGATCGGTATCGGCGTGACCTCGCGCCAGAGCTCGCGGGTGGTCGCCGGTGAGAAGAGCGGGGTACCGCCCGCCACCCGTCCGGAGTCGAGTTGGACGATCATCCACTTCGCCATGTCCGCGGCGCCCGCCATGATCCCGCCGGCCGGGTTCGTGTTGTCACTGAGGAATGGCGCCACCGGCCGTACCGTATCGTTCACCTCGGCGTGGGTGCCGGCCACGTTTCCGTTCTCGCCGGCTGCGGAGTGGCGAACGTCGCTGCCGGTCATGCCGACCTTGGCCAGGATGCGGCTCCGCACGAACTCCTCCCACGGCCGGCCTGAAACCGCCTCGATCACCTCGCCCGCGACGAGGTAGAGCACGTTGTCGTAGGCGTAGGCGTTCCGGAACGAGGTGGCCAGCGGGATGTAACGGATCCGCCGGGCTATCTCTTTTCGGTCATAGGTCGAGGGCGGCCACCAGAGCAGGTCACCCGCGCCGAGCCCAAGGCCGCTCCGGTGGACCAGGAGGTCGCGGACGGTGAGCTCGCGGGTGACGTACGGATCGGACATGGCGAACGCCGGCAGGTAGTCGATCACCGGCTTGTCCCACTCGACCTTCCCTTCTTCCACCAGCAGCGCGAGCGCCGTGGCGGTGAACAGCTTGGTGTTCGACGCGATGCCGAACCGCGTCCGGGCATCCACCGGCGCCGGACCAGCCATTCGGCGGACGCCGTATCCCTTCGCCAGCACCACCTTACCGTCCTTCACGATCGCGACCGAGAGCCCGGGGACGGTGAAGGTCTCCATCACGCGCTTGACGTAGCCGTCGAACGCCGGAGGGGGTTGCTGGGCGGAGAGGGGGGTGGTGAGCAGGAAAGCGAGAAGACCGGCAAGTCGCATGGTCGGAACCCTGGCTTTGTGGCTTGTTGGGATAGTGAACGGGAGCACGTTTACTTCATCCTGAGCGGAGCGAAGGATCTTGCTCCCGAATGGCTCGAACGCCCGAGCAAGGTCCTTGCGCTTCGCTCAGGATGAAAATCTACCTCTCTTGATCCCTCACGCGAGCCACCGCTACCTTGCCCGATCGTGCAGACCCCAGCCGCGTTCTCCGTGCTCGCAGCCATCAGCTTCTGCCATCTGCTGAACGACACGATGCAGGCGCTGCTCCCGGCCATGTATCCGATGCTGAAGACCGGCTATGGGCTCGACTTTGTGCAGATTGGGCTCCTCACGCTCACCTTCCAGCTCACGGCGTCGCTGCTCCAGCCGCTGATCGGGCTGTACACCGATCACCATCCCAAGCCGTACTCGCTGATGACCGGCATGGGGTTCACGCTGGCCGGCCTGCTGCTGCTGGCGGGCGCGCGCAGCTACACCGGGCTCCTGGTGTCCGCCGGGCTGGTTGGTCTGGGCTCGGCGGTGTTCCACCCCGAGTCGTCGCGGGTGGCGCGGATGGCGTCGGGCGGGAGGCACGGACTGGCCCAGTCGCTGTTCCAGGTGGGGGGGAACACCGGCTCCGCCATCGGCCCGCTCGCCGCCGCATTCGTGGTGCTGCCGCGCGGCCAGTCCAGCGTGGCCTGGTTCAGTGGTGCCGCAGTTCTCGCCATCGTCATCCTGTGGAAGGTGGGGGACTGGTATCGGCGGCACCGCCCCCTCGGGGTCGCGGCGCGCCCAGGCGCGGCGCCGGCCGGCTCGCCGCTTCCGCCGGCCAAGGTCCGCGCCGCGCTCGCCATCCTGATCGCGCTGATCTTCTCCAAGTACTTTTACATGGCGAGCCTCACCAGCTACTACACTTTCTATCTCATCGACCGCTTCGGCGTGTCGGTGCAGAGCGCCCAGCTTCATCTCTTCGTTTTCCTGGGCGCTGTGGCCGCGGGCACCATCATCGGCGGACCGGTCGGCGATCGATTCGGCCGGAAGTACGTGATCTGGGGCTCGATCCTCGGCGTGCTGCCGTTCACGCTGGCGCTGCCGTACATGAATCTCTTCTGGACCGGGGTGCTGAGCGTCCCCATCGGCGTGATCCTGGCCTCGGCCTTCTCGGCGATCCTGGTATACGCCCAGGAGCTGCTCCCGGGCAAGGTGGGCATGATCTCCGGGCTGTTCTTCGGCCTGGCCTTCGGCATCGCCGGCATCGGCGCCGCCGCTCTCGGCTGGCTGGCCGACGCCACCAGCATCGAGCTCGTCTACCGGGTCTGCTCCTACCTCCCCGCGCTGGGTCTCCTCACCGCCTTCCTGCCGGACCTGGAATCCGACCGTCGTATTCGGCGGGACGACCGGGAGGTGGGGGCGGATGCGGTGACGGTAGGCTGATGCGGCGGGGCAGAGCGGGAACATAGTGAGCCGCGACACCGCCGCGTACCGGTCGCGGTCGCCACCGTAGCTGTTGTTCTCACGGTGGTGCCGGTCATGCCCCTCATCACCGGGAACCCGCTGGGTCGCAGCCTGCTCCTTGCCCGGCTCTCGGCCCGACCCTGGCGTCTACCTTCCGGCGTCGTGCTCCACGAGATGCGCAGCTATGCGGTCCTCGCCAGTACCGGCGGATCCAAGGTCGGTAAGCGTGACCCCGGTCACGGCCATATCGGGTCCCCGGCCCCACACTGCACACCCGACACCAACAGCTCGCTGGTTCCGGCGCGACGCCGGATCCGCGATAGCTTTTCACCGTTAGGAGAGAAATCATGGGTTTGCTTTCGAAGCCGATCAAGACGCTGGACGATCTGTTCGTCCACACCCTGCAGGACATCTACTACGCCGAGCAGCAGATTACGAAGGCGTTGCCGAAGATGATCTCCAAGGCGACGGACCCGATGCTGAAGCAGGGCTTCGAGATGCACCTCGAGGAGACCAAGAATCAGGTCAAGCGGCTGGAGCAGGTGTTCCAGATGCACGGACAGCCGGCTAAGGCGGTGACCTGTCCGGCCATCGACGGGATCCTCGAGGAGGCCAACGACATCCTCGGTGACGTCAAGGACAACGACGTGATCGACGCCGCGGCCGCCGCCGCCGCGCAGGCAGTCGAGCACTACGAGATCGCGCGCTATGGCACGCTCGTGGCCTGGGCCCGCGAGCTGGGCCGCGACGACTGCGCCAGCGTGCTCGAGCAGACGCTGAAGGAGGAGAAGGCCGCCGACGCCAAGTTGACCGACATCGCCGAGTCGCGGCTCAACCGGCTGGCGACGCAGCGGTAGTTCCCGGCATTCGAACGGGTGGTCGGCCGGCGGTGCATCGCCGGCCGGCGTAACCCGTGTCGGTGCTTGGGCTCCAGGCGCAAGGAAGCGTCGGACCACGACGTCATCCTAAGCAAAGCGAAGGAGCCATGCCCCGAGGTATGGCTCCTTCGCTTCGCTCAGGATGACGGGCTGACATGCCTGATCGTCGTGCATCCGCTGCTCCGAGTTCAATGCCGACTACCCTGTGCTCGTTCCTTCCGGCGCTCGCGCTGCTCGTTGCCTGTAGCGCGCGGCCCGGGCTCCCCGCGCCGGAGCGCGCCGCCGAGACAGCCAGCGTCGGGACCGACACTGTCACCGCCCTCGCCGCCGCCGAGTCGTCGTACGCCGGCGTGCGAGACCTCCGCGACCGGCTCGACGTGGCGAGCTCGGCGGGCGAGCGGGTGGGCACCGGCCGTGCGACGCTCGACACCATTGCCAAACGATACGACTCGCTTCGGGCGGGGCTGCCCAGGCTGCTCGCGGCCGTAGCTTCGGGCGCGTTGTCCAAGGAGGATGCCCGTGCGCTCCGCCTCATGCGTCGCGCGCTCGCGCGCGACCTCGGGCCTATGGGCGTGCCCGGCGCGGCCTCGCCGGGGCCCGCCGTAGCCGCGATGCCCGCGGTGCAGCGGCCGCCGGATTGCGGGTACGATCCGCGCTCGATCGCCGCGGTGCAAAACGCGCTCGACTCGCTTCGCTCCCGGATCTATGCGTGTTACGGTTGGGCCCAGTCCCACGTGGCGGTGGGCTCCGACACGCTCGACCGGCTCTCGATCCTCGGCGCGATCGGCCGCACCGGCGACGCCACGCGCCGCCGCGAGCTGTTCCTCGCGCTCGCCCCCGTGTGGCGGAGCGTCAACGCCGGCAACGCAGCGGCGAGTCCGTACCGCCGGCTCATCGCGCTCGAGGTGCGAGCGCGGGCCGGCGCGGAGCCGCCTTCGGCGGCGCAGGCTCGCGCGTCGGGTGTGCCGCCCGACTCGCTCGAGCGCTGGCTGCTCGCGGTCCTCGAGACCTGGCGGAACTCGAACCCCGATACGCTGGTCGAGCCGTGGGACTGGTACTACCGGACCGGAAGCACGAGCCGGCTACTCGGTCCCCGCATCCCTCGCGAGCGCCTCACCGCGCTCAATGACAGGGTCTGGGGCGCGCTCGGCGCTGACGTCCGAGCCCTCGGCGTCCACTACGACCTCGATCCGCGCGAGGGCAAGGATCCCGTCGCCTTCACCACCTTCGGCGGGCGCACGCCGGCCATAGAGCCGTGGGTATTCGCCACCTACCGCACTGGTGGCCTCGACAACCTCAACGAGCTGCTGCACGAGACCGGACACGCGGCGCACATCGCGGCCATCCGCACGCGGCCGGCGTTCCGGGACTGGCCCGACAGCGATCCGTTCAGCGAGGCGGTGGCCGACGTGGTCGCGCTCGACGTGTACGACCCGGCGTGGCAACTGCGCTGGCTGGGCGACTCGGTGCCGGTCGCCGAGGGGCTCCGGAGCCGGTACGGCGGCATCGTGCTGGACGTAGCCTGGGCGCTGTTCGAGACCCGGATGCTGCGCGATCCGCAGGCGGACCCGAACGCGGTCTGGACGGCGCTTACCCGCGACTACCTGCGCATCCGCCCGCATCCCGAGCTCTCGTGGTGGGCGATGCGCGGTCAGCTCGTGAACGCGCCGGGGTACATGATGAACTACGCGGTGGGATCGATCCTCATCGCGGCCATTCGCGCGCGCATCCGGGAGCTGCACGGGCCGTTCGCCGCGGGCGACTCGACCTGGTACGCCTGGGTGGCGCCGCGGCTCTACCGCTTCGGACTGGAGCGGCCGTCGAGCGAGGTGATCGAGGCATTCCTCGGCGGGCCGGTCTCGGCGGACGCGCTGCTGACGGACATGCGGAGAATGGGGCCAGACACCAAGTCGGCCCCGGTTCCGCCCTAGCCCTCCGCCGAGTACTGATGCCTGAGCTTCACCGCCTCCTGCTTCTTGCGCTTCACCCGGAGGTTGAGCAGCTCGACCCCGACCGAGAACGCCATGGCGAAGTAGATGTACCCCTTCGGAATGTGCTGGTCGAGCCCTTCGGCGATCAGGGCCACGCCGATCAACAGCAGGAAGCTCAATGCCAGCACCTTTACCGTGGGGTGCTGCTCGACGAAGTCGCTGATCGGCTTGGCGAAGACGAACATGAAGCCGACGGCGACCACCACCGCGGCGATCATCACGCCGATCTCGTCCACCATCCCCACCGCGGTGATTACCGAGTCGAGCGAGAACACGATGTCGAGCAGCACGATCTGGATCAGTACCGCGCGCAGCGTCGGCCGGACCCGCGCCGACGTCTCGCCCTCTTCGCCCTCCAGCCGATCGTGGATCTCGCGCGTGCTCTTCCCCAGCAGGAAGAGTCCGCCGACAATCAGCACCAGGTCCCGGCCGGAGATCTCCTGGCCGAGCACGGTGAAGAGCGGCGCCGTCAGCCGCACGATCCAGCTCAGCGA
>JACCSZ010000064.1 GCA_013812695.1 Gemmatimonadales bacterium | reverse complement strand
CGCAAGTCATGCGGATGCTGCTCGCCCACGGCGTGCTGCACGGGGACGCGCTGACCATCACGGGCGACACCATCGCCGAGGCGTTGCGCGACGTGCCGACGGAGCCGCGTGCCGACCAGGACGTGATCCGTCCGTGGAGCCGGCCGCTCTACGCCCAAGGTCATCTGGCCGTGCTGCGCGGGAACCTGGCGCCGGAGGGCGCCGTCGCGAAGATCACCGGGGTCGAGGAGCCGAGGCTGACCGGGCCCGCGCGGGTCTTCGAGTCCGAGGAAACCTGCTTGCAGGCAATCCTCGAGGGCCGCATCCGGCCCGGTGACGTGCTCGTCATCCGCTACGAGGGGCCGCGCGGCGGGCCCGGCATGCGCGAGATGCTGGCGCCCACCTCGGCGATCATCGGCGCCGGCCTTGGCGATGCCGTCGCGCTCATCACGGACGGACGATTCTCCGGCGGCACCTATGGCCTCGTCGTGGGGCACGTGGCACCCGAAGCGGCGGTGGGCGGCCCGATCGCGCTGCTCGAAGAGGGCGACCTGATCACGATCGACGCCGCCGAGCGGCTGCTCGGCGTGGATGTCAGCGCCAAAGAGCTGGCCCGCCGGCGCGAGACCTGGACACCCCCGCCCGCCCGCTATACCGCCGGCGTGCTGCACAAGTACGCCCGCCAGGTTTCGAGCGCGAGTCTCGGCGCGGTGACGGATCTCTAGCCCGGCGGCGGTCGACCGGCCACAGTCAACCGTCCGGGCAGGCCTCAGCGGCATCGTCGCCGTCGTGGCGCTGCTGGCCTTCGCCGCGCTGGCGGTGTCCGTGCAGGCGGGGTGGACCCAAGCGCTGGACGTCCGGCTGCTGCTCGCCATCGGCGAGTCGCGTCCGCTTTGGGCCACGCGAATCATGCGGGTGGCGAGCGTGCTCGGGTCCGGGGCGGTGGAGGTGCCGCTCGGACTGCTCATCAGTCTGCAGCTCGCGAAGATCCGCCGGCGCCGGGAGGCCGGCGGGTACGCGGCCGCGGTGCTGAGTGGATGGGCACTCTACGCCCTGGCCAAGCTCGCCTTCCGCCGGGCGCGCCCGCACGTCATCTCCCGGCTCATGCACGGCGCCGGCTGGTATGCGTTTCCGTCGGGCCACGCCATGCTGGCTCCGCTGGTGTTCGGTCTGGGCGCCCTGATCTGGGCGGCACCGTGGCCGCGCCGCCGGCGCGCGGCGCTCCTGGCCGCCGCCGCGCTCTCTCTGCTGATTGCCTACTCCCGTGTCTATCTCGGCATGCACTGGCCCACCGACGCCGTCGGCGGGCTGTTGCTCGGGACGGGCTGGGCGGGGCTTTGGATGTGGTGGTGGGAGCGATCGGCGCGAGCGCGCGGGCAAATCGGGCGTGACATCGAGAAGGTGGAACTGACGGCACGGTAGAGGCGGTGGACGTTGAGGCGTTGCAGACAGCGCGTCGGCGCATTCGTCCAAGACATGGTGAAGCCGTGGCATCGCGGTTGCGCAGAGGCCCTCGAGCAACCCCGCCTAACGCAAACCCCTCGCCACCCCCCGCCCCTCCAACACCAGCCCCGCTACCCGCTCCCCGATCTCACGCGTCCCAAGCATCGGCTCGCCAGGCCGTGCGATGTCCGGTGTCCGGGCACCCGCGGCCAACACCGACGCGATGGCGTCGTCTACTGCGTCCGCCGCCTCGACCTGCTTGAGCCCGTAACGCAGCAGCATGGCCCCGGACGCGATCGCGCCGAGCGGGTTGGCGATGCCCCGGCCCGCGATGTCGGGTGCGGAGCCGTGCACCGGCTCGAACAGACCCGGCCCGTCGCCGATGGATGCCGACGGCAGGAGCCCGAGCGAGCCTGTGAGCACCGCGGCCTCGTCGCTCAGGATGTCGCCGAACAGGTTCTCGGTCAGGAGCACGTCGATGGCGGCGGGGGCGGTGACGAGGCGCATGGCGGCATAGTCGACGTAGAGATGCTCGAGCTTCACGTCCGGGTATTCGGCGGCTACCCGCGTCACCGTCTCGCGCCAGAGCTGCGACACCTCGAGCACGTTCGCCTTGTCCACCGACGTCACGGACCGCCGACGGGTCCGGGCCGCCTCGAACGCCACGCGGGCCACCCGCTCGATCTCGGGCACGGTGTAGCGCATGGTATTGACCGCGGCATCCCGCTCGAGCGCCCTGGGCAGTCCGTAGTACAGCCCACCGAGCAACTCCCGGACGATGAGCAGGTCCACGCCCTCGAGACGCTCCGGCCGAAGTGGGGAGGCGTGGTGGAGCGCCGGATGGACGGACACCGGGCGCAGATTGG
>JACCSZ010000054.1 GCA_013812695.1 Gemmatimonadales bacterium | reverse complement strand
GCGATGGGCCGCTTGGGTGTGGAACTCTGCTTGGGCATGCAGGGCTCCTGACATTCCTGAGGTTGAGCGGGGACCGAATCAGAAGCTGTCGAATCTAATTGAGATGGTGAAAGCGAAAACCTTACAGCGAAATGGCTTGTATCGCATGCATTGCAGCGGTATCCAGTGATTTCTCAGGCCTGCCGGCAAACAGTACCTCCGCAGGCCGATGCGCCAAGGGTTTCCCGGATTGGCCCTGGCTCCCCGACCCCCTCCCAAGGATTCAGATGCGGCCTGCTCTCCCTGGCCTCCTCCTGCTCACTGCCTGGCTGGCCGGGTGCCGCCGAGCGGCACATCCGTCCGACAGCGGGACGCTTACGATCGAACACGTTCCGATGGCCGGACGCTCCGACCTCCCGTTCTCCGCCGCCGTGCGGGTCGGCTCGATGCTCTACCTCTCGGGCCAGCTCGGCACCGACAGCACCGGTCGTCTGGTCCCGGGCGGCATCGGGCCAGAGACGGCGCAAGCGATCGCCAACATCCGGGCGCTGCTCGAGTCCCAGGGGTCCAGATTGGATCGGGTCGTGAAGTGCACGGCCATGCTGGCCGACATGGCCGAGTGGGGCGCCATGAATCAGGAATACGTGCGGCACTTCACTGTGAAGCGGCCGGCGCGGAGCGCCTTTGGTACCAGCGGCCTCGCGCTCGATGCTCGCGTGGAGCTCGAATGCCTGGCGGTCGCCGGGCCCGGGTGAACGACGCTGCCGGTTCCTTGCGTGGCGTAGACAGCCTAAGTTGAGGCGAGGGCCGACCCGTGTGCACCCCCCCTCGCCGCCCCGCGGCGGGACTCCCCTGATCCTTGAGGAGCGAATGGCTACCAAACTGGACAAGACGATCAAGCGCGAGCTCGAGCTCGAGGGTAAGCTCTACACCGTCACCATGTCGCCGGAGGGTGTGAAGATCACGGCGAAAGGTGCTCGGAAGGGGCCGGAGATGACTTGGGCCACCCTGCTGAGCGGCGACGCCGAGTTGCGTCGCGACCTGAACGTCTCGGCCGACGCCTACCGCGGGTAACGGCGCGTGGCCCGTCGAGGCCGGAGCGCCCGGCGGCGCCTCGGCCAGCCGAGCCGATTCGAGGCGCGAGGGAGCCCCGCGCTGAGCGTCGGCGCATGAGCGAGCGTCAGCCCGAACGTCGTCCCCCATTCGAGATTCCCGAAGCGGTACTGGAGCTCGAGCCCGCGACCGAGCCGGCGCCCGCGCACCCGGTGCGTCCGGGTCGGATGCACATCGTCGTCGTGGTGACGCGCGCGGTGACTCCGGCGGATGCCGCGCCGCCGGGAGCGGTGCTGATGTCCCGCTTCTGGCATCCTTCCCTCCACCGCTGGAGCGAGAACTCGTTCGAGTCGCTCGAGCACGCCATCCACCTCTTCGTGGACGAGAGCGGCTGGGCGCTGCGGCAACAGCAGCCGCTCGATGTGCCGCACGCACACGAGCTCGTCTTCGAGGCTCGGCGCGAGGACTTCAGTCGGCCGGGTACCGAGGCGATGCTCGAGGACGTCGGCTTGACGCGCGAGGATGTCGCGGATCTGATCGACCGGGTGGAGCGGGAGAACGGTGGAGCGTAGGCGTCCTGAGTAGCGTCGACCCCCCTCACACCCTCTGTCCGGAGCCGGCATGATCCTCTTCGTCCTCCTGGCAATCCTCGGGGGCGCGATGCTTCCCGTGCAGACCGGGGTCAACCTGCAGCTGCGCGGCCTGCTCGGTCACCCGCTCACCGCCGCGCTGGTGTCCTTCGTCGTCGGCTCGGTCGGCCTTGCGGCCGCCGCCGCGGTGGTACGGGCGCCTGTGACGCTGGGCGGTGCGTGGGCACGAAGCGAGTGGTGGCACTGGTCCGGGGGCCTGCTCGGGGCCGTGTATATCGCCGGCACGATCGTGCTGGCGCCGCGGCTGGGCGCGGCCACGCTCGTGGCGGCGCTGGTGGCTGGTCAGATGATCGCGTCGCTGATCGTCGACCAGTTCGGCTGGGTGGGCTTCGCCGAGCATCCGATCAGCCCGCTCCGCCTGCTCGGCGCCGCGCTCGTCGTCGGCGGGGTCGTGCTGGTGCGGCGCTGATATGGAACCCCGCATCAGCTTCATCACCCTCAAGCCGGCGCGGCGCGCCGACTGGGGCGGGTACTCGGGCTACTTCGCCGACCCCGATGGATTCCTCTGCGAGGTCGCCTGGAATCCGCACTTCCCGCACGTCTGAGCCCCGGCGGCGCGCCACCGAGGCCGGCGTGGATGCGGGTCGCACCAAGGTCATGGCGCTCGAGCCCCTCCGCACGAGCCAGCCGTAGGTGAAGCCGTTTGCGGATCATTTCTCAGCTCTCGCCGGCACGTATTCCGTGGCCCGTCCGACGTATCCGCCGGCCTTGTTCGAGTGGCTGGCCAGCACGGCCCCGGGCCGCGAGCGCGCGTGGGACTGTGCCGCCGGAAACGGTCAGGCCGCGCGCGGGCTGGCAAGCTGCTTCGCTGCCGTGATCGCCACGGACGCGAGCGCCGCGCAGATCGCCAGGTCGCCCTCGAACGCGCGCGTGAGCCGTTGCGTCGACCTTGCCGAGGCTAGCGGCCTGCGCGACGGTTCGGTGCAGCTTGTCGCCGTGGCGCAGGCCCTCCATTGGCTCGATCTGGATGCGTTTTACCGGGAGGCGCGCCGCGTCCTCGTGCCCCGCGGCGTGCTGGCGGTCTGGTGCTACGGCCTCGTCCACCTGAACGATCCCGCTATCGACACGCTGCTCCAGCACCTCTATCGGTCGGTCCTCGGCCCCTACTGGG
>JACCSZ010000017.1 GCA_013812695.1 Gemmatimonadales bacterium | reverse complement strand
GACGCAGCACGTCGGCCACCTCGTCGTGGGTCCAATCGGGCGTGCTGCGGATGTCGAGCACGGCCTTGGCGAGGGGCGGCGTGACGTTCCGGCTGATGCCGGCGTCGAGCATCGTCGGCGTCGCGGTCGTATGGCCCAGCACCGGGTGCGACCGCCCGCCGAAGAGCCCGTCCAGCTTGAGGAGGTCGCGCGCGAGGACAAGCGCCGCGTTCCGGAACTCGCCGTCGGCCGCCGCGTAGCCGGCGTGGCGCTGGTCGCCCTGGGCGATGAGATCCACCATCATGAGCCCGCGCTGCGCGACGGCGAGTTCGAGGTTGGTCGGCTCGCCGACGATGGCGGCGTCGATGCCGCCCGCCCGCTCGACGGCGCGCTCCATCGTGGTGTGCCTCGTCTCTTCGCCGTAGCCGAACAGCACGAGCAGGCGGCCGGTGTCGGGGCCGCCCGTGGCGGCCACGTCCTTCGCGGCGCAGAGCATCGCCGCGACCGAGGCCTTGGCGTCGCCCGAGCCTCGACCGTAGAGGCGGCTGCCCTCGACGGTGGGGTGGAACGGCTCGCGGGTCCAGCCGATCCCCGGCGGCACGACGTCGAGATGCGAGACGAGCGCGACCGTGGCGCCCGCCCTCCGGCCCCGCACTTCGATCCGCACCCCGACGTCGTCGCGCGTCGTCTCGAGACCCCATGCCCGGGCCGTCGTTTCCACGTGGATGGCCAGTGCCTCCTCCTCGCCGCTGACGGAGGGAATCGCCACCATGCGCCGCAGCAGGTCGATCTCATCCGGCAAGATCGACCCCCAGATACGTCGCCTTCTCCTTGCGTCCGACGATCATGGTGCCGCAGCCCGCGCCGGTGAACACCTCGAGCAGCAGGGCGTCCGCCGCGCGGCCGTCGATGATGTGGGTGCGCTCGACCCCGCCCGTGGCCGCGCGGATGCACGCCTCGACTTTGGGGCGCATCCCTCCGGCCAGCACGCCGCTCGCGGCGAGCCCCGCCAGATCGTCCGGGTCGGCGAAGGTGACGAGCGTGGACGGATCGTTCCGGTCGCGCAGCACCCCGGGGGCGCCGGTGAGGAAGATCAGCTTCTGCGCGCGCAGCGCCACGGCCAGCGCCTCGGCGACGGTGTCGGCGTTCACGTTGAACACTTCGCCGTCTTCGCCGCCCGCGAGGCTCGCGACCACCGGCACGAAGCGCGCCTCCATCAGGGTGACGAGCACGCGCGGGTCCACCCGGTCGATGTCGCCCACGTGGCCGTAGTCGACCGTCGCGATGGCCCCGGCATCGTCCGCCACCTGCACCGGCGGCCGCCGGTGCGCGGTGATCAGGTCGGCGTCGACCCCGCTCAAGCCCACCGCCTGCACCCGGTGTCCCCGCAGCGCGGCCAGGAGGTCGACGTTGAGCTGCCCGGCATACACCATCTTGGCGGTCTCGAGGGCCGCGTCATCGGTGATGCGGCGGCCCGCTACCATCCGCGGCTCCACCCCGAGCCGCCGGCTCAACGCCGATGCCTGCGGGCCGCCGCCATGCACCACCACCAGGCGGATGCTGAGCGAGGAGAGCAGCGCGAGCTGCGCGGCCACGTGATCGAGCGTCTCCGGCACACCCACGACGTCCCCGCCGAGCTTCACGACGAACACCTGGTCGCGGTACGCCCGGACGTAGCGGAGCGCGCCCTTGAGACCGGCGATGCCTTTGGTGGTATCGATGGTCACGTGGGTGTGTCTCCTGTAGCCGCGGACGTCACCTGCCTGCTGCTACCCGCGTTCCCGATCAACTCCAGCAGCAGCGCCCGCTGCACGTGCAGCCGGTTCTCCGCCTGGTCCACCACGACGGAGTTCGGGCCGTCGAGCACGGCGTCGTCGATTTCCACGTTGCGGCGCACCGGGAGACAGTGCATCACGACGCCCTTCCCGCCGCGCGTGCTGCGCAGCCGGTTCGGGGTGAGCCGCCAGTCCCGGAGCCCCGAGCGCAGCGCCGATTCCTCCTCGGGCCGGCCGTAGAGCTTCACCGAGCCCCACGATTTCACGTACACCGCGTCCGCCCCGACCAGCGCGTCGTCCGGATCGTCGATGATGTGAACGAACTCACCGCCGCGCTCCTGCGCGAGCCGGCGGATCGACGCGGTGTCCTCCGGGTCGAGCTCGTAGCCCGGCGGCCGCGCGATCACGATCTCCATGCCGAGCCCCGCCGCCGCGAGCGCGGCGCTGGCGGGCACCGCGGTCGGGAGAGCTTTCGGGTGCCAGGCCCACGTCAGGACGAAGCGCTTGCCCTCGGTCATGCCGAGCTTCTCGCGCAGTGTCATGGCGTCGGCGAGCCCCTGGCACGGGTGCCTCCGCGCGCTCTCCAGGTTGATGACGGGCTTCTCGCAGTATCTGGCGAAGTTGCGGACGATCGCATCCTGGCGAGCCACCGCCCAGTCGCCGCCGCGCGGAAAGCTCCGGACGCCGAGCGCGTCGGCGTAGCGGCCGAGCACCCGGGCGGCGTCGATGATGTGCTCGACCGTCTCGCCGTCCATGACGGCCCCGGGTTCGGTCTCGAGCGGCCAGCTTCCCTTCCCCGGCTCGAGCACGACGCCGTGCCCGCCGTGTAGGAACATGGCGGTCTCGAAGCTCGTGCGGGTGCGGAGGCTTGGATCCATGAACACCATGGCCAGCACCTTCCGCTCGAGCCCGCCGGTGATCTCGCCGCGCTTGACCCGCGCCGCGAGCCGGAGCAGCCCATCGACCGCATCCGGACTCCAGTCCTCGAGCGCCAGGAAGTCGATCTTGCTCACCCCAGCACCTCCTCGAGCGCGGCCAGCAGCAGGTCGGCCTCACGGCTGGAAAACGACAGCGGCGGCAACAGCCGCAGCACATTGGGATCGGTGGAGGTTCCGGTGAGCACCCGGCGGGCGAACAGCGCGCGCTGCACTTCGACGGCCGACCGGTCCACGTGCAAGCCGAGCAGGAGCCCCCGACCCGACACCTTGCGAACACCGAGCGACTTGGCGCCGCGGGCGAGTTGCTCGCCGACCGCGACGGCATTCTCGATCAGCCGCTCGCGCTCGATGACCGCGAGATTGGCGAGCGCCGCCGCGCACGGCACCGGGCCGCCACCGAAGGTGCTGCCCAGATCGCCCGGCACCAGCGCGTCGGTCAGCATCGGGCTCGCGACCACCGCGCCGATCGGCAGCCCGCCCGCCAATCCCTTGGCGAAGGTGAGCGCGTCCGGCGTCACCCCGAACGCTTCCGCCGCGCTGAACGCGCCGCAGCGGCCGACGCCACACTGGATCTCGTCGAAGAGCAGGACCGCACCGCGCTCGTCGCAGAGGCGGCGGGCGGCAGCGAGGAACGCCGGACTGCAGTCGCGCGCGCCGGCGAAGCCCTGCACCGGCTCGACCAGCACCGCGGCCACGCGGTCATCCATGGCGGCGTCGAGCGCTGCGACGTCGTCGAACGGCACTTTCCGGCTGAGCGGGATTCCCGCACGGCGGGCGGCCTCCTCGTAGCGCGCCCCGTCGGTGCAGGCGAGCGTCGCCACCGTGCGGCCGTGCCACCCGCCGCGGACCGAGACGATAGTCTGCCGGCCGGTGTGGCGCCGGGCCAGGTGCAGCGCGTTCTCGTTCGCCTCCGCCCCCGAGTTGCACAGGAAGACCCGCCCGAGCGGCGCTGGGCATCGTTCCGCGAGCGCTTCGGCCAACGCCTCGCGCTGGGGCAGCGGCACAGCGGTCGAGTAGAACAGCAGTTGCTCCGCCTGCTCGGCGATGGCGCGCACCACGTCCGGATGACTGTGCCCGGTCGAGGCCACGGCGTGACCGCCGTACGCGTCGAGCCACTCGGCGCCGTCCTCGTCCACGAGCCACGAGCCGTGGCCGCGGACCGGACGGATCGGCATCGACGCGTAGACCGGGAGCAGGGCCGGCGCTCGTGACCCAATGGTGTCATCCCGCGCGGAGCGAGGGACTCTGCCAGCCTTCGACCTCAGCACGGATATATCGCCCCCGCCAGGAGCCCCGCGCGCTCGTCGAGCCCGAGCGCCAAGTTCATCGCCTGGATAGCCTGGCCACCCGCGCCCTTCACTAGGTTGTCGATCGCCACGCTCACCTGAATCTCGCCGCTCTCGCTTTCGGCGGCATGGATCAGCGCGTAGTTGGTGCCGACGACATGGGTCAGCTCCGGCGGCGCATCGAGCACCCGGACGAATGGCCGGTCCGCGTAGGCTTCCCGGAACCAACGCGCGACGGTGGCACCGGGCGCACCCGCGCGGCCCCGCAATGGCCCGGGCACGAATGCGTGCAGCGTGAGATAGATGCCGCGCACGAACGGCCCCGAGTGAGTCATGAGCCGGGCGGTTGCGTCAGGCCGGCCGGTCCATTCCCGCCACGACTGCAGCACCTCCGCCTCGTGACGGTGGCCCAGCACGGAATAGGCGAACATGTTATGGGCGCGCGCCGGGTGGTGGGTGGTGGGCCGCGGCTGCATCCCGGCCCCACTCGAGCCGGTGACGGCGAAGAGCGCCGGCGCGACATCGAGCCCAGCGAGCGCCAACGGATACAGCGCGAGCTGCGCCGCGGTCGCGAAGCAGCCGGGGGATGCGATCCCGGTGGCGCCGCGGAGCCGGCAGCCGAGTACGTCGGCCAGACCGTAAGTGAACCGGTGCACCAGTTCGGGCGCGGCGTGCGGCCCGCAGTAGCGCTCGTACAGCCGCGGATCCTGCACGCGAAAATCCGCGCCCAGATCCACCACGAGCCCAGGCCCCGCCTCGAAGACGTCGGCCGCGATGCGCGACGACTCCCCGTGCTCGAGGCAGAGAAAGACCACGTCGCGGCCGCGCGACGCTTCGCCCGGCTCAGCGCTCGAGAACCGTGCGCGCGAGACCGGCGCGAGCGCGGGGTGCACGTCCGAGACCGGCTTGCCGCCCTGGCTCCGGCTGGTGGCCACGCAGTCGGTGACCTCGGGATGCTGGAGCAGCAGGCGCAGCAGCTCCCCGCCCGCGTAGCCGGCGGAGCCGATCACGGCGACCTTCATTGAGCCAGCAGGCTGGGGACGGCGGTTTCCGTGGCGGCCGCGGAGCGTGAACGCGTCGGGCCATGGCGCTCCGCCCGGTCAGTCTCGACCCGCCACGCCGCAAGCGCCTTCCGCACCACCGCCAGCAACCCGGCCGCGTCCCTGCGCGCGTTGTGCGCGGGCAATCCCAACCCGGCCGTGACGTAGACCTGCCCGACCTCGTTGTCGGTCGCCGGGCCCGTGATGGCGGTGATCGGCAGGTCGAACTCGCGGCGCATCAGCTCGGCCGCGCCCCAGCATGCCACCGGATCGGGCGCCGCCATCACGTAGGCGGCCCCCACACCCATGAGCTCGGCGTCACGGAGGATGTCCTGCACGCCGTACTCCCCGAGAATCCCGTCGCCCAGCTCCGCGACGATCACGTCGGGTTTGGCCGCGGCGAGCCGGTTGAAGATCCCCTTGGCGGTCGTGACCGTCACGCCCGCGTGGGTGCTCGCGATGCCCACGTCGTTGAACGTGAGAGCCGCGATGGCGCCGGCATCGAGCATCGAGAGCGCGTCGCGCATGAGCGAGACGCCGGTGAGCTTGGCCGCGCCGACCCGGAGCCCGCCCCGCGCGAGCCCGCGCACCAGCTCGGTGGCGGCCACGGTCTTGCCGGCGTTCATGCAGGTGCCCGCGATGTAGACCACCGGGATCCGGCTCTCGAGCGTGTCGGCCGGCGGCACGGCGCGGTCACGAATGTGCGCGGGGCGCCCTACCCGGTCGCCCAGCTCCGGGAACGCCAGGATGGCGCCGAGCACCTCGGCCTTGAACGGGGCACCGACCTCGGGGTTCACCGACGTGCAGCGTCCCAGGATCCCGCCGAGGTTGAGCACCTCGATGGTGTCGCCAACGGCGATGTGCGTCGGCACGATCCCGGCGTAACCGCGGAGTGCCCGGCGCGTGCCGAGGGTACCCGCGAGGATATCGCCGGCCCGGAGCGAGAGCATGCGGCCCGTGGTGTCCTCGACGGTGTTGTAGGTCGCCTTGTCGTCGAGGATGCGCACAGCCAGCACGTAGCCCTCGGCGGCGACGATCTGGTCGCCCACGATGACCTCGGGCGGCAGCGCGGCATTCCGGGTGGAGCTGCTGATCCGGTTGAGTCGGACACGGCTGGTGACGACCATTTCGCTTTAACTCCTCGTTGCATTGCGTTCTTGCGGCCGTTCACCGATGCCCGCCCGAGGGTGCCGCCCGCGCGGCCAGCAGCGACGGCACGGCCGCGACGCGCGCGAAGGCGCGGGCCTCGTCGCCGGTCCAGAGCCGGTTCTCCTCGCCGTAGGTGGCGACGGAGGTGTCCATCATGGAGTGCGGGCTTCGCGTGCCTACGACCTGGAAGCGGCCCGGTGCGAGGCGCACCCGGGTCTCGCCGGTGACGCGGTCTTGCGAGCTCGTGATCAGCGCCTCAATGTCGCGAAGCGACGGATCGAAATACTGGCCTTCGTGCAGGCGGTCGCCGTAGAAGCGGCCGAGTTGATCCTTCCAGAACGTCTGCCACTTGGTCAGTACCAGCTTTTCGAGCTCGCGGTGTGCGCCGATCAGCACGAGGGCCGCGCCGGCCTCGAAGCCGATCCGGCCCTTGATGCCGAGCGCCGTCTCACCGACGTGGATGTTTCGGCCGATGCCGTAACCTTCGCACAATTCGCCCAGCCGCGCGACGAGTGCCGGACCCGTCAGGGGCACGTCGTCGAGCGAGGCGGGCAGACCGTGCTCCCAGGCCAGGACGATCTCGCGCGGCGGCGGCGCGTCGGCCGGCGGGTCGATGAGATCGGCCGGCGGGCCGGCCCAGGTGTCGTGGGTCCACCCGCCGCCCCAAGTCGTGCCCCAAAGGCCCCGGTTGATCGAGTAGGCGCCCGCCTTGGCCGGCACCGGAAGGCCGAGGTGTTCTAGGTAGGCGATGGCCTGTTCGCGCTTGATGCCGAGGTCGCGGATGGGCGTGACGATCTCGAGGTCGGGCGCGAGCACGCGGAGAGCCACGTCGAACCGGATCTGATCGTTGCCCGCGCCGGTCGAGCCGTGCGCGACCGCCGTAGCCCCGACGCGTCGAGCCGCCTCCACAACCGAGAGCGCCTGCTGCGTCCGCTCGGCGGCAACGCTCAGCGGGTAGACCTCGCCGCGGAGCACGTTTCCCTGGATGAGGAAGCGGACGAAACGGCCGTACACCTGCTCGCGCGCGTCGATCTCGTGGTGGGCGACGGCACCCACCGCGCCGGCCTGGCGGCCGATGCCCTCACGCTCTTCGGCAGTGGACCCGCCAGTGTCCACGAACACGGTGTGCACCGCCCACCCGTCCTCGGCGAGCCGGGGGACGCAGAAGGAGGTGTCGAGCCCGCCGGAGAAGGCAAGCGCAACCGGGCCACGCCCACATTGCATAATGCATAAGTATGCATTGGTGGCCCGCACGCGCAAGTGGCCTGACGCCGGCGAGCCGGGCGCTCACGGTTTGAGGAGCTCGGCCCCGGCCGCCGGCGTCCACTGTTTCCGCGGCTCGAAATGGCGCCAGAGGAGGGCGGAGACCCGTCGCAGCAGGACGTGCCCCTCGTTGTCCGGCCGCCAGCTCTCGTCCTCCTGATTGCGCGTGATCACGCAGAAAACGTAGTCGCCGGAAGGAGCGTTCACGAGCACCACCTCGGAGCGTGACCGGTCCACCGCCCCCTGCTTGGAGGCCGCCTGAACCATCGGCGGGAGTTGGGATAGCGCCTCGCCGGTCCAGAAGCTTCGGGTCAGCGTGCGGTACATCTCCTCGCTGGCCGCGGGGCTCACCACCTTCCCACGCCGGATCAGCGTGACCAGCCGCGCCATCTCACGCGGCGTGGTCTGGCCCCAGCCCCAGCCCTCGTAGTCGGCCGCGCGGCCGGGCGTCCGGGCATTCACACGGGTGACGGCGAAGCCGTTCCGCGCGAGCCAGGAGTTGATCGCGGTGCCCGTGCCGGCCATCTGCTGCAGCCAGAGCGAGGCGGAGTTGTCGCTGTACGTGAGGCTGAGGGTGAGGAGCCGGCTCACGGTCAGCCGGGCGGTGTCGCTCAAGCCTGCGCTGATGTCGTCCTCGGGGTATTTCGCCACCACCCGCGGCCCGGGCGCGGTGTCGGTGAAGGCAAATTCCCCGCGCGCGATCGCGTCGAACACACCCACCATGATCGGCACCTTGATCATGCTGGCGGTGGGAAACGTGTCGTCGGGCTGGATGGCAGCGGTGGCGCCGGTGCGAAGATGGCGCACGTAGACACCAACATCGCCGCGGAAACCCCGGCTGAGGGATTCGAGCGCGCGTTGCAGGCGAGGGTCGGGATGGTCGCGCTGCGCGTGGGCGGGCGGGGCGAGCAGCGCCATCGCGACCAGCGGGGCGAATGCCACGGTCATCCTGAGCGGAGCGAAGGATCGGCC
>JACCSZ010000014.1 GCA_013812695.1 Gemmatimonadales bacterium | reverse complement strand
GAGCATCAACGGCTTGGCGTAGCCGGCCGCCGCCGAGTGATGGAGACCTACACCGACGCCGCCATCGCCGAGCGCACGCTGGGGTTCTGGCGCGAGCTCATCAGCGCCAAAGGTGCCAACGCAACCGCTTGACGACGCCTTTCCGAGCAGCCAGGGCAGCGACAGGATGACCCGTATCGCCCAGCATACGGCCGTCCACGCGGGAGTGAGCTCCGCGACTTCGACTGGCTCACCCTTGCGGTGATGGCTCGCACGTCGAGGTTGCCAGGATGCTGGATCGGACGTAAGATTGGGCGACCTGTGCAGGGTCCAGTCCACCGGGGCATCTGTCATCACCCGACTCTCTCTCGCGGGTCGCGCCCACGGCGCACCGTCAGCCGCGCGACCCGTGCGACCAATTTCATGGAGACTGCTGCATGCGACATCCCGCCTACGGGCTCCTCCTGCTCGGAGCTGCCGCACTTGCCGCCTGTCAGGACCACGCCTCACCCTCAGCCGACCAGTCCCTGACTCCCTCTCTCGCCAAGGCCGCCCCAGCTCTCAACGGATCGCCGACGCAGCGCGCCGTTCAGATCGTGGAGCGAGTCAACGCGCGCCTGGCAGCGGCCGGGAGCACCAGGCGGCTGGACGAGGTCTGGATGTTCAGCCTCGGTCAGGGCACCGATCCGTTCCGCCGGCTTCGCACCGGCTCCCGCTGGGTGAATCCGCGGAGCGTCACATATTCGATCGATGCGTCCGATCTGATTCAGTACGATCCCAGCAAGCCCGGCGCCCCGTTCACCGATGCTGACGTGCTGGCGGCGCTCTTGCGGGCGCACGAGACCTACAACCAGGTCAGAAACATCGTGCTGCACTCGACCCGGGTGGCGGACGATGGGGGGAACAACGACATTCTCGACGGCGAGATCCGCAACGCCAATAACGAGTGCGTCGACGTGGTGGACCTCGACGCCGACAATCTGGACTCGTACGACCCGGCCACCGGCGCCCTCAGCTTCGAGCCGGTGGCGGACAACCTCTTCGGCGGATGGCTGGCGCCCACCTATTTCGCCGACTGCCTCGGCAGCGAGCAGATCCTGGGAGTCACCTGGACATTTTCGGACGTGGACGGAGCGCTCGGTGACGGCCTGGACGGCTATCGGGACCGGATCTACACCGAGCAGTTCTACAATACTCGCTTCGCCTGGGTGACCCAGGGTTCGACGTTCCTCGGCCCCACGGAGGACGTCGAGTCCATCGTGCTTCACGAAGTCGGCCACACGCACGGCCTCGGCCACTTCGGGGGGCCGAACGCGAACCAGCCGTTCAAGCTGCAGCCCAACGGCCGGGTCTTCGATCCCGAGGCGGTGATGAATCCGTTCTATCTCGGTGGAGAGAAGCACGAGTTGCTGCCGACGGATCTCGCGGGGCTCCGGGCACTGTACGCCTCCAAGCGCCTGAGGTAGCTGGCAAACTCGCTGCGGAGTCTCGCACGAGAGGGGCGCGCCTTCCGGCGCGCCCCTCGTTTCTCCGGATCACCCTGTCCACTCCTAAGGGAAGCTCTGTACAGCTGGCTGCATCGTGCCGGTGTGACGAGCAGGGCATGATACGTCACGCGGGTACGGGACGTATTGCTTCGCCAACCCTCGGTAGCGGACCTCCATGAGATCCCACAGCCGTTTGACCATGCCCCACACGGTCCCGCGCAGATGGCCGCCCGCCAGGGCGTGGTTCGTCCTGGGGCTGATCCTCGTGGCGCTCCGCTCTCCCGCGGCGGCACAAATCACCGACGGACAGCAGATCCCCACCCCCGAGGAAGCCGAGGAGATTCTCCGCACCCAGCCCCAGCTGGTGGACCGGCTGCGCGAGCGAATGTTGCAGTCCGGCCTGACCCCCGACCAGGTTCGCTCCCGGCTTCGCGCCGCGGGATATCCGGAGGCGCTCCTGGATGCATACCTGAAAGGCGCCGACACCACCCAGGCCGCCACGGTCGGACCCCGTACGCTCGATGCGGTCCGCGCCTTGGGCGTGCTCAGCGACGCCGAGGCCGATTCGCTCCGGATCACGGATTCGACGCTGGTGGTCTCGGATTCGATCCGCGCCCTGCTCGACTCGCTCCGCTTCCTGAAAGCCGACTCGCTGCGCGCCGACTCGCTGGCCGATTCCCTGGCCGTGCTCCGCGGGGCCGGGCTCAAGCTGTTCGGCATCGAGACCTTCCGGCGGAGCTCGACCCGCTTTCAGCCCGTGCAGGCCGGTCCCGTCGACCAGAATTACCGGCTCGGGCCCGGCGACGTCGTCGTCCTCATCCTGACGGGCGACGTGGAGCGGTCGCACACCCTCGATGTGACGCGCGAAGGCTTCGTCGTCATTCCGCAGGTCGGCCAGGTCTTTGTCGCCAACCTCACACTGGGCCAGCTCGAGGACCAGCTGTACGCGCGCCTGGGCCGCGTGTACAGCGGCGTCCGCCGGGGCGCCGGCGCGAGCACCCGCTTTCAGCTCTCGATCGCCCGGCTTCGGAGCATCCAGGTGTTCGTCGCGGGCGACGTGGTCCGGCCCGGCGCGTACCAGATCTCGGGCGCCGGCACCGTGCTCACCGCGCTCTACGCCGCGGGCGGCCCGACCGTCGCCGGCAGCTTCCGCACCGTGCAGATCCGCCGCGGCAGCGCGCTCGTTGACAGCGTAGACCTGTACGAATACCTGCTCCGAGGCAGCAATCCCACCGACGTGCGGCTGCAGTCGGGCGACGTGGTCTTCGTGCCTGTGCACGGCGGGTTCGCCTCCGTCTCGGGCGAGGTGCTTCGTCCCGCGATCTACGAGCTCCGGCCCGCGGAGACGTTGCGCGACGCCATCGCCTACGCCGGCGGATTCGATCCCTCCGCCGCGGAGGCGCGGGTGACCATCCACCGGATCCTGCCGCCGGCATCGCGCGGCGTGGCCGGGCGCGCGCGCGTGGTCGTCGCCGTCGGCGCCGATCAGTTCACTGCCGGCATCGCGCCGGCGGTCCCGATGGCGCCGGGCGACTCGGTGACCGTGTACCGCGTCGCCGGCCGCCAGCGCGGGTACGTCACCGTACGTGGGAATGTGTGGGTGGAGGGCGAGGTCGGCCATACGGCCGGCATGAAGCTGAGCGACGCGCTCCGCCTGGCCGGTGGTCCCAAACCCGACGTATACCTCGGGCGCATCTTGGTCACCCGGATGCGCGAGGATTCGAGTTACGTCCAGCTTCGGTCCGCCTTTGCCGATTCGACCGGGCGGCTCCGGAACGACCTGGCGCTCGAGGACGAGGACGAGATCCGGGTGTTTTCCCGAACCGGATTTCTACCCGAGAGGTACGTCGCCGTGGTCGGGGCGGTGCGCCGTCCGGGCCGGGTGCCCTACCGCGAAGGGATGACCGTGCGCGACGTCGTCCTCCTCGCCGACGGGCTCACCGAGGACGCGCAGCTCCAGGCCGAGGTCGCCCGGCTGCCCGATAGCCGCCCGCCGGGCACCCTCGCCGAAACCGTGCGGGTGCCGCTCGACTCGACGTTTCTGTTCGGTCGTCCGGCCACCGGCGCGGCCGCGGACGAACCGCCCACAGCGGGCGACACGCCGCTCCAGGCGTACGACAATGTGCTGGTGCTGCGCGAGGGCGACTGGTCGCGGCAGCGGACGATCGTCTTGAGCGGGCAGGTCAAGTCTCCCGGCCGCTACTCGCTCAAGTTCAAGACCGAACGTCTGGCCGACGTGATCGAGCGCGCGGGCGGCCTGACCAAGGACGCTTACGCCGGCGGCATCCAGTTCTACCGGTCCTACGTCGGCACTCGGCCCACCGGCTCCGATCAGCTCGAGCCCGTGCTGGTGACCACGCCCAAGCCCCTCGACACGTTGCCGCGCGGGCTGCCCGAGCGGGTCGGCATCGACCTCCCACGGGTCCTCGAGGATCGCGACTTTCGCGACAACCTCATCCTCACGGCCGGCGACTCGATCCACATCCCCGAGTACAACCCGATCGTGCTGGTGCAGGGCGCCGTCAACTCGCCCGGGCCCGTGGCGTATACCCCGGGTAAGAACTTGGATTGGTACGTGGATGCCGCGGGCGGTTACACCCAGGAGGCCGACAACCGTCACCCGTACGTGACGCAGCCAAACGGGGAGCGGGAAGGCGTAAAGCGGAGGGCGGTATTGGCGGACAAAGTGCCGAGGCCCGGAGCGGGGGCCGTAGTGTTCGTGGCCACCCGAACGGCACAGGAGACCGCCAGCAACATCAGCAGCATCGTTTCAACCGCCGCTCAGCTGCTCGGCGCGCTGGTCACGATCATCGTGGTGGCGCGGCGCTAGGGGCGGAGGCAACCGAGGGGGCCCGGCCAACCAGCTAGCTCGGCACCACCCCCAGCGCGCGCTCGGCGGTGCTCTCGGGCACCTTGAAGTCCGGCACCAGCCGCACGAGCAGTTCCCGGATTTCGTCGTCCGGCAGCCCTTTCCGCGCCCCTTCGACCAGCACGTCCACCACGGCGCTCAATCCGATCGGCAGCACCCCGTTCCGCGCCCGGAGCACCTTGGGGTGGTCGGTCGCGACGGCACTCTCCGAATCGAAGAACAGCTCCTCGTACAGCTTTTCGCCCGGCCGGGTGCCGCTGAACCGGATCTCGATGTCGGTACCCACCTCGAGTCCCGACAGGCGGATGAGGTCGGTGGCCAGGTCCAGCACCTTGACGGGCTCTCCCATGTCGAGCACGAACACTTCGCCGCCGTGTCCGATCGCGCCCGCCTGCAGGACCAGCTGCACCGCCTCGGGAATCGTCATGAAGTAGCGCCGCATTTCGGGGTGCGTCACGGTCACCGGGCCGCCGTCCTGGATCTGCCGGAGGAAGGTTGGGACCACGCTGCCCCGGCTGCCGAGGACGTTCCCGAACCGGACGGCGACGAACTTCCGCTCGTGCGACTCGGCGATCTCCTGGACGATCTGTTCCGCCACCCGTTTGGTGGCGCCCATGATGTTGGTGGGCCGGACCGCCTTGTCGGTCGAGATCATCACGAGGTGTTCGACACCGAACTCCGCCGAGAGCTCCGCCACGTTCCGGGTGCCGAGGACGTTGTTGGTCACCGCCTCCGCGATGTTCCCCTCCATGAGCGGCACGTGCTTGTGCGCCGCGGCGTGAAACACCGAGTACGGCCGATACTGGGCGAACACCTGCCGCAGCCGCTCCCGGTCGCGCACATCCGCGATGACGGGCACCGCAGTCAGCGTCGGGAACCGCTCCGTCAGCTCGCCCAGCACGTCGAAGATCGAGTTCTCCCCGTGTCCGAGCAGAACGACCTGCGCGGGCTCGAGTCGGGCGAGCTGGCGGCAAAGCTCGCTGCCGATCGATCCCCCCGCGCCCGTCACCAGCACCGTCTCGCCCGTGGCGAGGCTCCGGACCAGGTCGAGATCCGTCTGGATCGGCTCCCGCCGGAGCAGGTCCTGAATCTCGACCTGCCGGAGCGACGCCACGCTCACGCGCCCCGAGATGATGTCGAACATCGCGGGCACAGTCCGCGTCTTGACGCCCCCTTCGAGCGCCGCGCGGACCACCTGCCGCACCACCGCTCCGGGTGCCCGCGGCATGGCGATCACGACCTCGTCGATCTCGTGGCTCAGCAACAGGTCGGGAAGCGCCGCGAGCGGGCCCAGCACCGGCAGGTCGCACATCCGATGGCCGTGCTTGGAGCGGTCGTCGTCCACGAACCCGATCGGGTTGAGCCGGATCGCCGGGTGAGCCATCAGCTCCTTGACGATCATTTCGCCCGCGGCGCCTGCCCCCACAATGAGCGCGCGACGGGCGTCGAGCAGGCGGTGCTGCTGGCGCCGGCGGCCGAAAGCGCGAACGGCGAACCGGGGGCCCGCCGCAAACGCGGCCGTCAGGAGGCCGTCCATAAAGAGCACGCTGAGCGGCACCCGCATGACGGTGAGCCCGAGGCCAGGCAGCACCCAGGCACCCAGGACCAGCCCCAGCAGTCCGGAGGCCGTCGACGCGGAGATCAGGCGTTCGATGTCCACGATGCCGGCGTAGCGCCAGAGCCGCCGGTAGATGCCGACTCTCCAGAAGATCGCGAGTTTGAGGGGAAGGGCCGCCAGGAGGAACAGGAGTGCGGAATGGTTGTGGTACGGCCCCCACTCGAATCCCTCGAAGCGGAGCGCGAATGCCAGAATCGTCGCGGAAGCAAACAGCAGTGCGTCCGAAGCGAACAGGTACCGGTTCCGTATCCTGCTCGCCACGGGCAGATGAGCGTCAGGTGCCATTCCGGTACAGTATCTCCGAGCAGGGGGTCAGAGTCAAGGCAATGGCAAACCAAAGCTTATGCGACAGCGACGCGAAGCAGCACCGTCGGATGAGCAAGCCTTGCGCCACCTGCGGCACCCCCGCCTCGCGAGTTCCCGACGAGACCGACGTGTCAGACTGACGCGAGAGTGCTCAGCCCTGATGATGACTGCGCTCTGCCGACACGCTCCCCGGCCTCTGCTGAACGGGCGCTCGCTCCGCGGATGGGCGTTGCGACGAACGCTCGGCCGCGTCTCCCATGGGCTGCATCGGGTTCCACCGCTCGACCACCAGGTAGAGGGCGCCCAGTGCTGCCGCCCCGGTCGCGAGCGCCGGGCCGAGCAGCTCCGGGTCCCGGCTCACGACGAGCGCGACCAGACCGAGCGCGGCGCTGAGCCCGATCATCACGCTCGTGACTCGCCGGTGTGACCACCCGGCCTGCACGGCGCGCTGGTAGGCGTGGGCGCGGTGGGCGGCCACCCAGCGCTCGCCGCGCGCGATCCGGCGGAGCAGCGTGACGGTCGCGTCCACGAAGAATGGGCCGAGCAGGAGCAGCCAGAGCAGCGCCGGCAGCGCGTGCGCGTTCTCGGAAGCAACGGCCAGTCCCGCGAAGGCCAACCCGAGAAACCCGGATCCGACGTCGCCCATGAACAGGCGGGCCGGCCGCCAGTTCCAGACCAGAAATCCGGCGCTGGCCGCGCTCAGGAGGAGGGCAACGGCGGCGAGCGCGGGTTCGCGCGGCGCGAGCAGCAGCGCCCCTGCGAGTCCGACGACGACCCCCTCCGCCGCGGCCAGCCCGTCGATACCATCCATGAAGTTGTACAGGTTGGTGGACCACACCGCCCCGAGCACCGCGAGCAGCGCTCCGGCGATTCCCATGTGGACCGCGCCTGCCCCGACGCTCAGCTCGGGAAGGCCGCGGAGCCAGCCGACCATCCAGGCGGCCGCCGCCGTGTGCACCAGCAGCCGGGCACTTGCCGAGAGCCCGCGACGGTCGTCCAGCCAGCCCACCGCGGCCACCAGCGCTCCCCCGCCGACGAGGGCGATGGCCGTCCGGTCATCCACCACCCCCGTCGACGCCAGCACGGCGATGCCGGCCACGACCACCAGCGTAATCGCGATCCCTCCGCCCGTGGGCGTCGGGACGGAATGCGAGCTGCGCTCGTTCGGAACATCCAGCAGCGAGCGGGTGAGCGCGTAGCGCCGGACGAGCGCGCACAGGGCGGCGGTCGCGAGAAACGCGGGGAGGGCCACGGCCAAGGCGAGACGGCCAAATCCGTCGATCACCCCGATCCTTTCTCGCGGCTGAGGTACCACTCCGCGGTGAGCCGCAGGCCGTCCCGGACCGTGTGCGGGGGCCGGTAGCCGGTCACCCGCGTCAGCCTGGAGGAATCCACCGCGAGCGAACCGATCAGCCGGTCGATGGCCGCGGTGGTGAGCGGGGTTCGTACTACTCGGGCCATTGCGTCCCCCAGCCGCCCGGCGGCCCGGAGCGCTCCCACCGGTAGGGGAACGAGGCGCGCCGGACGTCCAAGCGCTCGGCCGATCTCGCGCAGCAGGTCCGGTGTGGACAGATCCGCTCCGTCGCTGACGAAAAAGGTGTCACTTCCACCCTCGCTCTCCAGCACCGCAAGGAGTGCGGCGACCAGGTTGCCCGTGAACAGAAAGCTCCGTCGGTTGCGCACGGCGCCGAGCGGGAGCGGCATGCCGCGGGCGACCGCATCGAACAGGCGCAGCGCGTTCGCCTTCATGCCCGGACCGTACACCAGCGGCAATCGGAGCACGGGCGCGTGCAGGCGGTGGGCGGCGGCCCGCTCGCGCACCAGCCGCTCCGCCTCGAGCTTCGTCGCTCCGTAGGCGTCGGCCGGCGCGGGCGGCGTGTCCTCGGTCCACGGCGCGCCGCTGTCCTCGCCCACCACCTTGACGGAGCTGGCGAACACGAAATCGCGAACGCCGGCCGCGATCGTGGCGTCGAGCAGGGCGCGGGTACCGTCCACATTCACGGACCGGAACGCCGCCGCCGGGGGGCTGCCGTCCGCCGGAATCGACCGCTGGTGCACGTGCGCCGCCAGGTGCACCACGGCCTCGATGCCGGCGAGCGCCCGCGCGAGCGCCGGGGCGTCGTCGAGGCCGCGCACCGGCCACGGTTCGGTCCCGACAGGTACGGGCGAGCCCGGCCGCCGTATCAACGCGCGCACCGGAATCCCACGATCTGCGAAGGCGCGGCACACATGCGTCCCGAGGAACCCGGTGGCCCCGGTGACGAGGACGCTCCGGGGCAGCGCCCGACTCACCAGAGTCTCCAGCCGTGGCGGCGGAAGAACGTGACCGCGGACTGCAGAAACAGCCGGCGGTGGGCCCAGCCCTTCCTCGTGGCGTACCCCCCTCGATGCACGATCCGCACTTGGGGCACGTACGCGATCTCGGTCAGCCGCCGGAGTCGGAGGCTCAGGTCGAAGTCCTCGAAGTAGAGAAAGTAGTCGGGCGAGAACCCGCCGATGGCTTGGAGCGGGGCTCGCCGCGCGAACATGAAGCACCCGGTCGCGATGGGAATGCCGGTGGCGATCTCGTCCTCCGGGAGATCCCGCATCTCGTAGCGGTCCAGGAGCCGGCGGAAGGGACGCCGCATGCCAGCCGGCGCGAAGCCGCGCAGCGCGAGCACCAGCACGCTCGGGTAGCGCTTACAGAGCCATTCCCGCCCGCCGGTTGCGTTGGCCACGTGGGGCGTGAGCAATCCGATAGCGGGGTGCGCCTCGAGGTAGCGCACCGCTTCGAGAATGGCCGAGGAGTCGAGGACGACGTCGGGATTGAGCACCAAGTGGTACGTCCCGGCCGCCCGCTCGATGGCGAGGTCGTGGCCGCGGCCGTACCCGACGTTGCCGTGACCGCGAATGAGCTGGGCGTGGAGCCACGCCGTGCCCTCGTGCCAGGGCGGCAGCAGCGCTTCGACCTCCGCGGCGTCCGAGCTGTCATTGTCCACCACCGTGAGCGCGGCAGCCGAGATCGAGCCTGCGGTGCGGGCGACCTCGAGCGCATCGCGGAGTGAGCGCAAAGTTTCCCGCAGGAGATCGAGATTGGGCTGGTATGCGACGATCGAGATCGACAGCTCGGGTGCATGTGCCGTCGCGGCCAGGCCGCTCACCCCCCGTCCGGCGCTGCCGCGGTGGAGACCAGCGGCCGGCGGCCTGGCTCATCTCCGCCCGCCGAGCCGGGCTCCTCAACGCGTGGTCTCCGCCTGAGCCCACGGAGCGATCCACCGAACGCCTGCCGCAGGGCGGCGAGGAACGCACCGAGCGCCAGCCCGACGAGCCCCGCGAAGATGCCCTTGACCAGAGCCAGCCGCGCGTCGGGCTTGGCCGGAAGGTCTGGCGGCTCCATGATCGTGATCACCGGGGTATTCCGGACCTCGTCGATCCGCGCGCCCTCGTACGATTGCGCGAGCGCCGTGTACACCTGCTGCCGCATGGCGACCTGGCGCTCGAGGCGGGCGTGCTCGAACAGCAGTTGGGGGGAGTTCTGGTAAGCGCGGTTCCGCTGCAGGAAGCCTTCGAGGCGCGCTTCGGCCGCGCGGAGGGTGTCCTGCGCCTCGTCGACCCGTGCCTCGACGAAGCGCCGCTCGGCACCGGCCTTCGTCTGCAGTCGGTGCAGGTTGAAGTCGCTGACGAGCTGGATCATCCGGCCCGCGACCTGCTGGGACAGCTCGGCCCAGGCGGTGCTGACTTCGAGATTGATGGTGCCGGTTTCGCGGCCGATGCCGACTTCGATGCTCTTGAGCAGCGCCTTTGCCGCGGCGTCCCGGCGCGCCGGAGGGCTGTCCCGGGCAATCTCGAAGAGTTCGATCAGCGTTCCGCGCATCGAGTCTCCGCGCGCCGCGAACGAGTAGCGGCTCTCCACCGTCCGGCGAAGCACGTCCCGGGACTTGAGCAGTTCGGCATAGAAGTTCGGAGACGAGCCTTGATCGGTTGCGGGAACCGACACACCGAACGTCGCGGCGAGGCCGGAGAGTTGCGAGAGCGTACCCTCGGAGCTCTGGGGCATGAACCTGGCCGTCGAGGTATAGGTCCGGGAGCGGGTGAGCGCGACCCCGCCCACCAACAGGAACGCGAGCAGCCCCGTACCCAGGACCAGCCTCCGATGGCGCAGCAGGAATTCGAGGAGCCCCGAGACCGTGAGGTCGTCTCCGGGCTGGGTAGAGGCGGCGGACGCTGTCCTCTGAGGTGGGCTCATCCTGTCAAGGTCCTCCGAGGTCGGGATCCTGCAAGATAATCGTGGCCCATTCCGGCCACCTCACGCCTGACCGGGGGTCCGGCCGGGCGCGGGCATCGATATCAGGTTGGCCCACTGGAGCAGCAGGCACGCAAGAATGGTCATGCTGACGAAGTTGAGTACCATCGGGTTGGTCATCTCCGCGACGAGCAAGGCAGCGCTACTGCCAAGGAAGGAGGCGGTCTCCGCCGGATAGCGCCGGCGGACCTGCCATGCGGTCAGTGCCCAGCCCACCAGGAAGGCGCCACTCACCAGCAAGCCGACGAGGCCGAGCTTCGCGAGCAGGGCGTAGGGCATGTGCTCGTAGCTGTACGGCGACTCCGGCGACCGAACGTGGACGGTCGAGTACGCCCCATATCCGTTCCCGATGACCGGGTGCTCGTACCAGAGTCGAAGCAGGTAGGGAGCCTGCTCGACGCGAGCCCCGATGCTCGCGTCCTCGCGCGATGTGGTCGAGGCGAAGCGCGCCACCCCTCGCTCGAGGGAGCCGGTGGCCGCCAGGACCCCGAGCAGGGCCGCCGCGGCGATCGCGGTGGTCATGGCGAAGCGGGTCAGCCTCCGCCCCACATCGTGGCCCGTCAACCTCACGCCGAAGGCGATCATCAGCCCAACCACCAGTCCGACCCAGATGCCCCGGGAGTAGGCCACGACCAGGTCCAGGACAAGCAGCCCCCGGAACACCCAGAGAAACCGCGTGCTCGGGAGGGCGATGGGGATCCAGAAGAAGCCGAGGATGCACCAGAGCGTGGAGATCCAGAACACCCTGAAAAAGCCGTCGGGCATCGTGCCGACGTAGAGTTGGTCGCTGGACCCGGGAAACAGGACACCCAGCGCGAACGGGACCACCCACTTGAGTTCGCCGAGCAATGTGCCAAATACCCAGAGCCCGACCTGAAAGGCCGCGAGCACCAGCGACGTCACCACGACCAGGCGTTGCAACCGCGACACCGTGGCGGCGAGCTGACCGGGTCGGAGGAGGGCGAGGATCAACACGACCAGAAGGAGCACGCCGAACGCGTGGGGCTCGCGGAGCGACCAGTGCATGTTCGTTCTGGCCAGGACCGGGACGACGGCGACCCAGAGGCCGTTCACGGCGACGAATCCGATGACGCTGACGATCGGGACGAGGTGCGCGCGCACCACGCGGCCCCGAACGAGCAGGGCGAAGGCAAGGACCGCGCACGATCCGCCGAACAGCCAGAGCCGGACGGAGACGCCCCGGTACACGCCGAAGGGACCGCCGAGGATGACTTCGATGATGAAACAGGCGGGCAGGAACAAAGCGAGGACCGGCAAGCGGTCCGCATCCGACCAACCGGGCCGCGCCGCCGGGGCCGTGAGTGTCACGACCCCGTTCCCTGCCTGCTCGAACCCACCTGCTCGTATACCCGGCGAGTCTCCTCGGCACACCGCTCCCAGCTGAAGCCCGCGGCCCGCTCACGACCTCGGCGCGCGAGCTCCCGGGCGAGCGCGGGATCATCGACGAGACGGACGATGGCCGCGGCCAGGCCAGGAACATCGTCCGGGTCCACGAGCAGCGCCGCGTCGCCGGCGACTTCCGGCATGGAGCTGACGTTGGTGGTCACGACCGGCACGCCGCAGGCCATCGCCTCGAGCACCGGCAATCCGAAGCCCTCATACCGAGAGGGATAGACCAGCAGGCGGGCTCCGCCGTACAGTCCCGGGAGATCTTCCTGCGCGACGTAGCCTGTGAAGCGGACCCGATGGGCCAGGCCGAGCGCCTCCACCTGCGCGAAGATCCGGTCGTACATCCAGCCGCGCTTGCCCGCGATGACCAGATCGAGCCCTTGCAACCGTTCGGCCGCCAGGCCGAAGGCCGCCACCAGGGCGTCCACGTTCTTCCGCGGCTCCAGCACGCCCACGTACAGCACGTACCCGCCAGGGCGGAGACCGTGGCGGGCGCAGGCCGCGGCGATTGCCTCCGGGGCCGCGGGCCGGTACTCGGCGCCCGCGGCGAGTGGTATCGCGGTCATCCGGCCCGGGTCGACTCCCCAGAGGCGGGCGAGATCGTCGCGCGTACTCTCCGAGATCGTGATCAGCCGATCCGCGTGGCGGGCGCTCCATCGCATCATCGCCGGGAAGTAGGCCCGCTTCACGGCCTGATGGAGCTCTGGGTAGAGCAGGAAGGTCATATCGCAGAACGTCACCACGGCGCGCGCCGCCCGGCGCAGCGGCATGGTATAGTGCGGGGAGTGGAGCACGTCGAGCCGGTGCGTCCGGGTGTGCCGGGGGAGGACGACCTGCTCCCATGCGAGCCGGAGCCCGCGGGATGGCAGATCGATCGGCACGAACTGGAAGTTGGGGCGATCGATGCCGAGCTGGGCGATGTGCGCCCGCTTGGCAAAGACGACGTAGGCATGCTCGCGATCCACGGCGGCCAGCCCGCCGAGCAGGCCAAACACGTAGTTGGCCACGCCGGTGCGCTGCAACGGGAGTGCGGTTGCGTCGATACCGATGCGCACGCGAAGCTCACGGGAGAACGTTCGAGGGGGCGCCCGGCCTGCCGCGCGCCCCCGCGCTGAACATCGAGGGTGTTCGTCAGCCAAGCTGCTTCAGGGCAGCCGCACCGGAGGGGTGGATCGCGGGCCGGTGGCCCCGTGAACGTAAGCGTCGACGAGCGCCCGTCCGACCAGGCGAGCATCCTGCGGGCGGCCGGCCCGGGCCGCTTGCACCATCCGCACCACCCGGCTGCCGATCACATACGTGTGAGCGGCGAGGCGGCGCACGGGCCCGCGGACGTTCCGGCGGATGAAGCGGCAACGATTCCGGGTCCAGTAATACAGTGCCGCAGGTGACGGTCCGCCGTCCGCTCCCCCGCTGCTGGCCTGGACGTCATGCAGCACGCGCGCGGCCGGCTGGTAAGCGATCCGGGCGCCGGTCCGCTCGGCGCGCGCAGCGAGCTCGGAGTCCTCGAAGTACATGAAGTACCCTTCGTCGAGGAAACCCAGCTCCCGGAAGATCCGTGCTCGAACGAGCAGGCAACACGCGTTGGCGAATTCCATCAGCTCGGGCTGATCGTATTGCCCCTGATCGAGCTCATCGGCGCCGCGATCGATGGAGAGTCCTCGCCACCAGTCGAACCGCCCGCCCGCCGACCAGATGACGTCCGGGGTGGCTCGATAGAGAATCTTGGGCGCCGCTGCCCAGACCGCCGGTCCTGCCTCCGTCAGCGCGGCGAGCAGCTCGCCCAAAGCCCCCGGCAGGAGCTGAGCGTCGTTGTTCAACAGAAGCACCTGATCCGCGCCCGCCGCCAGCGCGTCGCGGATCCCCAGATTGTTGCCCCCCGAGAATCCCAGGTTCGATCCGGCATCCAGCGCCACGACGTCCGGCCATCTGGCTTCGAGCTCGGCCAGGGAGCCATCGGTCGACCCGTTGTCCACCACGATCACCCGGTCGGGGCTGGGGTGCTGCTCGCGGACGGAAGCCAGGCAGGCATCGAGCAGATGCCAGCCGTTCCAGTTGACGATGACGACGGCCACGAGGGGCCGCCCCACTCGCGAAGGCGGCGCCATCGACCTCAGCCTTCGGACTTCCGCAGCGGCCGATCGCCTCGGGACAAGGGCGTTCGCTCGTACACGCGCCGGAGCAGGCCGCGCGTTCGCTCCATCAGGCCGGGGCGCACACCGGCGTGCGAACCCATCTGCTTGTAGGGCGGCACGAAGTGCGCGTCGAGCCCCAGCGCGGTAGCCGGGAGCTTCGCGGTCTCCTCGACCCGGTGGTCGAGCTGGTAGAGCAGCGACGGGCGGAGATGGCCTTCGCGGACGTGCGCCTCGACCAGCGCCCGGCCGAGGAAGCCCTGCTCGACCGCCTCGATCAGGTCCCGCACCCACAGAAAGCCGAGCGGGTTGTCGCCCGAAACCCAAGGTTGTCGCGTCATGTCGGTGTAGTGCAGCAACGCCGTCTCACCCGCCTCGTAGCGCTCGAGCGAATTCCACCGGGGATCGATCGCGGCCGTGATGTGGCGAGCGACCTTCATCTCGTGCATCAGCGTCTCGTACGACAATTCCCCGCGGTCGAGGGCGGCGACAATTTCCTGCAGATCCCACCGCAACGCTTGGCAGTTGAGGAGCATGACACTGAATTGGGGGCGCCGGCTGCTCTCGGCAAGCTCCCACGCAGCCAGCAGGTCCGCGCCGTCGAACGGCAAGGACCAGAGCCCGCGGATGTCCTTGAAGACCTGCATGTCCGAATCGAGGTAGATCGCCCGGCCGCGATACCCGGCCAGTCGGGGGATGTAGAAGCGCTGGAACGAGAACGGAGTCCGAGGCCGGTTCTGCACGTCCCGCGGCATGGGAAACTCGATGCCCGCCTGGTGCAGCGGAAAGACTTCCACCGGCAGGCTGGCGTGCTTCCGGATCGAGTACTCCAGGACCTTGACCGGAACCATCTGGGCTTCCTGACTCCCCACGTAGACCCGAACAGGAGTCTCAATGGTGCCGTTCGCGTCGCCCGTTTCCATGCGCATGAAGGTCCTCCCTCAGAGGTCCGCCCAACGATCCGCCCGGGTACGAGACCGGTCGCGCCCCCGAGGTGCCGAGGCCGGACCCAAAGGTAAGGCGCTGGCCCCGGCCGTCATAGCTGGCGCGACGACTCCGAGCCCGGTGGCACGCCGCAGAGAATCCGCAGGTAGAAGAACAGCGGATAGGTGAGGCTTCGAGGACGTACCCCCAGCCGCCGAACCTCTCTGAGCTGCCCGAGCGGGCTTCGCCCATCCCGCAGCGCCTCGCAAAACCCCCCCACCAGTTCCAGCCTCCGCGCGTCGACTCGGCTTCCGCTCGGAAGCTCCCGCAACCGCGTCGCCAAGATGCAGGCCTGCTCCCGCGACGCCGCCAGATGATGCGCGTCCCGTGCCCACTGGTCGGCGGGCCGACGCAACGCGTCGGCGTACATCCGCAGCGCCCCACGGCTTCCGAGCACGTTCGCTTCATGCTGCCGATACAGGACGGTCGCCTCCTCGACGAACAGAATGCTGCCGGTGGCCGCGGCGCACTGCGCCAGCCACCAGTCGTGCATCACCACCGGCGGCACCGGGGTGACCGCGCGGAGCAGCGCCCCGTTGAAGACGGCGGTACAGCCGGTGACGAAGTTCTGCACCAGGAGCCGGCGGAGCGGGTCGACCGCGAGATGCTCCAGCCGCTGGCGGCGCAGGTAGGAGGGGTGAATCGGCTGGAGGTCGTCGCTCACGACGGCCAGATCGGAGTGTACGAGCGTCGGGTGGTCGAGACCGACCGCGGCCTCATGCGCCATCAGGAGCGCCAACTGTCTCTCCAGCTTGTCCGCCTTCCACACGTCGTCCTGGTCAGACAAGGCGACGTAGGCCGCTCCTCGTGCCGAGGCCCATTCGAGCAGTGCCCCGAAGCTCGCGACCGGGCCGAGGTTGCCGCGTCCGTCCCTGAGCAGGCGGACTCGTCCGTCCATTCGGGTGAGCTCCTCCACGATGCGCACGGTGGAGTCCGCCGACCCGTCGTCGCGAACGATCAGCACCCAATCCGTGAGGCTCTGGGCCCCGATGCTCTCGATCTGCTCGGCAATGTACTTCGCGCCGTTATACGCACTCAGCAGAATGTAGAGCGTCGCGGAGCCTCGAAACATTTCCATGGGAGTGGCGGCGGTGGGTGTGAAGCCTAGGCCGGCTGAGCGCTACGGCGGCGGCGGTAAGCTCGTATCTGCGAGCGGGCGTGGCGGGCGAGCGCGCGCAGCATGAGGAGAGGATTCGTCCCGAGTCCCGCGGGCCGTGCGGCGGAGCCATCGGGAGGCGTCCACCGGGCGTCGCGGCGGCGGGCCGACCACGAGACCAGCAGGCTCTCCAGGCTCCCGCTCTCCACCTGCTCGAGGAGCGATGGGCGAACATGTCCGAGCCGGACCTCCGTCCGTATCGTTTCGAGCGACACGAAGCCATCGCGCACGGCGTCGAGCAGGGTCGCCACCCAGACATGCGCGAAGGGATGGGCCCTGGAAATCCACGGCTGCAATCCGGGTGCCGAATACCTGAGGAGCGAGGTGTTCCCCGCCTCGAACTGATCCTGCCGGCTCCACCGTGCCGGGAGACTCGCCGTGACGGACAGCGTGCCCCGCGGAAGAGTGGGCTCCCCCGTCGAGCGCCCGAGATCAAGGGCGGCTCGAGACAGCTCCCGGAGTCGGTGGGAGTCGGTGGCTGTGACGAGGGAGACACCCGGAGGCGTGGGCAGCTCATGGGCGGGGACCCCGAGCGGCACCTCGACCGCCTCGCGGTCGAATGGGCGCGCCCACAGCTTCCGTAGATCGTCGAAGACCAGGCTGCTCGAGCTGAGGACGATGGCCCGGCGACGTTCACTCGGACCCCCCGCATCGGCGTTCTCGAGGGCCGCAGCGGACATCGTCTCGAGATCGTGCGTCGAGCGGATCCGGTGCAGCCGGGCGTTCATGCTCGCGTGCTTCCGGATCGTGAACTCGAGGACCCGCTCCGGGAGCGCGGTCGCCTCAGTGGACGGCACGCAGACTACCATCGGCGACGGCTGATCCAGCGGTGCGAAATCCAGACCGGTACGCTGCATGGTTCGCGCGATGCCCTGGAACTGCAGATCGAATCCCGGCTGGCCGTTGGCCAGGTGGGTCCGGCGAGCCAGGTCCTCGAAGTCCGAGCTGTACCCGCTGCCGCCATCGACGCCGAGCGATCGCACGCGTCGCACGCCGGCGAGTGCCAGCAGACTGACCGCGGCTTCGGCGCTGAAGTAGGCCGCCTGGACGACCGGGCCGGGTCCGTACCGGCGCGGAGCGATGCCGAGATCGTACCAGAGCAGCCGGCCCTCGCTGGCGAGCGTGCGCAGGAGGTCGTGGCTGGAGAGCAGTTCCTCGAGCGACCGGGGACCCGGTGCGTTCTCGACGTGCGGGTACCATGGCAGCACGACGTGGCGCGCATGGCGGAGCAGCGTCGCTCCGCACGTGTCGACGACGTCGAGATCGATCATGTGGGCGAGCAGCACGGGCTGCTCCCGCACCGCATGGTTGAGGCTGAGGATGTCGTACCCGGAGAGATCGAAGCGACTGCGCAGACCGAAACTGGGCCCCTTGCCCAGGATCAGCCAGGGCCGGTCCCGGGAGCCGTGCTGCGCGAACCACTCGAAGAAGTGCTGCATGCCCTGGCCAGTCACTTGAGGCGACCCAGCTGCGCGCGGATCTCGCGTGCCCAGAAGTTAGGCTCCCCGGGCTCGATGCTCCGAATTCTGACCGCGTGAGCGTCGCGTTCCGGATCAGCCTGGACTACGTCCACGATACCGCCGCGCCGCGGAGCCGCAACCGCGTAGATGGAAGGGGGCAGCGTCGGAGGCCGGTGCTGCACCGCCCGCACGACTTCGAGCCCGGCACGGGTGAGGGCGGCGGAGAGGGTATGCCGGCTGAAGTGGCTGCAGTGCGCAATATGCAGGTCGGTGATGCTCGAGTGCCAGGCGAGATCGGGAACGTCGACGTACAGATGTCCCTCAGGTCCGAGACGGGCTCCGGCTTGACGCAGCAACGCCACCGGGTCGTGGACATGCTCCAGGACGTGTACGAGCGTCACCAGGTCGAAGCGCGCTCCGTCGCGAAGCTCGTCGAGGCCCGGAGCGATCGGAATTCCCGTCTCCTCGGCAAGATGCCGCGCGAATGCGACGGTGGGCTCGACGCCGGCGAGCCGGAGGTCAGGACGCCGCGCGTGCAGGGTACGCAGGAGGGTACCCTCCCCGCACCCCACGTCGAGCACCGTCCCACCCGAGCCGGGTAGCAGGCCCTCGCTTCCCAGAAACTCGATATAGAACTCGGCACGCTCCCCGAGATACGTCTGTCGAAGCGCGAGACCACGCGGATCGGATTGACCCTTGAACAGGCTGCGGTAACGCTCCCGGTAGAACTCGGCAATCACTTCGGGAGGGTAGTGCGGCGAGCTGAAGACGAAGCCGCATGCGGAACATTGGGAGGTATTGATCCCGATGAAATCGCGGTCGCCGCGCAGCAGAAGCCGCTGAGCCCGCTCACCGCACAACGGACAGCTCCGCTGCACCAGCGGCTGGTTGTCGAACGATCGACGGAGTGACTGCATCTGACGCCAACGGCGAACCGCGTTGAGGACCGCACGCGCCGGATTCATGCTACCTGGCGCCGCCCGGCCGCTCATTGGCCACCGCGGGAAGCTCGAAGTCGCCCTCGGATGACGGATCCGAGGACGCGACCGGTGGCTCCACGACCGCATCCGCCGACGCCGCCACCGCGGGCGTTCGTCGTCCTGCCCGCACCAGCAGCGACCCCATGAGGAGATAGTGCAGACTGGCCCCGGCGGCGATCCCCGCTACACCCCACACCCGAAAACCCAGGAGTTTGAGTGCGATACCCGCCGTAAAGCTGATGACCCCGATGCGTGTGGGCGTCTCCGTGTCGCCCTGCGCATAGAACGCCCCTGCCAGGACCTGTGACGTGACGCCCGCGACCCATACACCCGACAGCACCAGCAGGAGCTGCCAGGTCTGGTCGACCTGATCGGGCCGGTAGCTGCTTCGAGCGAAGAATGCCGAAAGCACCGGGTGACCGATGAGCAGCAGGAGAAGCACCGAGGCCGCGGCACCGCCCGTGGCCCAGCGCACCCGGGCACTCCGCAGGCCGCGAAACTGCGTCCAGTCGCCTCGGGCCGCGAGCTGCGCCAACGCCGGAATCGCGGGGGCCGTCACCGCACGGTTGACGACCTGATGACCAGCGGTGTAGAGCTGCCGGGAGAGCGTCAGCATCGAAAGCGCACCGGCGGGTGCGAGCCCGGCCAGGAACCGGTCGACAACGATGTCGGACTTGAAGTAAATCGACCGGGAGAGGAGCGGACGCATCCGCCGCCACGCTTCGACCGTGAGGTCGGTGCGCCACCGCGGCGTCCGATACCTCCCCACCCCAGGCAGCAACAGCACAGTCTGGAGGCCGGCCCTGAGCACTCCGACCCACGCCGCCGCGGCCACACCGAGCCGGGAAAGACCCCAGAGCAGGAAGCCGAGGCCCACGATGCCGGCCAGCGCCGCGCTCACCGCGGACCACAGGAACCGCCGGCGCGCTTGTTGGGCCGTCCACAGCACCGACGAGAGTGCGGAGAGCACCAGCCCGACGAGCTGAATCCGAACCAGGTGAACCGTGAGTTGACGACCCTCGAGACTGAACCGCGGGACGGTGAGCGGCACCCACCAGCCCGCTGTAATCCAGGCCAACAGCACGATCCCACCGAAGCCCAGGGCTACCACGTGCATGAACGTCCAGACGCTCTGGGCGTAGGTCTCCTCACTCTGCACCGCGAGCAGCGGCACCAGCACCTGAATGAGCGACCCCGTCAGCACGATGAGAACCAGCTGCGGGACCATCATGCCGGCGTACAACGCATCGGTCTCCAGGCCCGGGCCGATCGCTCTGAGGAAGTACCATTGGTAGACGACACTCAGCAGGATGTCCAAGCTCGCCAGGCCCGCGAGCACTCCTGTGGTGCGCATCGAGACGCCGCGGGGACCGGCTGGAGTCGGCTGCTTCATTCGCTCATGTCCGGCTGGCGAACAGCAGCACTCTCGGGCCATTGCGTTCCTGACGGGTCTCGACGACCTCCACCGATCCGAAGCCCGTCTCCTTCAGCAATTCCACGATCGCGCCGAGCGGCAGCCATTTCGATTCAGCGTAGAGCCCGCTGAACACGTCACGATGTCCGAGCTCCTGGTAGGCCTTGTAGGCGAACGCTCTGCCCTCCACCTCGTACGACTGTGTCGCTTCCTCGTCGGTCGCGACATGGGTATCCAGCATCACTCCGACCCGGATGTAGCGACCGAGCTCCCGCAGGTGTCGCACCGGGTCCGTCAGGTGGTAGAGCACGCCCACGTGATGCAGCAGGTCCGCGCGCAGGAGCCCGGCATTGGCCGGCACCGTTTCCACGTCGTACTTGAACACCCGCGGGGAACAACCGTACAACGCCGAGCGGACGATGGTCTTGGCGACGTTTTCGATACGCCCGTCCACCGCGGTCACCCGTCCAGCGAGCCGTGCGAGCCCGATGGTGTGAATCCCTTCGAAGCACCCAAACTCGAGCACGTGCTTGTCCCGAAGCTGGAAGCGCTCGTGCATCAGCACGATCCGCGGATCAGGGATTTTCTGGGGACGGTCCCGTTTTCCTGCCCAAGCTACGCCACCGAAACGGCGCCCATGGCTGTCGACCGTGAAGGCGTGCCAACGGAAGAGTTGGTTCAGCTCGGTAAGGTCCGCATCGCTCAGCGGATCGATGAAGGGGATCTCGTGGCGGTGTTCGGAGTAGCCGGCAAGCGGAAGTGCGCTCGGGGCGGTTCCCCGCGCCTGGATGCGCAGGGTCCTGCCGAGCCGGCTGAGCCCTGTCCTCAGGACCTGCACAACCCTCATGCCGCCCCGGCGCCGTACTGTCGGTGCACCCACTGGCGGTAGGTTCCATCCATCACGGATCGCCACCACCGCTCGTTGGCGAGATACCATCCGAGCGTCTTGCGGATACCGGTCTCGAAGGTCTCGCTCGGGCGAAAGTCGAGCTC
>JACCSZ010000005.1 GCA_013812695.1 Gemmatimonadales bacterium | reverse complement strand
GCCCTGAGCGGAGCGAAGGGGGCGCGTCGGGTTATGCGCTCTTCGCTCCGCTCAGGGTGACGCCCGCTCCGAATCCGGATACTGCCGGCCAACGACGTAGGCCACTATTGCGCCCAGCGCCAGGCCCGCCAGCGCGTCCACCGCGTAGTGCATCTGACAGTACACCACCCCAATCGTCAGCAGCAGCGTCGGCGCGAGCAGCGCGAGGCCCAGCCGTCGTGAGCCCTGCCATGACGCCGCGACCGCCGCCACGGTGGCCGCCACGTGCGAGCTCGGAAACGCCGCGCCGAACGAGCTGCCCCGCGCCAGCGTGTCGTACACCAGCCGCGCGGCGGCGTTGTCGAGGAACGCTGCCGCGGGACGCGGAAACGTGTAGTAGGGCCCGGCGACCGGGAAGAAGATGAAGGCGAGGTAGCAGAGCACGAAGGTCGTCATGACCGCGAGCACGAAGCGCCGGGCCGCGAGCAGGTCGCCCCGCACGAGAAAGATGAATGCCGGCATCGTCACGATGAAGTAGTACGAGAAGTACGCCGCATGCAGCAGCGTGGACCCGAACCGGTTTGGCGCCGCCTGCCACCAGGTCCGGCTGACCTGCGCCCCGAAGACCGCCAGCTCCCACCGCTGCACCAGCTCGTCGTAGACCTGTATCCCGACCCCATTCAGGACATCGAGCTGGCCGTACAGGCCGGCCAGCAGCAGCAGCGGATAGATCTCACGCAGCTTGCGCCCGATGTCGCCGCGCTCGCGGCGCGTCAGCAGCCCGATGAGCGCGGCGGTGAGCGCATTCGCGAGCACCAGCCACCAGCAGCGCGGGTCCTCGGAGGCCCGGTCGATTGCCACCACCGTGACGATCGCGAGATACGCCAGGAGTACCCGGTCGACCGCCAGCAATCGGCCAGGGCGCTCCGGTACACCCACGGAGCTGCCGGGCGACGCCACTACAGCCATCCGGCCGTCCGGTACCACCGGTATGTCTCGTCGAGGCCTCGAGGCAGATTCCGGGTGGCATGCCAGCCGGTATCTTGGGTGAGTGCCACCGGATCGCCGGTCCAGGCGGGCTGGTAGAACTCGTTGGCCTTGTCGGCGGTCAGGATGGTGGTTCGTCCGCTGAGGCGCGCGGCGGCTTCTGATGCCATCAGCATGCCGCGACCGATCGCCGCGGGCACCCGAACCAGCGTAGGAGACTTGCCCATGGCCTGGCCGACCGCGCGGGCCAGGTCGGCGCCGGTGAACACCTCGGGGTGACAGGCGTAGTAGGTGCGCCCCACCGCCGAGGCGCTCGTCCCTGCCGCGATCAGCGCCTCGGCCAGATCGGCGGCGTGCACCGCGCTCAGCTCCTGGGTGCCGTCGCCCAGCACCGGTGCGATCCCGAGCCGGACCAGGCGGAACACCTTGAGGACCTCCCGGTCGCGCGGGCCATACACCATCGGCGGCCGCACGATCGACCACGCGAGTGCGCAGGCCGTCACCACCTCCTCGGCGGCCAGCTTGCTCCGCCCATAGGCCGTCACCGGCCGCGGCGGCTCGCCGCCGCGGTGGGGCCGGCCGAGGACGCTCGGACCGGCCGCGGCCATTGACGACACGAACACCAGGCGTCCGGCGCCCGCCCGTTCGGCCGCCTCGACGACGTTCCGGGTCCCGTCCCGATTGGCGGCCAGGAAGTCGGCCTCGCTCCGGGCGGCCACGACGCCGGCCACATGGTAGACGATGTCCTGGCCTTCCGCCGCCGCGACCAGCGCGTCGCGGTCGTGGAGTGTGCCGGGCACGACGCGCACGCCTAGCGACGCCAGCGCCGCGGCCTTGGCCGCCGAGCGCGCCAGCGCCGTCACGTCGTCGCCCCGGTGGCGCAGGGCTTCGGCGAGGTGGCTGCCGACGAACCCGGTCGCCCCCGTGACCAGCGTCCTCATATCGGGCGATCGTACAGCCGGTAGGTCTTGTAGACCTTGAACGTCATCTTTTCCAGTCCGGCGTTCATCGCCGGATTGTCCTCCAGGATCCACCCCGCTTCACCCCAGTAGATGCCGCGCTCGCCCGACCTGGTCCAGATCCAGTGGTAGAGCATGGCATCTACCCCTTTTCCGCGGAACTCGGGGCGCACGCCAAGGAGCAGGATGCGCGCGCGGCGGATCCTCCGGGTCTTGAGCGCCCACAGCAGCTTGAGGATCATCGGAAACATCCGGCCTGAGCGGTTCCGCCGGAAGATCACGTTGAGATCCGGCAGGGCGATGCCGAAGCCGATGACCTGGCCGTCCTTTTCGGCGATCGGCACGAGCTCGGGAATGACGACCGGCTTGAACTGTTCCGCCAGATGATCGATCTCGTGGTCGGTCATCGGGACGAAGCCCCAATTCTTCTCCCATGCCGCGTTATACAGTTGCTTGATCCGTTCGACCTCGCCCTTGAAGTTCTTCATGTCGAGCGGGCGAATCGTGATCCCCATGCGCTGCCGGATGAGCTCGGTGCCGCGGGCCAGCCGCTCGGGCACCGGGACGTAGCGCGCCTCGCTGCCCCCCTGGTACACCCAGAGATCCTTCGCCTTCACGAACCCCGCCCCCTCGAGCAGCCGGACGTAATAGCGGGGATTATGAGGCATCATCAGGGCGGGCGGGGTGTCGAACCCGTCGACCAGCACCCCGCACTCGTCGTTCACCGAGAACGAGGCCGGCCCGCGAAGCACGTCGTGGCCGCGCTCCCGGCACCACCCGGCGGCCGCGGCAAACAGTGCATCGGCCACGGCCTGATCGTCGGCGGCTTCGAAGAAGCCGAAGAAGCCGACCCGGTCGCCGTGGGTCTCGTTGTGCAGCCGGTTGCTGATCGCGGCAATCCGGCCGACGACCTGGCCGCCGTGCTCCGCCACGAAGTACTCGGCCTCGCCGTGCTCGAAGAACGGGTTCTTCTCGCGAGAGAGCAGCATCGCCACGTCCCGACGCAACGGCGGGACCCAGAGAGGGTCCCGCGCGTGGAGCCGATAGGGCAGGTCGATGAAGCGCTTGAGGTCCGGCCGGTCACGTGCCGCGCGGACGCGCGGTTCGGTCAGATGACCTCCAGGTCCCGTCCGATCCGCGCGAACTGCTCGACCGCAAAGTCGATCTGCTCGAAGGTGTGCGTGGCCATCACGCTGGTGCGGAGGCGGCACTGGGACGGCGGCACCGCGGGGGGTGCCACCGGGTTGGTGAAGACCCCGGCGTCGAACAGCCGGCGCCACATGAGGAAGGTCTTTTCGAGCGGGCCGATCAGCACAGGCACGATCGGAGTTTCGGTCGAACCGATCTCGAAGCCGAGGCTCCGGAATCCGGCGTGCAAGCGGCGGGTGTTGGCCCAAAGCCGTTCCCGGCGCTCCGGCTCGTCCTGCATGACCTGCAGCGCCGCGAGCACGCCGGCCGTATTGGCGGGCGGCAGCGACGCGGTGAAGATGAGTGGCCGGCTGTGGTGTCGGAGGTAGTGGATGACGTTGTCGGTGGCCGCGACGAACCCCCCGATCGAGGCCAGCGACTTGGAGAACGTACCGGCGATGATGTCCACCTCGTCAATCATCCCGAAGTGCGCCGCGGTGCCGTCGCCGTTGGGGCCGAGGACCCCGAGGGCGTGCGCGTCATCGAGGGCCAGCGCGGCGCCATACTTCCGGGCCACCCGAACGAGGCCCGGCACGTCGGCGATGTTGCCCTCCATGGAGTACACGCCGTCCACGACGATCATCGACCCCTTCGTCGAGCCGTTCCGCTCCAGCCGGCGCTCGAGGTTGTTCAGGTCGCCGTGATTGAAGCGCTCGGTGTCGCCGTACGACAGCTTGGCACCGTCGACGATCGACGCGTGGTCCAGCTTGTCCAGGTACACGGTCTCGCCGCGGCCGACCAGGCCGGCGATGAGGCCGAGGTTGGCCGAGTAGCCGGTGGAGAAGACGAGACAGGCCTCCTTGCCCAGAAACTCGGCCAGCGCGCGCTCGAGCTGCTCGTGCAGGTCGAGGGTCCCGTTCAGGAACCGGCTGCCGGTGCAGCCGGAGCCGTAGCGGCTCAGCGCCCGGCTGGCGGACTCGAGAACCTTTGGGTGATGGGTCAGCCCCAGATAGTTGTTCGAGCCCAGCATGATGCGCTTCTGACCGTCGATGACCACGACGGTGTCCTCCGACTCTGAAATCGGATTGAAGTACGGATAGAGGCCAATCGCCTGCAACTCACGCGCTTTGGTGAATTCGCGGCACTTGTCGAACAGCGCGACCTGTTGAAGCTCTTGGGTGTCCACGGCGCCTCGGCACGAAGAGAAGGTGAGGAGGGGGCCTCACATCGCTTTGTAACAGAATGGTTTAAACTAGTCAACGGCTCTGGGTGACACAAGTTGCATGCCCGCGGGCCCGCGACCTCGTTTTCACATTGACTTCCGGCCGGCGTCCCCTGATTTTTCACTATCTGATCGGAGGGGTACGCGTGTCCGAGGCTGGTGGGACGTCCCGCAGGAATTTCATGCGAGCGCTGGGTCTGTCGGCGGCCGGTCTGGCCGTGTCCGGGCCGCTCTCCGCATCCGGACGGCTGCTGGTGGTGGGCGGCACGCCCGACCCCCGGGATCCGGAAGTGCCCAACGAGGAGGTCGCCAGGATTCTCACGAGGCTCTTCGGTGACCGTCCCATCCGCCGGGGCCATCTCTCGCTCGACATGCCTGCCGTGGCCGAAGACGGCCGGATCGTCCCGGTGATCATCGAGAGTGACTTGCCGATGACCGCCGAGCGGTACGTCAAGGCGGTGCATCTGATCGTCGATTACAATCCCGATCCGCATCTGGCGGCCTACCACCTGACGCCAGCCATCGGGCAGGTGGCCATCCAGAGCCGAATCAAGATGAAGCGTACCACCTGGGTCCGGGCCATCCTCGAGACCTCGACGGGCGAGGTCTGGGCCGACTATGCCCACGTGAACGTCTCGCTCAACGGGTGCGGCTGATGACCATCGGCGACGCCCGGATCCGCATTCCCGACCGGATCGCCAAAGGCGATCTCATCACGGTCAACGCCATCGTCTCCCATCCGATGGACACCGGATTCTTCCGAACCGCCGGCGGCCAGCCGATTCCCGCGTACTTCATCAAGGACGTGGTGGTCACCTATGGCGACGAGCAGGTGGCCCGGTTCGAGTGGACGTCCGGGGTGAGCAAGGATCCGATTGTGAGCTTCACGCTCCGGGCCGATACCGAAGCCCCGCTGACCATGGTGTGGACCGACAGCAAGGGCGGCGTCTACAAGCAGTCCGTCAACGTCGCCTTCGCGGCCGCGTAGCCGGCCGCCCCGGCCGCCGGGGCGCCTGGTCTCCGTTCGACCTTCGTGCATCTTCTCTCCGCGCTGATCTTCCCGCTCTGCTTCCCGGTCGGGCCGGCTGCCTCGGCCGACACGGTTCGGACGCCGCCCTTCGTCGCCCGCGAGCTCGCCAAGGGCGTGTTCGTCGTGCCTGGCGATACCGGGCGCGGCTCCGAAGGCCGTCCCAACGCCGGTTTCATCGTCACCCGTCAAGGCGTGATCGTCATCGACGCACTCGCCAGCCCCAGGCAGGGCGAGGCGCTGCTCCGGACGATCCGCGGGGTGACGCGCCAGCCGGTGCGCTGGCTGGTGCTGACGCACCACCATCCCGACCATCATTTCGGCGCCGTCGTCTTCCGGAGGGCGGGGGCAAAGGTCGTCGCCCATCCGGACACCCGCGTGCTGGCGAGCGAAGGCGGGCAGGAGGCCCTCGTAGCCGACTGGGTGCGGGTGGTGGGACTCGACGCGATGCGCGGCTTCGAGCTGGCCGACGCTCCGGATCGTCCGGTCACGGGCACCGACACGCTCCGGCTGGGCGGGCGGACGATCGTGGTGGCCGCCGCGGGCGGCGGTCATTCCGCGGGCGATCTGACCGTCTGGCTTCCCGGGGAGCGAGTGCTGTTCGCGGGCGATCTGCTCATCGAGGACGGGATCACGATGGTGGTGGACGGGAGCGCGGCCGCGCTCGGCCGTGCGCTCACGCGGATCGACAGCCTGGTGCCACGCGTCGTCGTGCCCGGCCATGGCGCGATCCCCGCCGACCCGGCGGCGCTCGTGGGCCGGACGCGCACGTACATCAGCGGGCTCGTAGGCGACATGCGCGCCGCGGTCGAGCGCGGCGTGCCGATGCGGCGCGCGCTCAGCTCACTCCCGCCGCCGGACGAAGACCGCCCGGTGTCGCTCAATTCGCGCCGGCGGCGGAACGCCGCCCGAGTGTACGTCGAGGAGGAGCGGAGCTACATGGGGCTCGAGGACTCCCTGCCGTGAGACGGTTCGGGCGGGTGGTCTGGGCAATCGGAGGACTGCTCGTGGGTGGGTGCTCCGGGCGCCAGGCGCCGCTCACCGCGGCGCCGGAGCAGGCCGCGGATACGTCGCGGACGGCGGCGCTTCCCAAGCTGATCTCGACCGGGGAACTGGCGCGCTGGCAGTCGGAGGGGCCGGTGCTCGTACTCGACGTCCGGTCCGACGTGTTCGCCTACCTTCGGGGTCACCTGCCGGGCGCCGAATACCTCAACGGCGAAACAGTGCGGGCGAGCGAGGGCGGGATCCCCACCCGGTTGCTGTCGGCGGGTGCGTACCGGGAGTTGTTCTCCCGGTTGGGCGTGGACATCGACCGGCCGGTCGTCATCTACAGTGCGGGCGAGTCGCGCAACATCGACGCGACCTATCTCGCGTGGCTCCTCGCGGGCTTCGGCCATCCCCGCGTGTTCCTGCTGGACGGCGGCTACTTCAAGTGGGAGCTCGAGCATCGACCGGTGGTGCAGCGCTACCCGCGAATTCCGGTGACGCGATTCCCGAACCGGCCGTCCCGGCTGGAGCAAGCGCCCCTCGAAGAAGTGCGGCGCGCCCAGGCCGCGGGCGCGTTGCTGGTGGACGCAAGGCCGCCCGATCAGTACGCCGGCACCGCGGGCGCGCAGATCCGGCGGGGACACATCCCCGGCGCGATCAGTCACTACTGGCAGGACGACCTGACCCAGGAGGGCTTCGGCCACGTCTGGAAGCCGGCGGAGGAGTTGCGGCGGGCGTACGCGGCGCAGGGGATCACCCCGGACCGCGAGATCATCACGTACTGCAACAGCGCGACCGAAGCCAGCCACGTGTACTTCGCGCTGCGTTACCTGCTGGGGTATCCTCGAGTCAGGATCTACGTGGGGTCGTGGACCGAATGGGCGGAGGACCAGGCGCTGCCCGCCGCCACGGGAATGGCCCCCTGAGCGAGGAAGGCCTCCCTCCGCCGCTCAGCGGATGGCGATCCCGCTCCGCAGTTGCCCCGGCCGCCACAGTCTCCCACCCCGCATCACCCACTCCACCGTCTCGAGGTTCCCGATGTCCTCGAGCGGATTCCGCGCGAGCAGCACGAGGTCCGCATAGTGGCCGGCCTCGATCGTCCCGATGCGCCGGCTGGGCTCGCCGCCGATCGCGCGCGCGGCGTCGCGGGTGGCGGCCAGGAGCGCGGCGGTGGGCGAGAGGGCAATCGAATCGACCAGCAGCCGCAGCTCGCCGAACAGCGAGGCCCGCTCGCTCACGGGACCGTACGCCACGTAATCGCTGCCGGCGCTCAGCCGGACACCCCGCTTGACCGCCTCCCGTGTCACCGCCATGCCGAACTGCGCCGCCGCCCGGACGTAACCTTCCTGCGGCGAGGCGGCGCGGCGCCGGCGCGTGGCGAGCGCGGCCACGCTGTGCTGCGTGGCGTCGAGGGTGGGCTCGAACGCAGTGCCGCGCGCGGCCATCGAGTCGAGCGTGGCGAGAACCCTCGGATCGTGCGCGGAGGCCGCCGTGGCGGCCGAAGCCGTGGCCGCCTGGAGGTCCCCGTCCCTCACCAGGCTGTCGCGCTGGTCGGTCGTGAACAGCTCGCCCGCGAGCCCGGCGGCGTGGACGACGCCGTCCATGCCCGCGGCGCTCTGCTCGCCGACGCTGGACGGCTGCACCCAGGCGTGCCCCCACACCGGCATGCCGGCCCGGTGGGCCGCGTCGGTCAGCCGCCGGACCGCGGCGCTGTCGAGCTGGGCGTAGAGTTTGAGGCCCATCGCCCCGACCTGCCGCGCCCGGGCGATGACGCTCTCAGGATCCTCGTCGCGATTGTACTGGATCGGGGTCCAGCCGAGCCACTGCATCGTGAGCGCCGGGGCCTGGCGATACACGACGCCGCGGTCGGTCCGCACCGGGCGAAGGCCGGTGTAGAAAAACCGGCGTCCCGCCACGAGCTGCATCGCGTACACCCGCGGAGCGGCCTCGAGCCCCGCCACCCGCGAGAGCAGCGCGACGGGACTGCTGCCCATGTCCCGCACCGTGGTGACGCCCTGCGCCAACAGGTTCCTGAGCCCGAGCCCCAGCTCCTCGCCCGCGCTGCCGTTCGTGAGGAACAGCAGATGGACGTGGCTGTCGATGAGCCCCGGAATCAGGTACTGGCCCTTGGCGTCGAGCACTCGCGCGCCGTGCGGCACCTGGCATTCCCCTGCCGCTCCCGCGCAGAGAATGCGGTCGCCGCGGACCACGGTGACGGCCTTGGTGACCGGCGCGCGCCCGGTGCCGTCCCAGAGGGTGGCGCCGACGATGGCGATGGCGGGGCTGATGGGTGGTGGCGGCACCAGCTTGGCGCGCGGCGCGCCACACCCCGCGGTCGCCAGGGCGGACAGGAACGCGAGCGCGCGGGGAACCGAGGGGGTCATAGGACTGTGCTCCATCGTGCATCCGGTGCAGAGCGCCGGCCGGCGGCGGCACCGGGCACCGGGTCGTGATTCAAAGATGTCGTCGAACGAGCGCTGAGGCGGTGACACAGAAGGAGTGGCGAGTCGTGATCCCAGCCACTAACTAATGATCGCGGCAAGGGTCATGCCCGCCGGTTGCGGCGATGCCTCGTGCTCTCTAGTCTTACCTCCGTGACCACCACTCAGATCCATCGTCCACGGCGTCGCCGACGTACCGACGCCCTGCGCCGCCTCGTTCGCGAGCACCAGCTCGACCCCGCCGACTTCATCCAGCCCATCTTCGTCGCCCACGGTGCCGGTCTCGAGCGCGAGATCGGATCCATGCCGGGCGTGTGCCACCACTCCGTCGACGATGCCCTCGATCGCGAGGTCGACCGCATCCGCGCCCTCGGCATCCACGCCGTGCTGCTGTTCGGGCTGCCGGCGGCCAAGGACGAGCTGGGCTCCGAAAACTACTCGGCCGACGGGATCGTCCAGCGCGCGCTCCGGCGGATCCGCGCCCGGCACCAGGATCTGCTGCTCGTCACCGACGTGTGCTGTTGCGAGTATACGAGCCATGGGCACTGCGGTGTGCTGCGCGACCGCCGCGTGGACAACGACGCGACACTCGAGGTCCTGGGCCGAGTGGCCACCACGCACGCGGACGCCGGGGCCGACATCGTGGCGCCGAGCGGGATGATGGACGGCATGGTGGCCGCGATCCGCGGCGCGCTCGATGCCGCCGGGCACACGGATGCCGCCATCCTGAGCTATGCGGTCAAGTACGCCAGCGCCTACTACGGGCCGTTCCGCGAGGCTGCCGGGAGCACGCCGGCCTTCGGCGACCGGCGCGAGTACCAGATGGACCCGGCCAACGTGCGCGAGGCCATCCTCGAGGCGGCCCTCGATGAGGCCCAGGGCGCCGACATGCTGATGGTGAAGCCGGCGCTCGCCTACTTGGACGTGGTCCGCGCGATCCGGGAGCGGACCTCGCTCCCGCTCGTGGCGTACAACGTCAGCGGTGAATACTCGATGGTGAAAGCGGGGGCCCGGCTCGGCTGGCTCGATGAGCGCCGGGTCGTGCTGGAGTCGCTGATGGGTATGCGACGGGCCGGCGCGGATGTCATCATCTCGTATCACGCCAAAGACGCCGCGGGGTGGCTGGCCGAGGAGCGGGGAGGATGACCGGGGTGCGTTCGGCGGCACGCGCGACGGCCGCGTCCGAGCGCCTGTTCGCCGCCGCGCAACGGGTGTTGCCCGGCGGCGTCAACAGCCCGGTGCGCGCCTTCCGGAGCGTCGGCGGCACGCCGCGATTCATCGCGAGGGGGGAAGGCGCCTGGCTCGTGGACGCCGACGGTCACCGCTACGTGGACCTGGTGCTGTCATGGGGCCCCTTGATTCTGGGCCACGCGCACCCCGAGGTCCTGGAGGCGGTGGTGGAGGCCGCGGGGCGGGGCACGACCTACGGGGCGCCGACCGAGCTCGAGGTCCGTCTGGCCGAGCGCGTGGTCGCGCTGTTTCCGTCGCTCGAGATGGTGCGGTTCGTGAGCAGCGGCACCGAGGCCGCCATGAGCGCCGTGCGCCTGGCACGCGCGGCCACGGGCCGGCGCCTGATCGTCAAGTTCGACGGCTGCTATCATGGACACGCGGACGCGCTGCTTGCCTCGGCGGGTTCCGGGGTGGCCACGCTCGGCCTGCCCGATTCGCCTGGCGTGACGGCGGCCACCGCGGCGGATACGCTCGTGGCGCCGTTCAATGATCTGACGGCCACCGAAGCGCTGTTCGCGGCGCGCGGTCCGGACATCGCCGCGGTGCTGGTCGAGCCGGTGGCGGGCAACATGGGCGTGGTGCCGCCCGAGCCAGGCTTCCTTGAGGGGCTCCGCACCCTGACCCGCCGCGCCGGCGCGCTGCTCGTCTTCGACGAGGTGATGACCGGATGGCGCGTGCACCCGGTCGGCGCGCAGGTGCTCTATGGGGTGCTGCCCGACATCACCATCCTCGGGAAGGTGGTCGGTGGCGGCCTGCCGGCCGCGGCGTACGGTGGGTCGCGCGCGCTCATGGAGCAGATCGCGCCGGCGGGTCCGGTGTACCAGGCGGGCACGCTGTCGGGCAATCCGCTCGCGATGGCGGCCGGGCTCGCCACCCTCGACGTGCTCGCCCGGCCTGGGGTCTGGGAGCGGGCGGAGCGTTGGGCGGGCCTAGCGGCGCAGGCGATGGCGGCGGCGGCGGCAGCGGCGGGCGTGCCGCTCACGGTGCAGCGGGTTGGCACCATGCTGACCCCGTTCTTCACCGGCGAGCGCATCCGCGACTATGCCGACGCCAAGCGCTGCGACCGCCCGGCCTACAATGCCTTCTTCCACGCGATGCTCGACGCCGGGGTGTACCTCGCGCCCTCGCCGTTCGAGGCTGCGTTCACCTCCGCCGTCCACGGCGACGCGGAGCTCGCCGAGTTCGAGAGCGCCCTGGGTTCCGCATGGCTGCCGTAGCCATCGTCGGCGGCGGGGTGGCGGGGCTCACCGCCGCGTATCGGTTGAAGCAGCGCGGAGTGCGAGTGGTGGTGTACGAGGCGGGCGATCGGATCGGCGGGGCCATCCGGACGGAGCGTCGCGACGGCTATCTCGCCGAGCTCGGACCGAACTCGCTGGCCACGCCGCCGGCCGCGCTTCGCGCGCTGTTCACCGAGCTCGGGCTCGAGTCGAGTAGCCTGCCGGCCTCGCCGGCGGCCCGGAACCGGTACGTGGTCAAGAAGGGCAAGCTGGTGCCGCTCCCGATGTCGCCGCAGGATCTGCTGACGACACGCCTGCTCTCGAACGGGGCCAAGCTCGCCTTTTTCGGGGAGCCGCTGGTGGAAGCGGGCGACTCGCCGGTCGAAGAGAGCGTCGCGACCTTTGTGCGCCGGCGGTTCAACCAGGAAATCCTCGATTACATCGCCAATCCGTTCGTCGGCGGGATCTTCGCCGGCGATCCGGAGCAGCTTTCGGTTCGGCACGCGCTGCCCAAATTGTACGGGCTCGAGCGGACGCACGGCTCGGTCGTCAAGGCGTTGGCCGGCATGGTGCGCGCGCGCAAGCGCGATGAGGATCCCGCCTCCGAGGCCGGCGGGCTGATGTCCTTCCGGAACGGCATGCAGGAGCTGCCCGACGCGCTCGCGCGAGCGCTGCACGCCGAGATCCGGCTCCGCGCCCCGGTCACCCAGCTCCGTGCCGGACCCAAGGGGTGGACCGTCGGCGCCGCGTATCAGGCAGCGGAGCTGTACGACGGCGTCATCTACACGGCGCCCGCGCACTGCGTGGACGACATCGACCTCGACTTTCCCGGCGGCGACCGGCTCAAGACGCTCGCCAGCATCAGCCACCCGGCCGTCGGCGTGCTGGCGCTGGGCTTCGCGCGTGAGGACGTGGCCCATGCGCTCGACGGGTTCGGTCTGCTCGCGCCCGAGGTGGAGCGCCGCCAGGTGCTCGGCGTGGTGTTCTCGTCCACGCTGTTCACCGGCCGTGCCCCCGAGGGGCACGTGCTGCTCACCGCCTTCGTCGGCGGTGTGCGAAATCCCGATCTGGCCAACGCGGACCTTCCGACGATCACCGCGCGCGTGCAGGACGATCTCCACGCGCTCCTGGGCGTCAAAGGCGAGCCGACCTTCCGCGCTTTCCATCTCTGGCCCAAGGCGATCCCGCAGTACGATCTGACCTACGGCCGGTTTAAGGAAATCATGGACGAAGCCGAGCGCCGGAGCCCGGGGCTCGCGCTGGCGGGGTCCTACCGTGAAGGCGTGGCGGTCGGCGAGGCCATCGCCTCCGGCGAGGCGGCGGCGGCGCGTATCGGCGCGACGGTCCCTACCCACTCGGGGGGGTCATGAGCTGTCCATGAGCGCGACGCTTCGCGTGGGCACCCGCGGCAGCGCGCTCGCGGTCTGGCAGACCGAGCACGTCCGGGCGCAGCTCCGCGAGGCCGGCCGCGCCACCGACCGGATCGAGATCCGCACGACCGGCGACATGGTCCAGCATGTGCCGCTTGCGCAGATCGGCAGCCGCGCCTTGTTCACCCGGCAGATCGACGACGCGATGCTCGAGGAGCGCATCGACCTGGCGGTCCACTCGCTCAAGGATCTGCCGACCGTGCTTCCGCCGGGGATTGCGCTCGTGGCGGTCGGCGAGCGCGAGGACCCGCGCGATGCGTTGGTCGGCCGCGGCCCCCTCACGTGGGACGACCTGACCGAGGGGGCGGTGCTCGCCACGAGCAGCCTGCGCCGGCGCGCGCAGCTCCTGCACCTGCGGCCCGACCTTCAGGTGCGCGATGTCCGCGGCAACGTCGACACCCGGCTCGCCAAGCTCGACGCCACCTCTGAATGGACCGGCATCCTGCTCGCCACGGCTGGGTTGGTGCGGCTCGGTCTCGCCGGCCGCATCGGGCAGCGGCTGCCCGGCGAGCTGATGCTGTCCGCCCCGGGCCAGGGCGCGCTGGCCGTCACCGCCCGGACGGGCGACGCGGTGGCGGCCCAAGCGGCCGTGCGCGCCGTGCACCACCCCGCCACGGCGGTGGCGGTGGCGGCGGAGCGGGCGTTTCTGCGCACGCTCGAAGGCGGCTGCCAGGTTCCGGTGGCTGCCCACGCGACGCGCGATCCCGGCGGCCGGCTTCGTCTCCACGGACGCGTCGTGTCGTTGGGCGGCGAGCGGAGCGTCGAAGGGATCGAGACCGGCCCGGCCCGGGACGAGCGCGAGGCCGACGCGTTGGGCGTGGCCCTGGCGGTGCGACTGCTCGGCAAAGGCGCGGCCTCGATTCTCGCGGAGGTCCGCGCCGGCGCGGCGCCCGTCGTCACCGAGCCCTGATGGCGCCGATGGTGATCGTGACGGCCTCGACCGGCGCCTTTCCCGGACTGGTCGACGCGCTCCGGGCGATTCCGGTCGAGGTCGAGGAGCACCCGCTGATGACGTTCGCGCCGCCGCTCGATTGGACGGATGTCGACGCCGCCATCGGCGATCTGTGGCGGTACGAGGCGGTCGCGTTCACCTCGCCGCGGTCGGCGCGCGCGTTTGTCGGCCGCATGGCGGCGCTCGGGCATTCCGGCAGCGCGCGCACGATGACCTGGGCCGCCGGGCCCGGCACCATGCAGGCCCTCGGCGAGGCACTCGGCCCGGTGCGGGGCCCGGACGAGCGCACCGCAGGGGAGCGGGGAGCCGCGGTGGCGCTGGCCGGCGCGATGCTCGCGACAGGCATCCGGGGCCCGGTGCTGTTTCCCTGTGGCGAGCGTCGGCGCGACGAGCTGCCGACCTTGCTCACCGCGCACGGGGTCGAGGTCCGGGAGGCCGTGTGCTACCGCGCCATGCTCGCGGAGGAAGCGGACGCGCGGCTCGCGGCGGAGCGGGCGCAGGTGCTCCTGGTCGCGAGTCCGACCGTGGCGGCCCTGCTCGCCCGAGCCTGTCC
>JACCSZ010000173.1 GCA_013812695.1 Gemmatimonadales bacterium | reverse complement strand
GGGCTCAGCGGCTGGGCGATCTCCCCGGCGGGCGAGACCGAAGACGCCGACGCGGCCGACGCCGAGCGGCTGTACCGGCTGCTGGAGGAGCAGATCGTCCCGCTCTACTACACCCGGAACGCCGCCGACGTCCCGCTCGGCTGGGTCGAGAAGATGCGCCACGCGCTCCGGTTGGCCGGCACGACGTTCACCGCCCGGCGGATGGTCCAGAACTACGTGCAGGAACACTACGCGCCGGCCATCGGCGGCGAGCTGGCCGGTGACGACCCACCCACGGCATGACGGCGGCATGGCCACCGCGAAGGACCCGGCCAGGGCACCGGCGGACGCCCGCCCGCCACTGACCACCAGGAGGGGCGAGCCCGTCACGGTCGTCCATGTGACCGCGGAGTATTTCCCGTTCGCGCGGACCGGCGGCCTCGCCGAAGCGGTGAACGGGCTCGCCACCTTCCAGCGGGCCGCGGGGCTCGACGTCCTGGCCATCCTCCCGCTCTACCGCACCGTCCGCGACGCGGAGCCCGATCTCGAGCCGGTCGGCCCGCCGTTCCTGGTCGCGATGGGCGGGCGCACCGAAGAAGCCCGGGTCTACCGCGCCTCCGGTCCAACCTCGGGCCCGCGCGTCTTCTTCATCGAGCACCTGGAGTACTTCAACCGGCCCGGCATCTACGGCGAGCACGCGGTCGACTACCCGGACAACGACCGGCGGTTCGCGTTCTTCGCGCTGGCCGCGCTCACGGCGCTGCCGCGCCTGGTCACCGGGCCGGTGCTGATACACGCGCACGACTGGCACACCGCGCTGGTGCCCGTCTACCTTCGCACCACGCCGGCGGGCGAGCGCTTTCCCGCCGGCGCCACCACCGTCCTCTCGGTGCACAACCCGGGGTATCAGGGACACTTTCCGCCCACCACGATGCCCGACGTTGGGCTCCCCTGGGAGATCTACAACTGGCATCAGCTCGAGTGGTACGGAAAGATGAACTTCCTCAAGGGCGGGCTCGCGTTCACGGACGCGGTGACGACGGTCAGCCCCACCCAGGCGGGCGAGCTCCGGACGCCGGGCGGCGGCTTCGGCCTGCACGAGGTCTTTCAGGCGCTGGGCGACCGGCTCGCCGGGATCCTCAACGGGATCGACCAGCGCGAGTGGGACCCCGCGGCGGACGACCAGATCACCGCGCAATACTCGGCCGAGCGGCTCGAGGGCAAGCGCCGCTGCAAGGCCGCGCTCCAGCGGTCGTTCGGGCTGCCGCAACGGCGCAAGACCCCGCTCTTCGGGATGACCGGCCGGCTGGTCACGCAGAAGGGACTCGACCTCATCCTCTCCGCGGATGAGCTGCTGGCTGCCGATGCTCAGTTCGTCTTTCTCGGGAGCGGCGAGCAGCGCTACGAGCAGGGGCTGGTCGAGCTCGCCCTGTCGGCACCCAACCGGTTCGGCGTGCAGCTCGACTTTACCGACCGGCTGGAGCACCGGCTCATGGCCGGCGCCGATATCTTCCTGATGCCGTCGCTCTACGAGCCGTGCGGGCTCACCCAGATGCGCTCGCAGCGCTACGGCGCGCCGCCCATCGTCCGGAACGTGGGCGGCCTCAAAGACACGGTGGAGGACGGCTTGAACGGGTTCTCCTTTGGCCCCTACACGCCCGAGGCGTTCGCGGAGACCGCCTTCCGCGCGCTCGACTGCTTCGCCGACGAGACGCGCTGGCGGACGATGATGCGGCGGGGGATGGCTCACGACTTCAGTTGGGAGCGCTCGGTGGCCAACTACCTGGACGTGTACCGCCGCGCGCTGGCGCGGGCGGAGGCCCGATGAGCGCGGAACCGATGGACTTCGTGTTCGCGCTGCACAGCCATCTCCCGTACGTGCTGAACCACGGCCGGTGGCCGCACGGCAGCGACTGGATCTGCGAGGCGGCGTTCGACACCTACCTGCCGCTGCTCGAGGTCCTCCGCCAGCTCGGAGACGAGGAGACGCCGGCGCCGGTCACGATCGGCTTTACCCCGGTGCTGGCCAACCAGCTCGCGAGCCCGGTGTTCGCGCGCGAGATGGCAGCATTCTTCGACCAGCGGCTCACCGCCTGCGCCGAGGCCCCGGCCTCGCTCGCGTCGTCGAGCGAGATGCACCTGCTGCCGCTCGCCGAGTACTGGCGCGAACGGCTGCTCCGGCTCCGGGCGATATTCGACGACATGGACGGCAATCTGGTCGGCGCCTTCCGCGCGCTCGAGACGTCGGGCCGCCTGGAGATCATCAGCTCGGCGGCGACGCACGGCTTCCTGCCGCTGCTCGCCCGCGACGAGAGCATCCGATTCCAGCTCGCCGTCGGCATGGCCGAGCACCGCCGGCTGTTCGGGCGGGTGCCCGCGGGATGCTGGCTGCCCGAGTGCGCGTACCGGCCGCGCGGTCCATGGGCGCCGTGGCCAACGGCGCCGAAGAGTGGCGTCCGTCGCGGCATCGAGGAGCACCTCGCCGACGCAGGCTACCGGTTCTTTTTCGTCGACGCGCACCTGGCGTCGGCTGGCCGGCCGCTCGGGCTCAGCGGCGATCCCGCGTCGCTCGATCCCGAGGTGCGCCTGACCGGCGGCCAGGTGGGCGGCGAGAAAGCGAAGCGCTCGCCGTACCAGGCCTACCGCGTAGCCCACACCCGCGGCGCGAGCGACGTGTCCGCCTACGTCCGCGACCCCCGCGCCTCGATGCAGGTGTGGAGCCGGTTCGAGGGCTACCCGGGCGACGGCGCGTACCTCGAGTTCCACAAGATGCGCTGGCCCGGCGGGCTCAAGCTCTGGCGCGTGAGCGGCGCGGGCGTCGATCTCGGCGACAAGCAGCCGTACGATCCACCGGAGGCGCTCGGCCGGGCCCGCGGCCACGCGGAGCACTTCGCCGGCCTGCTCGGCGGCATCGCCGCCGCGGAGGCCCACCGCCGGGACGGCGTGGTGGTGGCGCCGTTCGACACCGAGCTGTTCGGGCACTGGTGGTTCGAGGGCCCCGACTTCCTGGGCGACGTCTACCGCGCGCTCCGCGAGCGGCCGGCGGTCCGCCCGAGCACCGGGTCGCAGCACTTGGCCCGGCATCCGTCGCGCGCGGCCATCCGGATGCCGGCGGGCTCGTGGGGCGCCAACGGCGACTTCTCGATGTGGCTCAGCGACCAGACCGCCTGGACGTGGGAGCGGCTCTGGCCGCTCGAGGAGCGGTTCTGGGACGCGGCGCCGGCGGCGTTGGCGTCGGAGGATACGCGCTTCATCCTGGCGCAGGCCGGGCGCGAGCTGCTCCTGGCGCAGTCCTCCGACTGGCAATTCATCATCTCGACCGGCGCCGCCGCCGACTACGGAGAGCGCCGGTTCCGCGAGCATTGCAGCGATACCGAGGAGCTGGTGGCGGCGCTCGTGGACGGGACGCCGGCGGCACTCGAGCGCGGCCACCGCCGCGCGGCGGAGCTCGCCGAACGCGATGCGCTGTTTCCCGACGTGGTGCCGGCCCTCGCCGCGGCGCTCGGCGGTTCGCGTTCGCTGGTGCTCCGGTAGTCATGACGCCGATCCGTTTCGCGTTCGGTCTCCACCTCCATCAACCCGTCGGCAACTTCGACCACGTATTCGCCCAGCACGTGCACGACGTCTACCGCCCGCTGCTCGACGCGCTCGCCGCCCGCGAATTCCTCCCCGTCGTGCTCCACCTGAGCGGACCGCTGCTCGAGTGGCTCGAGGCCCACGAGCCGGCCTACCTCGACCGGCTGGGCCGGCTGGCCGCGGACGGCCGGGTCGAAATTCTGCTCGCCGGGTTCTACGAGCCTGTGCTGGCGTCGCTTCCGCGCCCGGACCGCTTGGAGCAGATCCGCTGGATGCACGAGGCCGTGCGGCAGCGCTTCGGCGTGGACGCCCGCGGGCTCTGGCTCACGGAACGCGTCTGGGAGCCCGAGCTCGCCGCCGACCTGGCCGACGCCGGCGTCCGCTACGCGCTGGTGGACGACCGGCATTTCCTGGTCACCGGGTTCCGCGCCGAGCAGCTCCACGCGCCGTTCTGGACCGAGAGCGACGGCAAGCGCGTGGCGCTGTTCCCGATCGACGAGCGGCTCCGCTATCTCATCCCATTCCGCCCCCCGGAGGAGACGGCCGACTACCTCCTGCAGCTCCGCGGCGCCGGGCACGCGCTCGCCGTGCTCGCGGACGACGGCGAGAAATTCGGGGGGTGGCCGGGCACCAAGGAGTGGGTGTACGGCGAGGGGTGGCTGGAGCGGTTCATGGGCACGATCGGCGCGCTGGTGGAGCGCGGCGACGTCGTGCTGAGCCGGCTCGACGACGCACTTGAGGCGGTGCCGAGCGGCGGGCTGGCGTACCTGCCGACGGCATCGTATCGCGAGATGGAGACGTGGTCGCTGCCGCCCGACGCGGCGCTGCGCCTGACCCGGCTCGAGCGCGATCTGGGCGAGGCGCGGGTGTCCGGCCCCGAGGGCGCGCTCTTTCGTGGCGCCCACTGGCGCAACTTCCTGGTCAAGTATCCGGAGTCGAACCGGATGCACAAGAAGATGATGGCCGTGAGCGCGCTGGCCCGCGACCTCGGCGACCCGCCGGCGGTGCGCCGCGCCATCGGCCGCGCCCAGTGCAACGACGCCTACTGGCACGGAGTGTTCGGCGGTTTGTACCTGCCCCACCTGCGCGACGCGATCTGGCGCAATCTCGCCGAGGCGGAGGCGGCGCTCCGGGGCGGGCAGGGGCTCGCGTGGGAGGTCTTCGATCTCGATGGCGACGGGAACGACGAGGTCTGGGTGCACTCCGCCGCGTTCTCCGCGATCCTCAGCCCGGCGCGCGGCGGCGCGGTCGAGGAGTACACCGTGTTTGGCGATGGCGTCAACTATGCCAACGCGCTCACCCGCCGCCGCGAGGCCTACCACGACTTGGCGCTCGAGCGCGCCGCCGAGCATCCGGCGTCGGGCGAGGGCGGCACGGCCAGCATCCACGACATCGAGGCAGGGCTGCGTCTCGACGTGCGCCCGCCGATCGATGCCGAGGACCGCGCGTTGTTCGTGGATCGGATCCTTCCCGGCGGCGTCGGCCTCGAGGATTACGCCCGCGGCGACTTCTGGGCGATCGTGTCGTGGGCACGGCGGCGCTGCGCGTTCACCGTCGATCGGCGCGAGGGAGGCGTGGAGGTGGTGTGCGCGGCGCCCGACGGTCGGGGACAGCTCGAGAAGCGCATACGCTTCGAGCCTGATGGCCGGGTGGACGTGCGCTGGCGGTGGGATCCGGCGGCCGCAGAGCCGGGCGACCTGTTCGGGTCCGAGCTGTCGCTGGCGGGCCCGGTGGGGCTGGACTGTACACCGGGGGCCGAGACGTGGCGGTTCGACATCGAGACGGTGGCGAAGTCGGAGCGCGGGTTCGATCGCACGCGGCAGGGAGAGTCGGTGACGCTGCGGTGGCCGGTGGAGCTGGGGGGTGCAGGGGTGGTGGTGACGCCGGGGGTGTCGTCACCCTGAGCCCTGGTTTCGCCCAGGGTGACGGGGACCCGCCCCTCCTACTTCCCCGCCCGCTCCGGCCGCCCCGCCGGAATCCTCTTATCCGCCCGCCCCTTCACGTACGCATACGTCGCGGCCATCTGCGCCTCCGACAGCACGCTTCCGAACGCGGGCATCCCGCGATCTGTTCGCCCCTCCTTCACCACGGCCACGAACGCGCCCTGCGCCGCCATGCCGCCACCGGTTCCGGCGGACTCGAGCAAATTGGCCGCGACGGGATTTCCCAGCACGTCCTGCCCGTGGCACCGCGCGCAGTGCGTGCTGTACTGGCGCCAGCCTTCGTACTCGGCGGCGCTGACCTTGGCCGCAGGCGCCGCGCCCTGCGCGGCCGCGGCCG
>JACCSZ010000428.1 GCA_013812695.1 Gemmatimonadales bacterium | reverse complement strand
GCGGGGAGTGCCGAAGATCGTTTCCGCGCCTCGTACGACAGCGCCGCCGCGCTGGGCTACCTGGCGCTGCTCGTCGCCGACAGCGCCGAAGCGCTCCGGTGGTTTGCGGCCCTGCCCGATTCGGCGTGTGTCCGTTGCTACGTCGACCGGCTCACCCGCGCGCGCCTGCTCGCGGCGGCGGGCCGCGACAGCGAGGCGATGCCGGACCTCGAAGAGCGGCTGGTGCCGTATCTCACTCCCTTCGAAGTCGTCTTCGCCATCGAACGCGCCAAGGGGGCCGCGCGGCTCGGCCGCCGTGAGGACGCTGAAAAGGCATGGACGTTCGCGCGCCGCGCCTGGGGAGACGCGGCGCACAGCCGCCCTGGCCGTAGTGAGTATGGCGCATGGTGACCCGACGGCAGGCTGACGGGCTTTCCGGAGCGCGAGCTGCCCTCACCCGCAGGCGTCACGCACCCTGAGCCGGTCGACCGTCGCGTCCCCGTTCGCGTTGATGGTGACCTTGATCTGGATGGCAAGGCGGCTGTTCACCGCGCCGCCCTGGCCGATCAGCCGGGCGTAGTCGTTGAGGATGAACGACACGGCGCCCACCGGTGCGACGTTCGTGATGTCGAACAGCCGGTCGTTCCATTGATATCGCGCACCGGTTGACTGCCCGACGCCGGTGCCCTTGGCGTTGATGTGGAACCGAAGGTGCTCCTTACCACGGGGACCCACGAAGAACTGCACCACCTCGTGAAACGTCCCGCTCACGTCGACCGTCTCGACGCAGTTGTCGACGGCAAAGGCGAACGGCTGGAAGCTCGGATTCGGTACCGCGGCGAGCTCGGGGCCGAGCGTCGCCGGACGGGTGTAGCCGGTCGGGGCTTGAGGCGCGGTCCCCGACTCGCAGGCGGCGAGCACCAACGTGGCGAACATGGCCGTTACTGACGCACGTGACATTCTCGACCTCCTTGATTCTGGGTTGCGCGACCCTCGTGGGCGGCACCGGCGGCCGGCGCCGGCGGTCACACGGCGGCCCGTGTCCTCGACGTGCGCCACGCTCCGACGCGTCGCCTCTACAGTTGAACGGCAATGGCGATGAGTATTGTCGAGATGGCGGGCGGCCAGCCAAATAGTGGATCTCACGCCTGGGAAGTCAAGTCAACATCCACGGCGGCAATGGGCCGCCGCCACTGAGCACCGCGACCGACGTCCATCGGGGCATGCCTCCTTCGCTTCGCTCAGGATGACGCCGCCGCACGGCGTCGAGACGACTCCGACACGACCGCGCGTAGCTGCCCGGCCGGCGCTCTAGCCGTTGTCCTCGACGGCCGCTACAATAGGAACGACCCCCCACCGGACGCGCGTGCCCGACCTGCGATCGCGATTGGACGCCGCCTTGTCCCACCGCTACCAGCTCGAGCGCGAGCTGGGGCGGGGGGGCATGGCCACGGTCTGGCTGGCCCGGGACGTCCGGCACGGTCGCCGCGTCGCTCTCAAGGTGCTCCATCCCGAGCTCGCCGCGACGGTCGGCCCCGAGCGTTTCCTCCGCGAAATCGAGATCGCCGCCAGCCTGGCCCATCCCCACATCCTGCCGCTGCACGAATCCGGCGAAGCCGACGGCTTCCTCTATTACGTCATGCCCCACGTGGACGGGGAGTCGCTGCGCGACCGTCTCAGCCGGGAGATTCAATTGCCCGTCGAGGACGCGATCCGCATCGCGCGAGAGGTCGCTGACGCGTTGGGTTACGCGCACGCCCGCGGCTTGATTCACCGGGACATCAAGCCCGAGAACATCCTGCTTGAAGCGGGGCACGCCGTGGTGGCCGACTTCGGCGTGGCCAGGGCCATCGCGAGCGCGGAGGCCGATGCGCTCACCGCCACCGGCATGGCGGTCGGCACACCGGCCTACATGAGCCCTGAGCAGGCTGGCGGATCGGCGCGGCTGGACGGCCGGAGCGACATCTATTCGCTCGGCTGCGTGCTGTACGAGATGCTGGCCGGGGAGCCGCCCTTCTCGGCGCCGACGCCGCAGGCGCTGGCGGCAAAGCATCTCAATGCGACACCGCCCGCGGTGCGGGTGACGCGGGCGACGGTGCCGGCGGGGGTGGAGCGCGTGATCGAGCGCGCGTTGGCCAAAGTACCTGCTGACCGGTTTGCGACGTCGGCCGAGTTCGGCAGAGCGCTGAATCCCGAGCCCGCACCCGCGGACGGAGATGCTCGTCGCGCATCGCACGTGATTCCGGCGGCGATATTCTGGCGCAAGGTTGCGCTTGGCGCTCTGGCTGCGGCTTCCATTGCGTTGGTTGGGCGGCACTTGGCGCGCAGTCAACCGGCTGCCCTTGATGCCAACCGGGTCGTAGTGTTCCCGCTGAGAACCCTCGGCGCGGGGCAGCTCGACGTTCACGAGGGAGACGCCGTCGCTACCTACATCGGGTACGCACTCGACGGCAGCGAGCCCCTCAGATGGCTGGATGGCTGGGACTATCTCGGCGAGCGTGAACGAGCTGGGTTGCGACCGATATCCGCGGAGATCGCCCAGCGAATCGCTCGATCGCTCTCGGCCAAATACTACCTCGACGGATCCATCGTTCAGAGGGCCGATTCGGTGGCCGTCGTGCTGCGCCTGCATGACGTCGCCGGAGACTCGGTTGTTAGTAGGGCAGGAAGCACGGCAGCCCGAAGCACAGCGGATCTGCCGCAGCTCGGCCTGCAGGCGGTCTCCCAGCTCCTTCCCGGACTACTCGCGCCGGGCCGCCCCATCGACCTCAGCGCTTTCAGCGAGCGAAAGCCTGCCGCCGTAGCCGCGTTCCTCCAAGGCGAACGAGAATACCGACGACTCCGGTTTGGTCCGGCGCTCGCGCTCTACCAGGAGGCAGTCAAGCTCGACTCTGCGCTCGTGATCGCCGCGCTCAGGGGCGTGCAGGCTGCCCTCTGGCAGGAGGTCCCCGATCAGGCGTCACAGTTCTCTGATGTCCTTCAGGAAAGAGATGCGATGCTCGCGCCGCGAGACGCCCTCTTGGCCCGTGGCCTCCGGTACTACCTCTCGGGCACGGCCGACAGCGCTGAGCGACTACTTCAATCGAGCCTGAAAGTCGATAGCATCCGAACGGAAGCTTGGTTCGCGCTCGGAGAGGTGTACAATCACCTCCTTCCCAGGCGAGGACCGCTGGACTCGCTGGCTCGCGCCGCCTTCCAACGCGCCGAGCAGATCGACTCCCTATTCACGCCTGCGCTGTTCCACTTGGCGCAGGATGCGTTGCGGGATGGCAACCTGTCGCGCGGGAGACAGTTGATCGGCCGGCTCGAGCTGGAGAGCCCCGGTTCCTCCTACCTGGATCGTCTCGGAATCATGTTCGAGTGCGTCAGCCGAGGACCGGAGTCGATCGATTGGCCGACCCTCGCGAAGGCCCCAGAGGCGATTTTGTCGGCTGCCCGGGCGTTCTCGGTTGGCGGGAAGCAGACGCGCTGTGCCGAGCGGGCCTTTCGGGCGGCATTCGAAAGCGATAGCAGCAATGCCAGCGAGCGCTGGGGCGCCCTTCTCGGCCTGCAGGGCCTGTTGGCGGCCGGAGGACGTTACGCCGAGGTGCAAAGGCTGCTGGACTCCGAGCGCGCGCTGGGACTGGGGAGCGAGGTGCTGTACCTCGTGCTCGCCGCGGCCGGGCATCCGCTGGAAGCGCGGGCAGGCGTGGTGGCAGCGGGTGCCGCACGTGGCTACTCGTCGCTTCGGGTACCGAACCTGTGGGCGCACGGGCTATGGGCGACGCGATCAGGCAACGTGCGGGCAGCCGCCGCGATCGATACTGCCCTGCGCGCAAAGGTCGATTCGTCGGGTCGTCGACGCGACTCGCTGATCGCCAGAGCGCACGGAGCGCGCGTGGTCCTCCTCACGGGGGACTCCGCGAGGGCGGGGGCATTGCTCGACAGCCTGAACCCCTCGGCGCCCACGGCGGACCTCGAGTGGCAACCGTGGGAAGCTTTGGGCTCCGAGCGCATCGCACAGGCCGACCTGTTGCGGTCGCAGGGAAACTATGCGGGTGCGCTACGGGTCGCATCGCAATTCGACTCGCCGACGCCCGTTATATACCAAGTGTATCTCGCGGCCAGCCTCGTCATCCGGATTCGGGCGGCTGAGGGGCTATCGCGCACGGATCTGGCGGACAGCCTTCGAACTCGTCTCCTGGCACTGCGGTCCGGAATCCCGGGAGAGCGTTCCCATTAACCCCAACGACGGAGGACAGCGTGCGTGAGGCATCGGAAAAGCCGGGGTGCGAAGGGCTTGGCGACAACGAGTACACGCCGATACCCTTTCCGGCAGGGAAGCACGAGCTGGATGACGCGATAGAAGCCTTGGAAAAGTGGGATAAAGCCCATAGCAAGTGGTTCAAGCAACTTATGGAAAAGTTAAAAGGTGAAATTGAAGATGGGTTCGTGGATATGGGCAAGGCCATCGCTATCCTCGACGAGTACGGAGACCAGCGAGAGACCGCCGCGTGTAACCTTCGGAAGCGACTGATAGACGAAACCCGGCCGCGCACGACCGCCGGAACCGGGGTGATCATCGCCGATACGACCAGGCCGCCTCCGCCCCCCTTTGACCGAGGTGTAGACTGATCCTCGCAGCAGGACGCGTGGGCCCAGATCAATTCTGTCGGAGGGGGCGGCTCCTTCGAGCTGGCGAGGCCGGGCGTCGGCTCGGAAGGCGAAGTCGCTCTTCAGATGATGCCGCCTTCACCTCGCTCAGGGTGCCAAGGGGGCTCTCCGGTCAGACCAGCCGGGACACTCTCTCAAGGTCGAGCGCCAGCGGCTCGACCCGCCCCGCCACGAGCGCACGCTCGGCGCGGCGGGGTTGGCAAGCGAACCATCTTGTGCGTTGCACCGGTCGCCCCAACCACTGGGGGTATCCTTCCGCCCAAAATGCGCCGCAACGGTGTTCCCGAAGCTGGCGCCGGACCAGAGGGATTATCTTTGACCCAACCGCCACTGAAGTGAGCTCGCAAGTGACCGACAACCGCCGACATAGACGAGACGATCGGGTCCGCGAAGACCCCATCCACACCCCCGCCGGCATGAGCGAGCCCGCCGCCCCGACCGGCCGGAGCGCCGACGGCGCCGACATCGCCTCCACCGACTCCTCCCAGGTGCCCTCCTCCCGCGACGACGACACCCAGCCCGTCTTCGGCGAGGGCCGCGGCGGCGCCGCCGTCGAAACCGACGACCAGATCGTACGCCGCCTCGAGGACCAGCTCGGCGAAGAGCGCGAGCGCCACCTCCGCCTCGCCGCCGAATACGACAACTTCCGGAAGCGCGCCGTCCGCGAGCGCGCCGAGCTCGGCGACCGCTCGCAGGCGACGCTCGTCGCACGGCTCCTGGATGTCCTCGACGACATGGAGCGGCTCACCGCCGATGGTGCCTCCGCCTCCACCGAGCAGCTCCGCCACGCCGTGGAGCTCGTCGACCGCAAGCTCTGGAAGGAACTCCAGGCCGCCGGGCTCGAGCGCATCGACCCCGCCGGCGCCCCGTTCGATCCGACCGTCCACGAGGCCGTCTCGACCTTGCCGCCGCCCGCACCCGAGCTCGACCACCAGGTCAGCGCCACCTTCCAGGCCGGCTATCGCTTCAAGGGGACGCTGGTCCGCCCGGCGCGCGTGCAGGTGTATTCCGAGCAGGGACACGCCTAGCGTGGCGGCAAAGGACTTTTATCAGGTCCTTGGGGTCTCCGACTCGGCGAGTCAGGCCGAGATCAAGAAGGCCTACCGACGGCTCGCCAAGCAACATCATCCTGACGCGAATCCGGGCAACGCCGCGGCTGCCGAGCGCTTCAAGGAGCTGTCGGAAGCGCACACCGTGCTGTCCGATGCGGACAAGCGGAAGCACTACGATCAGATGCGCCGGCTCGGCGCGTTCGACGGTGGGGGACAGGCGAGAGGGCCACGGCAAGGCGCCGGCGCTCGCCCTGGCGGCCCGCGTGGCTCAGGCTCGGCCCCCGGCGTCGACGGCATGGAGTTCGGCGACTTCGGCGGACTGGGCGACATTTTCTCCTCGATCTTCGGCCGCGGCGCCCGCCCGGAGGAGACCCGCGCCGAGGCGATGGAGACCGTCGTCGAAGTGCCGTTCCGCGTCGCGACCCTGGGCGGCAAGGTGCCCGTCACGCTGCAGGTGACCGAGCCGTGTCCGACGTGCGCCGGCTCGGGCGGCGCCCCGGGCGCGACTTGGTCCACCTGTCCCGAGTGTGATGGCCGCGGGACGATTTCGTTCGGGCAGGGCGGCTTCGCGGTCAGCCGGCCGTGCCCGCTGTGCCGCGGCCGGCAACGAATTCCGTCGGAACCGTGTCCCACCTGCCGCGGCGCGGGCGGGATCCGTACGGAACGCCAGGTCGTCATCACGGTGCCCTCCGCCACTGAGACCGGCACGCGCGTGCGGATCCGCGGACAGGGTCAGACCACCCGTGCCGGCGCCCCGCCCGGAGATCTCGTGGTCACCTTCCAGGTCCAGCCCGACCGTTTCTTTCGCCGGGAGGGGCTCGACATCGTGTGCGAGGTGCCGCTCAACCTCGCCCAGGCGGCGCTCGGCACCCGGCTCCGGGTCCGCACGCTCGACGGCAAGAAGGTGATGCTTCGCATCCCGGCCGGCACGCAACCGGGCCGCAAATTCCGCATCAAGGGCCAGGGGGTGGAGAAGAGCGGCGTGCGGGGCGATCAGCTCGTGCAGATCCAGGTGACCGTCCCCGAGCAGCTCACCTCCGAGCAGCAGGATATGCTGAAGCAGTTTGCGGAGTCGGCGGGGCTGACGTACTGAGGGTGAGGTCGGGGCCCAGCCTCCCCCTCTCCACCAGCAGCCGATGGGTCGCCCGCTCCGCCTCCGGGCTCGGCGGGCGGCGCTGCTCGTACGTGCCGTCGGGCCGAAGGTCCCACGCCTGCCGGTTGTCCTCCCACATCAGCAGCAGCAGGTCGCGGAGCGCCTGCCGGTCGGCGGGCTGCTCGATCGGCGTCACCGCTTCGATCCGCCGGTCGAGGTTCCGCGGCATCCAGTCCGCCGAGCCGATGTAGACCTCCTCCTCCCCTCCGTTGAGGAAGTAGAAGGCGCGCGAGTGCTCCAGGAACCGGCCGACGATGCTGACGACCCGGATCGTCTCGCTCACGGCCGGAAGCCCGGGCCGGAGGCAGCAGATGCCCCGGATGATCAGGTCGACCGGCACGCCCGCCCCCGACGCCTCGTACAGCGCTGCGATGATGTCGGGGTCCACGAGCGCGTTCATCTTGGCGACGATGCGTGCCGGCGCCCCCGCCCGTTGGTGGTCGACCTCCCGGCGGATCATCGCGAGGAAGCGCTCCCGCATCCCGCGCGGCGCCACGATGAGCTTCCGGTACGCGGACGGCGAGGCGAATCCCGTCAGCACGTTGAAGAGATCGGTCAGGTCGGCCCCGAGGGCGGGGCTTGCGCTGAGCAGGCCGAAATCGGTGTACAGCCGCGCCGTCTTCGGATTGTAGTTGCCGGTGCCGATGTGCACGTAGCGGCGCATCGTATCCCCCTCGCGCCGCACGACCAGCATCACCTTCGTATGCGTCTTGAGCCCCGCGACGCCGTAGCTCACGTGGACGCCCACGTCTTCCAGCCGCTGGGCCCAGATGATGTTGTTCTCTTCGTCGAACCGGGCCTGCAGCTCGATCAGCACCGCCACCTGTTTGCCGCGCTCCGCCGCGTGCACGAGCAGTCGCGCGATGCTCGAGTCGCCGCCGGTACGATAGAGCGTGAGCTTGATGGCGAGCACGTCCGGGTCCTCGGCGGCAGTCTGGATGAACCGCTCGACCGACGTCTGGAAACTGTCGTACGGATGGTGCAGGAGCAGGTCGCCCTCGCGAATCACGTCGAAGATGTTCCGCGTCGGGGCCAGGCGGGCCGGCGTGACCGGATGGAAGAGCGGATCCCGGACCGCCGGCAGGTCGAGCGAGGCGACCGTGAGCAGGTCCGCGGTGTCCATCAGTCCCGCGACCTCGTACAGGTCGTCGCTCGTGAGCGGTCGCGTGGGCGGGTCCTGCTGCTCGCTGAACTCCATCAGCAGCAGGTCGCGGAGCGAGGCCGGCATCGACGAATGCACCTCGATCCGCACCACCTCGGCGAACCGCCGGTTCCGGACCTCCTCCTGAATGAGGCTGAGGAGATCGTCGGCCTCGTCGCCGTGGTCGATCTGCAGATCGGTATTGCGTGTGATCCGGAAGGTGTAGCATCCCAGGATTTCGACGCCCGGGAACAGTGCCTCGAGATTGGCCCCGATCACTTCCTCGAGCGGGACGAACTGGTTCGGCGTCGGGAGCGGGACCCAGCGCGGAAGAATCTTGGGCACCTTGACCCGGGCGAAGCGATCCTCGCCATCGGTGCCCCGCAGCACGACCGCCAGCGAGAGACTCAGGTTCGAGATGTACGGAAAGGGGTGGCCGGGATCGACGGCGAGCGGCGTGAGCACCGGAAACACGTTGGCGTGAAAGTAGGCATCCACGTGTTCGCGATCGGCGACCGTGAGCTGGGAGATCCCCTGGCACAGCGTGACCGCCTGACCGGCCAGGGCCGGCAGCACGTCGTGCATCAGACATTGATGATGCTGGCGGACCAGATCCCGCACGATACCGGAGATGGCCGAGAGCTGATCCTCCGGCGTCATGCCGTCGGCCGTGCGCTCGACAATGCCGGCCGCCACCTGCTGTTTGAGCCCGGCGACCCGCACCTGGAAGAACTCGTCCAGGTTGCCGCTGAAAATGCCGAGGAACTTGAGGCGTTCGAGCAGCGGCGTCCGGGTATCCAGCGCCTCGTGCAGCACGCGTCTATTGAACTGGAGCCACGAGATCTCGCGGTTCAGATACAGCGACGGGTCCCGGATGTCGATCGGGGGGCCGGGCGCTTCAGGACTGAGGAGGTCGGTCACGGTCGCAATGTAGAGGGCCGAGCGAGAGCGGGGAACAAACTGTAACGGCGCGGTAACACGATTCCCGCCTATTCAGTGGCTCGGCGCTCGGACTTGGGAAGGACCGCGGTCAGCGCCAGGCTTGCAAGCCCCACGACGAGACCACCCCAGAACGCGGGCCAGAAGCCCGCCACGGCGAAGCCGAGATCCCATCGCTCGGAGAGCCAGCCGGTGACCAGGACCATGACCGCGTTGAGCACCAGCGTGAAGAGGCCGAGCGTCAGTACGATCAACGGGCACGTCAGCACGGTCAGCAGTGGCCGCAGCAGGCTGTTCACCACGCCGAAGATGGCTGCGACGATGAGCAGGCGAACCGGACCGCCGGAAAAGGCTAAGCCCGGGACGACGAAGGCCGCGATCCAGAGCGCGAGGGCGTTGGAGAGCCAGTGGAGGAGGAGGCTTCGCATCGAGGGTTCCCGGATACGCCTGGGGTGTTCGGGCTACGCTCCGCCGTCTCCCGGCACGTCGATCACCCCCCCGCCGAGCACCCGTCCGCCATCGCCATACATCACTCCCGATTGCCCGGGGGTGATCGCCCGCACTGGCACGGCCAGCGCCAGGTCGAGCGACCCGCCGCCGGCGCTCACGACCGTGGCGGGCACCGCGCGCGACCGGTGGCGAATCTGCACTTCGCATTCGCCACCCGGCTCGAGCGGATCCGCCAGCCAGTTGACCTCGTCCAGGCGCACCCGGTGCCCGGCCAGATCTTCGACGCCGCCGACCACCACTTCGCGGCGCTCGGGGCGGATCGCAATTACATAGCGAGCCTCGGCCGCGCCGCCGGGCAGGCCCTTGCGCTGGCCGATCGTGTAGCGCGCGTAACCGCGATGCTCCCCGATCAGCTCCCCCGCGGTGGTGACGAGCGGCCCGGGGCTAAGTGCCGGCGCGTCCGCCGGCAGGTGGCGCTCGAGCACGCCGACGTAGTCGTCGTCCGGAACGAAGCAGATCTCGACCGACTCGGGCTTGTCGGCCGTCACCAGGCCGAGCCGGCGCGCGATGGCCCGCGTCTCCGCCTTGGTAATCAGGCCGACCGGCGTCAGCATCCGCTCGACCACCGCGGGGTCGATGCCCCAGAGGAAGTAGCTCTGATCCTTGAGCGGGTCGTCACCGCGGAAGAGCGCCCCGTCTCGCGCCACCGCGTAGTGCCCGGTGGCGATGTACCGGCAGTCGAGCGCGTCGGCGTGGGCCAGCAGGTCACGGAACTTGGTGAACGAGTTGCAGCGGACGCAGGGGATCGGCGTCCGCCCGCGGCTGTACTCGCTGACGAAGTTCTGGATGACGTGCAGATCGAAGCGATCCTCGAGGTTGAGCACGTAGTGCGCGATGCCCAGCGCGTGCGCCACGTCCCGCGCGTCGTTGATCGAGTCGAGCGAGCAGCAGGGCCGGTCGGGCACGTCGTCACCGTAGCAGAACAGCTTCATGGTGGCGCCGACCACCTCGTAGCCTTGCTCGACCAGCCGGGCCGCCGCCACCGAGCTGTCCACGCCTCCCGACATGGCGACCAGGACGCGGTCAGGCACGCCCGAGCACCCCGGCCAGCTTGCGCACCTTGGCCACGACCGACGGCATCACTTCGGCCGCGCGCGCGACATCGTCCGCCGTGCTGTCGCGGCCGAGGCTGAGACGGATCGCACCGAGGGCGAGGTCGCGCGGGACGCCCATGGCCACGAGCACGTGCGACGGCTCGACCGCGCCGGTGGAGCAGGCCGAACCGCTGGACACCGCCACGCCCGCCAGGTCCAGGTGCATGAGGAGCGCCTCGCTGTCCGCGCCGGGCACCGATATGCTGAGCACGTGCGGCGCGCGCTCGGCGCCTTCGCCATTGATCACCAGGTCCGGCACACCGGCCCGGAGCCGGGCCGCCAGCTCGTCCGTGAGCGCGCGGAGCCGCTCCGCCTCGGTGCCTTGCTCGGCAGCCGCCAGCGCCGCGGCGCGGCCCAGCGCCACCGCACCGGCCACGTTCTCGGTCCCGGGCCGGAGCCCGTACTGCTGGCCGCCGCCGTGGATGATCGCCTCGATCGCCTTCCGGTCCCGGACGACGAGCGCGCCGATGCCCTTGGGGGCGCCGATCTTGTGTCCCGAGATCGTCGCCAGCGTGCAGGCCAGGGTCGCGAGGTCGACGGGCAGCTTGCCGAATGCCTGGACCGCGTCGGTGTGAAACGCCACGCCGGCTTGCTCGCAGCGCCCGGCGATCTCACCGATCGGCTGTACGACGCCGACCTCGTTGTTCACCCACATGACGCTGACGACGGCGGGCCGCCCCGCGAGCGCCTGGTCGAGCGCGTCGAGCTCCAGCCGGCCGTGCTGGTCGACGGGCAGCACGACCTCCCGGCCGCCCAAGTGACAGACGGCGTGGGCCGCGGAGAGAATCGCCTTGTGCTCGATGGCGGAAACCACGGCGCACATGGTGGCACCGCGCTCGCGAGCCGCCAGCGCCGCGCCGACGATGCCGAGGTTGTCCGCTTCCGTGCCGCCCGAGGTGAAGACGACCTGATTGGGCTCGGCCCCGAGGGCCTGCGCCACCTCCCGCCGCGCCTGTTCGAGCCCGGCGCGTGCGGCGCGGCCGAACCGGTGAGCGCTCGACGGGTTGCCGAAGGCCTGCGCGGTGAGGTACGGCAGCATGGCCTCGAGCACGGCCGGGCGGACCGGCGTGGTGGCGGCGTGGTCGAGATAGACGGGAGGGCGGGTCACGACGGAAAATACCCGCGGGCTACATGCTTTGCACGCCGAGCGCCACGACGTCGTCCACGACCATGGTCTCGTGCGTGAAGAACGGCTCGCCGTAGCGGGCTCGGATCAAGGAGCCGTAGTGGGCGTTCTGGGTCTCGACGAGCGAGTAGAGCTCCTGGCCGGTGGGAAAGATCTCTCCGGCGGCCGTGGCGCCGTCGAATTGGCTGCCATAGCAGCGGATCGCCGCCAGCTTGCGCTCGAAGTGCGGGCTGATGTCCACCACGAATGTGGGCTTGATCGGGTCTTCGCGATAGGACAGCGCGTACAGGATCTTGAACGGCCGGTGCGGCGCCCCATCCGCCTTGTATTTGCTCAGGCCCGCAAGGAAGCACGCGTCCCGGCCAAGCTCGCTCGCGATGCGATGGTCGGGGTGCCGACCGACCGGGAAGGGGAGGATGACGACCCGCGGCGCGAAGTGCCGGATCTGCTCGACGATCAAACAGCGCGTCCGTTCGTTGTTCTCCAGGTGCGCGTCGGGCAGTCCCGCGTTCCGGCGCTCGGAGACTCCGAGGATCGCCGTCGCCCGCTCGGCCTCCTGTGCCCGAAGCTCGGCGCTCCCTCGCGTGCCGGTCTCGCCGGCGCTCAGGTCCAGGATCCCCGTGCGATGCCCGGCCTCCGCGGCACGCACGAGGGCGCCCGCGCAGGTGAGCTCGACGTCGTCGCGGTGGGCGGCGATGGCCAGGAGATCGACGGGCATGGGGGCTCCGTGGGTCGGGTCGGTGCAGGGGCGCTTCGGAGCCAAGAATATCCCCGAGGCGGCGGCGACCGCCACGGTCCGGCGATTGCACTGGCGGGGGCTTCACGCCATGATTCGGGAAGATCTCACTCAACCTGTGCCATGGAGCCGATCGTGTACTCCCCCACCGCCTCGTTCGCACTCTGCGCGGCCTTGCTGGCCGCTTCGCTACCCTTCATCCCGCTCGCGGCACAGTCCGCCGCTCCAACATCGACTCTGCCTGGCGGGTCGGTCGCCGTGCTCGATGTCGCGCTCTACACCGCCGGTGCCAACGTCCAGGAGGCCACCGACACCGCCCACGCGGCGCTCGCCACGAGCGTGCTCCGCGGCAAGCTCGCCGAGCTGCTCGGGCCGGCCCTGGCCGACACGACGGCTATCGCCACGCGAGCACACGCCCCTGCGATCCGCGCGACCGCAGGCGACAAGGCGTGCAACGTCATCGTGGCCTGCGCCAAGGCCGTGGCCAGCGATCTTGGCGCCGGGTGGGTGGTCATGGCCAAGCTGAGCAAGACCAGCAATCTCATCTGGCTCCTGACGGGGCAGCTCGTGAACGTGCGGACGAACGAGATCATCATGGACGACTCGACCGAGCTCAAGGGCGACGTCGAGCCGAGGGTCAGGGCGGGCGTCCGGATCTTCGCGGAGCGGGTGGCGCGGACGGTCAAGGAGCGGTCGGGAGGGCAGCAGGCGCGGGGGTCCTGACGAGACGATCGCCCTACTCGTGCCGCAGTGCCTCCACCGGGTCCATCCTCGCGGCCCGGTTGGCCGGGTACAAGCCGAACACCAGCCCGATCCCGATGCTCACCGCGCAGGCCAGCACGGCGCTCCAGAGCGGCACGCCCGACCGCAGCTCGAGCGCGGCCTTCATCAGCTCGCCCGCGCCGAGCCCGAACACGATGCCGAACAGTCCGCCGATGAGGGTCAGCGTGGCCGCCTCGACCAGGAACTGCCACAGGATCTCTCGGCGGGTCGCGCCGAGCGCCTTGCGCAGCCCGATTTCGCGAGTCCGATCGGTCACCGACACCATCATGATCGCCATGACGCCGATCCCGCCGACCAGCAGCGCCACGCTCGACAGTGAGACCATGGCCACGAAAAAGTAAGTCGTGAACTTGCCGACCACGTCGAGAATCTGGTCCTGCGTGATCAGGTCGAAGGTGTTGGGCATTCCCGGCCGCAGATTGCGCGTGCGGCGGAGCGCCACGGTGGCCAGATCACGAATCACCGCCGGATCGTGTCCCGGCCGCGGCCGGACCGCGATGAACAGGTTGTTGGTCTCGTCGTAGCGGTAGTGCTGGCGCGCCGTCTCGAACGGGAGCACCCCGCCGATCTCCTGGCCGGGGGGCTCGAAGATATTGTCCGGCTTCTGGTACACGCCGACGACCCGGAGCGCCGTCGATCCCACCCGGACGTGGCGGCCGAGCGGGTCGAGCTTGCCGAACAGCCGGTCCGCCACGTCCGTCTCGATCACCATGACCTCGTCGCCGCTCAGCTCGCCCTTGGTGAAGAATCGCCCGCGGAGCAGCGTGCCGCCCTGGATGTCCATGTAGTGATCGTCGGCCCCGAACACCGTGATCGTCTGCGTGCGGTTGCCCTGGTATTCCATTCGCTGGAACAGTTGCACCCAGGTCCCCGCGTACGCGATCTGCGGGACGCGCGCCACCGCGGCGACGTCAGCGCCGCTCAGCACGGGACGGATCCGCACCTCGTACGGCAGGCGATCCGGGTTGACGGGCGTCTGCGAGAAGAATCGAACGATGTAGAAGACCGACGGGCCCGCCGTCTCGATCGCGTTGAAAATCTGGGTCCGGATGCCCTGGACCATGGAGGCGATCGCCATCACCGTGGTGACGCCGATGACCACGCCGAGAATCGTCAGTCCCGAGCGGAGCTTGTTGGCGCGGAGCGAATCGAAGGCGATCGTCACCCCTTCGCCCAAGTTCCGAACGCCCAGGCGAGGGAACACTCGCAGCTATTCGGCGCGGAGCGCGGTGATCGGATCGAGCCGGGCGGCCCGCGAGGCGGGAAACACGCCGAAGACGATGCCGGCGCTCCCGCCCAGCGCCAGTGCGAGGGCCACGGACCAGAGTGTGATCCGCGCCGGGAGCGGCGTGAACGCCGACACCGCCGTCGCCAGCCCCCACCCGGCCAACACGCCCTGGAGGCCGCCGAAGGTCGAGAGCACGATGGCCTCGATCAGGAACTGCCGTCGGATGTCGGCTCGCGTGGCGCCGAGCGACTTCCGGAGCCCGATCTCGGCGGTGCGTTCCGTCACGCTCATCAGCATGATGTTCATGATCACGATGCCGCCCACCACGATCCCGATGCACACGACGGCCGGGATCGCGGTGAAGAGGACCCGGGTGAGCTGCCGCCAGAACGCCACGAGGGCGTCGGCCTTGTCGACCGTGAAGTCGTTCTCATCGCCCGGCCGGAGCCGATGCGCGATGCGCATGGCCTCCTCGGCGCGCACCATGGCCGGGTCTATCGCCTCCGCGCTGGCCATCTTCACCGACACGACGGTGGTTTTCCGCCGCCCGTAGAACGATTCGAACGTGGTGAACGGCAGGAGCAGGAAGGCGTCGAACGACTGCCCGAGCACCCGTCCCTTCTTCGCGATGACGCCCGTGATCATCGTCTCCCGCCCCGAGATCCGGATCTTCCGTCCCACGGCCGCGGCCGGACGGACGAACAGCTTCTCGGCGATCTCGTGGCCGATGACCGTCACCGGCCGCCGTTCGCGGACGTCCGGCTCGGTGAGCGGCACGCCGGCGAGGATCTCGTAGTCCTGGACGATCTGGTAGGGCGGGGTGACGCCGAAGATCAGGACGTTGCCCACCGTCCGGTCCCGATACGAGACGTCGCTGATCGGCGTGGGCCACCCCGATTGGAGCGAGACCGCCTCGGCCTCGGGCAGCGCCAGCCGGACCGCCTCGGCGTCGGCCGCCGAGATCAGCGGGCGCTTGGCGATCGCCCGGACCTGGTCGTCGTCCATCAGCCCCACGGATATCGGCGAGCGCCGCACCTGGAAGGCGTTCGTCCCGATCATCGCCCCGGTCAGATTTTCCTTGACGTACGCGTTCATTCCCTGGATCACGGCCACGACGACGACCAGGAAGCCGACGGAGACGATGATGCCGAGCAGCGTGAAGAACGAGCGCAGCTTGGCGCCCCAGATAGCCTGGAGCGCCAGGCGAATGGCCTCGATGAAGGACATGAGGGGAAGATAGGCGCAGCCCCGGCATCGCGTACTGGCGGCTGAGACCTACTCGTACCTGAGGGCTTCCACCGGGTCCAGCCGCGACGCTTTGCTGGCCGGATACAGGCCGAACAGCACACCGGTCAGGATCGACGCGATCACCGCGGCGATGACCGATGCCAGCGGCACCGTGGCCGGGATCGGAGTGAACGTGCGGACGGCCCAGGCCACCAGCGCCCCGAGCGCCATGCCGATCAGGCAGCCGATCAGGGTCAGGGTCGCGGCTTCGACCAGGAACTGGAACATGATCTCGCCCCGGGTGGCGCCGAGCGCTTTGCGGACCCCGATCTCACGCGTCCGCTCGGTGACCGAGATCATCATGATCGCCACGACGCCGACGCCGCCCACCATCAGCGCCACACTCGACAACGCGATCATCATCACGAAGAAGCCCGCGGTGATTTTGTTGAACGCCTCGAGCACGCGGTCTTGCGTCACGATCGCGAAGTTGTTCGGATCGGCCGGCTTGAGGCCGCGGGCGCTCCGCAGGGCGGCGGTCACCTCGTCCTGCGCCTCGAACGTGGTGGCCGTTTCGGTCGGAACCACCGCGATCTCCATCCACCCGCGCTCGTACTCGGCGACCTTGGTGAAGACGGTGTGCGGGATGGCCAGGCGGGGGTCGTCGGCATTGCTGAACAGCGAAGCCGCCTCCGCGTGAAGGCCGATCACCCGGAACGGCACGCCGAAGATCTTGATCCGCTTGCCGATCGGGTCTCGCCCGGGAAAGAGCGACTGCGCCAGCTTGTCGTTGATGACGGCCACGTGCGCCGCCGACGCGAACTCCACCGGCGTGAAGCTTCGGCCGGCGATGATGTCGCCCCCGTTGACCTGGATGTAGGTGGGGCTGAACCCCGCGATGCTGACGCTGCCGAGGTTGATTCCCTCGAAGCCGACGGGGCCGTTGGTGTATTCGCCGATGTTGACCCCGCGCACCGACGGCAGCGCGCGGATCAGCTCCGCCTCCGCCGTCGTGACGTACGGCATGCGCCGCCACGGCGACATCTCGTCGGATCCGTCGTCGACGACGAGGTCGCCGTTGAAGTACCGCTGCACGAAGAAGGTCTTGGGGCCGGCCGACTCGAGGATCCCCGTGATGCTCCGGTTGATCCCGGTGATGGCCGAGCCCATCGCGATCACCACCGTGACGCCGATGGCGACGCCCAGCACGGTCAGCGCCGCGCGCACCTTGTTGGCCCGCACGGAATCCAGCGCGATGGTCACGCCCTCGGCCATACGGCTCACGACGGTCGTCGGGCGTCCCGGCGTCATTCGGCCCTCAGCGCGACGATGGGATCCAGCCGCGAGGCCCGGCTGGCCGGGTACACGCCGGCCGCGACGCCCACGCCGATTCCCAGCACCATGGCGACCACGACCGACCAGGGGGCCACAGCCGCCGGCAGCGGCGTGAGCGCCTTGACCACGAACGCGAGCGCCAGGCCGAAGCCGATACCGAGCAGCGCGCCCGCGGCCGACAGCGCGGCCGACTCGACGACGAACTGCGCCAGGATGTCGCGCCGGCGCGCGCCGAGCGCCTTCCGGATGCCGATCTCGCGCGTCCGTTCGCTCACCGCCATCAGCATGATGTTCATGATGACGATGCCGCCGACTACCAGCGAGATCGCCACGAGCCCGGGCAGCGCCAGGAACAGGATTTTGGAGATCTTCTCCCAGGTGCCCAGCGCGCCCTGCGCGGTCTGGAACGCAAAGTTGTTCTCCTGCCACGGCTTCAGCCCTCGGCGGCTCCGCATGACCGCCTCGGCTTCGCCCATCGCGCGCTGCATCGACGCCGGGTCGTCCGTCTGGACGATCAGCGCGTCGAGGATGTTGATGGGACAGATCAGCCGGCGGCCGGGTGCGCTGAACGGCATCACGGCGAACTTGTCGAGCGAGATCCCGAACAGCGTGCCTTGCTTGGCCACGACGCCGATGATCCGATACGGAAGCCCCCCGATATGCACCGTCTTGCCCACGGGGTCGACCCCGGGCAAGAGTTTCTGCGCGAGTTCGTGCCCGGCCACCAGCACCGGCTGGGCCGTCTGGACTTCCTGGGCGGTGAACGCCCTCCCGGCGGTGATCTCGTAATTCCGGATCTCGAAGTAGGCGGCCTCCGTCCCGACGAGGTGGATGTCCTTGGCCGTCTTGCCGTCGTACTCGACCGCCACGCGGTCTTCGCAGAACTTGGCGAACACGGCGTCCGTCCGGAGCCGGCTCCGGACGTAATCGGCATCGGCGTAGCTGATGCGGGGGCGGCGACGCCACGCGAGCCAGACCTCGTCGGTCACGCCCCCCGTCACGATGCCGGGCCGTTGCCGGAGCTCGAAGGTGTTTGCCCCGACCAGGGTGTTGGCGAATCGGTCGACCATGTACCGATTCATGCCCTGAACGATGGACACCACGGCGATCAGAAACGTCACCCCGATCAACACGCCGATGAGCGAGAAGAAGCTCTTGAGCTTCTGTGCCCGGAGCGTGCGGAGCGCCATGCCGACCGCTTCGAGCAGCCGCATCAGGCCGCAGCGCCCCGCGTCAGGCGATCGCTCTCGACCCGGCCGTCGCGCAGCACCACCACCCGCTCGGCGCGCGCGGCGATGTCGGGCTCGTGGGTCACTACGATCACCGTCTGTCCGGCGGCGTGCAGGCCGGCGAAGAGCCGCATGATCTCTTCGCTCGTGACGCTGTCGAGGTTGCCGGTGGGCTCGTCCGCCAGCAGGATCGACGGCGCGTTGACGAGTGCCCGGGCGATGGCTACCCGCTGCCGCTGGCCGCCCGAGAGCTCGGTCGGCCGGTGGTCCATCCGGTGCTCGAGCCCCACCTGCGCGAGCGCCGCCGCGGCCCGCTCGCGCCGCTCGCGGGCGCCCACGCCCGCGTACACCAGCGGCAGCTCGACGTTGTGCAGGGCGGTCGCGCGCGGCAGCAGGTTGAACGTCTGGAACACGAATCCGATCTCGCGGTTCCGCACCCGCGCGAGCTCGTCATCCGTCAAGCGCGACACCTCTTGCCCGTTCAGCCAGTACTCTCCGCCGGTCGGCGTGTCGAGGCAGCCGAGCAGGTTCATCATGGTCGACTTGCCCGAGCCCGACGGACCCATGATCGCCACGTATTCGTTGCGCCGGATGTCGAGGCTCACCGCCTGGAGCGCGAGGATGCGCTCCTCGCCCATCCGGTATTCCCGGGTCAGCTCGCGAATCCGAATGACCTCGCTCATGACTCGGTCTCCGCGTCCTGCTTGGTCGTGTCGGCCAGGCTCACCCGGTCGCCGTCCTTGAGGTCGCGAATGGCCTGGTAGGTGCCGGCCACGATGGTCTCGCCCTCGCGGAGCCCGTCGACGACTTCGAAGTACTCGTCGCCCGCAATGCCGACCTTGACCGGGCGGAACAGCGCGGCCCCTTCCCGCACGGTGAACACACCTTCGGCTTCCTTGCCGGGCCGCTTGATTCTGGTGGTATCCACATTCGGATTTTCGTTCGGCACCCGCTCGTGGTCCCGCACGGTGAGCGCGATGATCGGGATGCTGAGGGCACGGTTCCGCGTGTCCGTCACCATGCGCGCGGTGCAGCTCAGGTCGGGCCGGATGTCACGCGGCGGGTTGTCGAGCGTCACCTCGACGTCGAAGTCCACCGCGCGGTCGTTCGAGCCCGAGGCGGTCTGGGTCGCGGTCAGCTTGGCGCTGTGGCTGATCTCCGTCACCCGCCCGACGAACGTGGTGTCCGGGTAGGCGTCGATCGTGATCGCCACCGAATCGGCGGCCGCGAGGCGGACGACGTCGGTCTCGTCCACCTGCACCTTGGCGAGGATCACCGAGAGGTCCGCGATCGTCAGGAGCAAGCCGGTCTCCCGCGAGAACGTACCCGGCACCGCCACTTCACCCTCCTCGACCGCCAGGCGCACGACCCGGCCCGAAATCGGCGACATCAACCGGGTCTTGGACAGGTTGTCGCGGGCTTCCGCGAGGCCCGCGCGTGATTGTTCGAGCTGGGCCCGCGTGGCTTGATGGTTGGCCTGCGCCACCTGCCAGGACGTCTGCGCCTGCTCGGCCGCCTCGGGCGCGATCAGGTTGGGCCCGAGCTGCGTGAGCTGCCGCGCGCGATTCCACGCGCGCTCCGCCTGATCCAGGTTGGCGCGGGTCTGCGCCAGCGTCGCTTCGGTCGAGGCGACGACGCCCTGCGCGCGCGACACCGCGGCTTGATACTGCGCCGGGTCGATCTGGATCAGGAACTGGCCTTTGCTCACCAGGTCGCCCTCGCGCACGGCGATCCGGATGATCCGGCCGGTGATGTCGGCGCTGATGTCCACCGACGTCTTCGCCTCGATCTTGCCGCTCGCCGTCACCGCGCTGACCAGATCGCGCCGAGCCACCTGCTCCATGCGCACCGCCGTACCGGCGGTTTTCTTCTTGTCGATCTGGTATGCCGCGACGCCGCCGGCCGCCAGCGCGACCACCACGACGATCAGACCGATCTTCATCCCGCGCGACATGGGCGTTCCTCGTTAGCGAAGGGGACGGCCGACCGCGCCTTCGAGGGCGGCGATCGATTTGTGATAATCGTACACGGCGTTCACGTAGTCGCCTTCGGCCCGCTGCACGGCGTTCTGGGCGTCCGACACCTCGAGCGACGTCCCCGCGCCGAGCCGATAGCGATCCTGCGCCAGGCGCAGCTGGTCGCGTGCCGCGGACCGGTTCGCTTCCTGGACGGCGATGGCCTGGAAGGAGGTCTGGAGGCCGAGGTAGCGGGCGTGCACCTCGCTCCGCACCTGCAGCCGGCGGGCGCGAGCGCCCTCATCGGCGTCCTGCTCCTGGGCGCGCGCTTGCGAGAGTCGGAGCGAACGGCCGAAGCCCGTGAAGATCGGGAGCGACACGCGGAGGCTGGCCTGAAAGGGCTGGCCGGTGTAGTCGAACGGGAACACGTTGTTGGCGTTGAGGATCTGCTGGCTCACCGGGCCTTGCAGCGCCGCCCCCGTGCCGTCGAGACCCGCCACGGCGAAGCAGTCCGTGATCCCGAGCCCCACGGCGGCCCGCACCTCGTTGGTCGACTGGCAGCCAGCCACCAGTGATTGGGCGTCCGCCAGCCTCTGATCGAGCAGAAAACCCTCGCTGGTGAACTGCTGGGTGAACCCGCTCCATCCCGCCTGCGCCGAGAGTGTCGGCAGAAATTCGCTCTTGGCCGAGCGCACGCCAAAGGACGCGGCGGAGCGGCGAGCCCGGAGCGAGCGGAGGGACGGGTTCTGCTCGTCGGCCAGTCGTAGCAGGGAATCGAGCTGGAACGCGGGCTGCGTCACCGGGAATGAGTCGCTCAGCCCGATGCGATCGACCATCACCGGCGGCTCAACCCCTATCCGGCGCAATAGGTCGAGCTTGGCCTCGTTCTCCGCCTGCACCGCGCGCAGCAGCGCCACGTCGCTCTGTCCTTTGATCACCTCCGCCTGGCGCACCTCGAGCAAGGTGGCTTGCCCCACCTGGTAGCGCGCATTCGCGAGTCTCAGGAAGTCGGCGTTGCGGGTCACCTGCTGGCGGGCCACCGCCACCTGCGCCGTGGCCTGAAGGGTCGAGAGGTACTGGCTCTCGATCTCGGCGCGGAGCGCGACACCGGCGCCGCTGATGTCCTCCTCGGTCGCGCGCTGGAGCGCCTTCTGCTCGGCGGGCGCGCTCAGCGCGCGGCCGTTCAGCGCCCACTGGAGTCCGAGGTTGTAACCGGAGGTGAGGAAGGCCGAAGTGGGACGCACGAAACCGCCGCCGAAGTTGGACTGGCCCGAACCGGTATATCCCAGCTCGGAGCCGACGCTGAGTGATGGGAGCAGGTTGCCGTAGGCGTTCCGCACGCCCCACTTCGCGGGCCCGGCGTCGTTCAAGGTCTGTCGGTAGGCCGGGCTGTTGGCCCGTGCTTGCGTCAGAGCTTCCTGCAGGGAGAGTGTCACGGACGGCACCGAAGCCGGAGCCGAATCCGGGCGGAGCGCGGCGGTCGTGTCCTGCGCCGCGCCGGCGTCGGGACAAAGCGCGAGCAGCGCGACGAAGCCGAACCAGCGAGTCATGGAATGTGCCCTTTTCGGTGAGAGCGTTGCCGGGGCCCCATACGGGCGCCTCGCCGCCTAGGTTTCAGGTTGCGACGAAGGCTGGGGAACGCGATGTAATAAGGACTTGAAAGGGGGGTGCTACTCGGCTCGCGTGACGATCGTACTCTTCGCCGGAAGCTCCAGCCGTTCCAGGCGGCCCTGCGCGTCCGTCACCAGCGTGCCCATGATGTCGCCGCTCAGGGCGACCCGTCCCGCGCCGCCCGCCGATCCAGAGTCGCGGCGGGCGGTGAACGTTGCGCGCGTGCCCGTCCGTGGAAAGATGCCGGTCAACGTACGGCCGCCGGGCGTCGCCAGTTGTGCCACGGGCATGTAGAGCGAAAAGACTCCGTCGTCGAGCAGCACCACGTCCGGTCCGCCGGGCAGCTCGCGGCCGGACTCGGATCCTCTGGCCACCGTCCGCACGATGAGCCGTGCACCCGAGCCGGCGGCGAGAATGACCGTGACCGCGCCGGCACTCTCCACGTCGAGCTGAAATTTGGCCAGGGTGGAGTCGGGCGTGCGCTCGAGAGTGGCCGCGAGCCGGGTCGACGGGTTGGTGGCGGGATAACGTGCGGCGGCGATGATCGTCGAACCCGGCAACCCGCGAGCGCGGCTCGCGCGGACCGTGAACTCTTCGCGTCCGACTTCCTGCCCGCCCTGCGTGACCACGAGCCGGGTCTCCTGCGGCTCTTGCGCGGCCGCCGGCAGGACGGGCAGAAACATCATCAGAAGCGCTGCGTTGCGCATGCCGCCTCCAGTGGCCTCAGGGCCCGGTCAGAGAGCTGCTGACGCGGTCGAGGATGAATCTATACAGCAGCTCTCCTTTTTGGGCGGAGGCCAGACTCGGAAATCCGACCGAGCCCGGCGATCCCTGGGGCAGCCGGCGGCTGTGTCCTGGACGGTAGCGGCCGAGCATCTCGGGCGTAATGGCGAAATCCTGGGCGAGGTCCATCTGGACCAACTCGGGTGCGAGGTAGAGCAGCAGCGCCGTGTCGAGCTCACCACCCTGGATCGGGGCGCCCGGCCGTTCGAGCAGCGAGCCGAAATCCAGACTGAAAACATCGATGACCTGCACCGTAGCCTGGTCGGTGCGGATCGTGCTGAGCGCTTCCAGGTGGGCCTCGCTGGCCTGCGCGGTCAGGATGATGAACTCGCGCACACCTGCACCGTCCTCCCAGGACTCGATAAGTTCGTTCATGACCCGATGCAGCGTGCGGCGCCGAAGCGTGGCGCCGCCCGGGAACGCGCGAGTCGGCGCGTGGACGCCGTATTCCACCGTCGGCGCCCGCAGGATCCCGAACCTCCCCGACAGATCGTCGGCGAGATGCTCGACGATGACCGTGTCGCAGCCGAGCGGTAGATGCGGGCCGTGCTGCTCCGTCGTGCCGACCGGCACGACCATGCCGGGGCGCTCGTGCAGCCGCTGGCGCACGGAACCGGGGGTCATCTCCTTCAAGCGCCAGGGGCGTCCGGGTTGAGTCATCGCGCGTGGTGGTGGATGGTGGTCGTGATCGGCGCCGCGGGCGTCGCCGCCGAGTGGCTGCGCCGGCCCGCCTGGGTGTGGGTGGCCGGCGCCGCAACCGTGCTGCTCGCTTCCGTTCTCCTGCTCCTGGTGCCGGCGGGATGGCGGCACACGAGGTGGCGGCGGCGCGGGCTTGTCACGGCGCTCGCCAGCCTCGCGCTGGCCATGGCGCTCGCCCACTGGCAGCTGTCGGCGATCGAGCTGCGTTGGCCCGAGCAGCGGCAACGGCGCGTGGACGCGGCATCCGAGCGACTGGCCGGTGACCTGCACGCTGCCTTTCATCGCGCCGAGCGCCTGGCCGAGGCCGCCGCGGTGATACGGGTGGGCGATCGGGAGCGAGCCTTCCGCGCCCTCGGCCGGCTGTTGCCGTCGGGCGGACCCGAGATGAGCGTCGTCATCCTCGACAGCGCCGGGCTGCCATGGGCCTGGGCGGGGCGCCACCGCTTGGCGCCTTCGGTCAGCGGCGACTTTACCGGCTCCCGCGCGACTGGATATTACGTCGAGCTCGAGGCCAGGCGCCACACCGCCGAGCGTGGGACCGCCGTCGTCGGCGTGCTGATCTGGGCGCATCCCGCCGTCCCCGATCGGGCCAGCAGCCTGGCGGAGCTGTTCCGTCGCCGCACGGAGGTGGGGCTGACGGTCTACCCGCCGAATACGGCGCCCGACAGTGCCGATGTCTACGACTACGCGGAACCGACGAGCGCGGGACCCCGGCTGCTGTTCAGCGTGCGGCCCGTGCCCCCGGAGCAAGGAGCGGCCAAGGAGCTGGCCTACGAGCGTGGCAGCCGCTTCGTTACCTGGCTCGTGCTGGTCGTGGTCGCGCTCGGGCTAAGCGCCGCCACGCGTCCACTCGAGCGCCTCGCGCTGCTTGCCGCCCTGGTGTGGCTCCCCATCCGCGGACCCATCGGCCCGGCGCTCGGCCTGCAACCGTTGTTCTCTCCGGCGACATTTTTCAGGCCGCTGCTCGGGCCGCTGTCCGGGTCGGCCGGCGTCCTCGCCCTCGCCGGGATCCTGCTCACGATCGGCGGCGTGTGGTTGTGGCGCATCCAGTTGCCACGCCGCTGGCCGGGCATCGCGGTCGGATGCTTGCTGCTGCTGGTCTCACCCTATCTGATCAGCAGTCTCGGACGCGGCATCACGCCCCCGGCCGACGGGGTGCCGATCGGCCTGTGGCTGAGCTGGCAACTCGCGCTGACGGTGTCGGCCGCCGCCCTCATCGTGCCTACCGCCGCCCTCTTCAGGGGAAGCGCGAACGAGCCCGAGAGCCGGCGGTGGTGGCACATCGGGCTGGGCGTGGCCATCGCGCTCGCGGCCGCGGTGATCGGGGTGGTAGTCTGGAGTCCTCGGGGAGGCTGGCCCGACTGGTACACGTTTCTGTGGACGCCCGCGCTGTTGCTGGTGACGCTGCCTGCGCCGCGTTGGGCCGCCATCACGGGCATCGCGCTCGTGGCGGGGAGCTCTTCGGCACTCGTAACCTGGGGTGCCGAGTTGGCCGGCCGCGTCCAGGTCGCGCGGCGAGACGTGGCACGCCTGGGTAACGAGCCCGACCCGCTCGCCGTGCCACTGCTCGAACGATTCGGGGAGGATGTGAGGGGGGCGGTGGCGCCCGAGACGGCGTCCGAGATGTACGCGCTGTGGCGCGGCTCGTCGCTCGACTCCCAGCGGTATCCCGCCCACCTGGCACTCTGGTCCGCGCAAGGCGTGCTCGTCGACGAGCTGGTGCTGGACTCGCTGGACCTTCCGCAATCGCTGCTTTCGACGATGGTCCGGACGCTGCCGGCCGACGCTTCGGTGCGTGTGGCGCAGGTGCTGCGGGTACCCGGCGTGCATTACATCCTCATGGCGCGAATTGATACCGGCGACGTCATGACCGCCGCGGTGGGACCCCGATCCGAGCTCGTGCCACCCGGACGCGTCGGACGCCTGCTCGACCCGGGTAGCGAACAGACGCCCCTCTACCGGCTGACGCTGAGCCCGCCCGTGGAGCGGAACGTGTCCGTGCCTCCGCCGCGGTGGCAACGCGAGGGGTGGTCGGTCCGGAACGAGTATCCGCTCGAGCTGCCCGGCGGCAGGCGCATCGTGCACGTGGCCATCAACCTCCGTGGCCCCTTTCCGTTGTTCGTGCGAGGCGTGCTCGTCGTCGTGCTCGATGCCGCGGTGCTGGGACTGCTCTGGTTCATGGCCGAGCTGATCTCGGGCGTCCGGGTGCGCGCCCCGCGCTGGCGTAGCCTTTCGCGCTCTTTCCGCATTCAACTCGCCGTCACGTTGGGTGCGTTCTTCCTGCTACCGGCCATCGGGTTTACCGCCTGGAGCTTCGCGCGGCTCGGCGAGGAGGTCGAGCGCAGCCGCGATCTGCTGATCACCCAGACCTTGCGTGATGCGGTGTTGACCTCGGCAGGGCTCGTCCGCGGCGGCAACCCCGCGCCCGACGATCGACTCCGCGAGTTGAGCCGGCGGATCGATGCGGATCTGGGACTCTATCTGGGTGGACAGCTCGCCGGCACCAGCACGCAAGTGCTCGAGGATCTCGGCGTCATGCCGCAGCTCATGGACGCCGACGCCTACACCGCCCTCACCATCGGCGGCGAGCTCGAGGTGACGCGCGAAGGATCGATCCCGGCGCTCGCGGAGCGGGTCGGCTATCGCGTCGTGCAGCCAGGGAGCCCCACGGACATTGGCGTGCTTGCCACACCGCAGTTGGCCGACGACACATCGCTCGGCGTGCGCCAGCTCGACCTCGCGCTCATCCTGCTGCTCACGACGCTCGCCGGGGTGACCGCCGCGCTGCTGGGCGCGCAGCGGGTGTCGCGAGCGCTCTCCCGCCCGGTCGCGGAGCTCCGCCGCTCCGCGCTCGCGCTCGGGCGCGGGCAGCCGATGCC
>JACCSZ010000424.1 GCA_013812695.1 Gemmatimonadales bacterium | reverse complement strand
CGCGCACCCCGTCCAGTGCCTCCCGGAGCCGGCCGCGGCCCCGGCCGTCCCGCACCGCGACCTCCACCGCGTCGAGCCGATAGGATATCGCGGCCGGATCGCGAAGCGGCGAGAGCAGCCACTGGCGCAGCAGGCGGCCGCCCATCGGCGTCACCGTGGCGTCGATCGTCTCGAGCAGGGTGCAGCCCCGGGCGCCCGCCCGGAGCGGCTCGACCAGCTCGAGGTTCCGGCGGGTCATGTCGTCGATCCAGAGGAAGGCGTCGCTTCGCCGAACGCTGGGCCGCGCGAGGTGCGGCAGGCCCGCGGGCTGGAGCTCGGTGAGATAGCGCAGCAGCGCGCCCGCCGCGCCGAGCGCCGGGGCGTCGTCGGGCCCGATGCCCAGCCCGTCGAGCGTCACGAGGGCGAAGCGACGCGCCAGCTCCTCGCGCGCCAGCTCCGGGTCGAACTCCCAGCGCTCGCGCACGGTGTGGAGCATGCCGTCGCCGGGTGGGAGCGGCACGTCACCCGGCACCACGATTTCCGCGGGGCCCAGCCGGCCGAGCGCTTCCGCCACGCCCGCGGCCTCGAGCGTCTCGAGCAGGAACTCGCCGGTGCTGAGGTCGATCGCCGCGAGCCCCACCCGCTGGTCCGCGGCCGCGAGCGCCACGAGAAAGTTGTTCTTGGCGCCGGCGAGCCAGCCCTCCTGCAGCATGGCCCCGGGCGTCACCGTCTCGACGACCTCACGCCGGACCAGGCCGCGCGCCAGCTTCGGATCTTCCACCTGCTCGCAGATGGCGACGCGGTGCCCGGCGCCGATCAGTTGCCGGAGGTACTCAGCCGCCGCTTTGACGGGGACGCCGGCGAGCGGCACGCCGTCCCCCCGGGAGGTGAGCGTGATCTCGAGTACGCGGGCCGCCAGTTCGGCGTCCTCGTGGAACATCTCGTAGAAGTCGCCCACGCGGTAGAACAGAATGGTGGCTGGGTGCTGCGCCTTCACCTCGCGCCAGTGTTTGAGCATCGGCGGGGTTGGCGCGTCGGCAGCCTCGCGGCTCACGGGGGCCACGGTATGGCGTGGGCAGTCTGGTGGGGCATACGAGGGGAATATACGTCCGAGGAGCGCTACTCCTCCATCGGCCCCAGGTGCATCTTCCGCTCCCACGCACTGAACGCGGCGCTGCGGTCCGTGCGGGCGGAGCGGCCCGTGACCAGCGACACGAGAATGCCCGCGGCGAACGACAGCGGCACCGTGACCAGCGCCGGATTCCGCAGCGGGAACCAGGCCTCGGTCCGGTGCAGCAGGTCGATCTGCACGGTGGGCGAGAGCGCGATGAGCACGAGCGTGCCGAGCGTGCCCACCGCCATGCTGGTGACGGCGCCGGCGGTAGTGCACCGCGGCCAGAAGATGCAGAGCACCAGCGCGGGGAAGTTCCCGCTGGCCGCGATCGCGAACGCGAGCGACACCATGAACGCCACGTTCTGGCCCTGAAACGCGATCCCGAGGCCCACGGCCACGACGCCAAGCGCCAGGGTAGCGAGGCGGGCCACGCGCAGCTCCTCGACCGGCTCCGCCCGGCCCTTGCGGATGACGCTCGCCCATAGATCGTGCGACAACGCCGCCGCGCCCGACAACGTGAGCCCCGCCACCACCGCCAGGATGGTTGCGAACGCCACCGCCGCGATGAAGCCGAGAAACGGCTGGCCCCCTAGGAACTCGGCCAGGAGCGGCGCGGCCATGTTGCCGCCCTTGTCCATGGCGCGGATCGCGTCGGGCCCGACGAGGACCATCGCGCCGAAGCCGATCACGAACGTCATGAGGTAGAAGGTGCCGATGAGACCGGTCGCATAGAACACCGACTGCCGTGCGGCGCGCGCGTCCGGCACGGTGTAGAACCGCATGAGGATGTGCGGCAGCCCCGCGGTCCCGAACATGAGCGCCAGGCCGAGCGAGATCGCGTCGAGCGGGTTCGACACCAGCTTGCCGGGCGCCAGCACGCCGGCCCCATGGCGCGCGGCCGCGGTCGCGAAGAGCGCGGCCGGGTTGAAGCCGAAGCGCGCGAGCACCAGCACCACCAGCAGCGCGGCGCCGCCGAGCAGGAGCACCGCCTTCACGATCTGTACCCACGTCGTCGCCAGCATGCCGCCGAACAGCACGTACGCGATCATCGCCGCGCCGACCAGCACGATCGCCGTCTCGTACGACATGCCGAACATGAGACGGACGAGACCACCCGCGCCGACCATCTGGGCGATGAGGTACAGGCTCACCGTGGCCAGGGTGCCGAGCGCCGCGGCGACCCGGACCGGTACCGGCGCGAGCCGTGCGGCGAGCACGTCGGCGAAGGTGTAGCGCCCCAGGTTCCGGAGCGGCTCGGCCACGAGGAAGAGCATGATCGGCCAGCCGACCAGCCAGCCCGTGGAGTAGATGAGCCCGTCGAAGCCGGTGGTGCTCACGAGCCCGGCGATGCCCAGGAACGAGGCGGCGCTCATGTAGTCGCCGGCGAGGGCGAAGCCATTTTGTATGCCGCTCACCGAGCGGCCAGCCGCGTAGAACTGCTCGGTGGTCCGGGTGCGCCGGGCCGCCCACCAGGTGATGCCGAGCGTCACGGAGATGAAGGCGAAGAAGAACGCCATCGCCACCGCGCTGGGCTCGCCGATGGCCGTTGTCTGCGGGCTCACGCCCGGCCCCGGAGCCGGTCCAGCTCGACGTCGTACTTGAGATTGGCCCAACGCACGTAGATCCAGGTGAGCGTCCACGAGGCGACGATCACCAGGGCGCCGAGCACGATGCCGACGCTCAGGCCCGGTGTGAGCAGCCGCGCGAGCACCGGCCGCGCGAACGCCACCAGGCCGATGAAGCCGAAGTAGATCAGGACCATCGCCGCGGTGAGGCGCACCGCGATGCGGCCGCGCGCGGCGGCGAGCGCTTCGATGCGGGCGTGGCGATCGTCCATGCAGTCCTCGAGGGTCGTGGTCGGGCGGTTTGACGGAAGGGTGGCCAGAGAAGTTAACGGGGCCGGGAGGGTCCCGGGGCTTCCGCGCGAGGCCGTGGCCACCGCAACTTGTGGAGTCCCCACTCTCGAGCGCCAAACGTGTCGCAACCCTTCCACTTCGCCTTCTTCGTCCGCGATCTCGATGCCACGCGCCGATTCTACGGCGAAGTCCTCGGCTGCCGCGAGGGCCGCAGCACCGGCACCTGGGTCGACTTCGATTTCTTCGGCAACCAGATCTCCGCTCACAATACAGGTAGTGTGACGCCGACGCAGAACACGGGGAGGGTCGAGGACATCCTGGTGCCGATACCGCACTTCGGCGCGCTGCTCGGCTGGGATGAGTTCGAGGCGGTGGCCGGGCGGATCCGCGCCGCCAACCTGCCTTTCATTCTCGAGCCCCGCGCTCGCTACCCCGGCCAACCGGGCGAGCAGGCAACCATGTTCCTGCTCGACCCCAGCGGCAACGCCCTCGAGTTCAAGAGCTTCAAACACCCGGAGCACGTCTTCACCGCATGAGCCCGGCCGTCGCGTGAGGTCGGCGGCGGTGGCGATCATCGGCGGCGGCATCATGGGCGCGAGCGTGGCCCACCACCTCGCGGGCCTCGGCCAGTGCGACCTCGTGATCCTCGATCGCGCCGGCGGACCGGGGGCGGGCAGCACCGGCCGGGCGACCGGTGGGTTCAGGGCGCAGTACGCCACGGCGGTCAACGTTCGGCTCTCGATGCTGACGCGCGAGAAGTTGCTGCGCTTCGAGGATGAGACCGGCGTCGATCCTGGCTACGCACCGGCCGGATACCTGTGGCTCGCGACGAGCGCGGCCGAGCTCGCGACGCTGGGTGCCGCACGGGCGGTCCAGCATGCGGAGGGACTGTGCGAGGCGGTGGAAGTCTCGCCGGAGGAGCTCGCCCGCCTCAATCCGG
>JACCSZ010000417.1 GCA_013812695.1 Gemmatimonadales bacterium | reverse complement strand
TCCGGATATGGTCCCCTTCGCTGCGCTCAGGGTGACGAGACCGCACGGAGAGCCACCCCTATTCCCTCTGCCCGTCACCAGCGATGGCCCCGCCGGCCCGGGGAACCGGATCCCGGCTGCCCGATTGGGCTCGAGACCGCCGCGGCGCGTAGCCGACCGCAGTGCGCGCCCGTACTATGTATGTGCGCCTCGCGCGGTCGATCCCGCCCGGCCGTTCCGAGCATCCCGGTCGTCCCGGAGACGCAGTGCCCGACGCATCCCTAGAGCTCACGCCGACCCCGTCGGACTCCTACGCCCATTGACCGGCCATGAACCTTTCTCTCGACATCCGACAGGCCGTCCGTAGCCTGCGGCGCCACCGCGGGCTGACGCTCGCAGCCAGCGCGACACTCGGCTTGGGAATCGGGGCGGCGCTGACCATGGCCGGCATCGTCGAGCACGTCCTGCTCCGACCGCTGCCGGTGCGAGACCAAGACCGCGTCGTCGTGTCCTGGGGAGTCTACCAGTCGTCGGGATTCGGACACGTTCCCCTGACGCATTCGACGATGAAGGCGCTCGCGGGCCGCACCCGGGTCTTCGAGGGGCTGGCCGGCGTGGACTACAACGGCACTTGGGCGGACGTCGGACGGGTCGGCGACAGGGCGGTGCCATACCGGATCGGCGTCGTGAGCGGAGACCTCTTCTCCACCCTCGGCGTGGCTCCCCTGATCGGGCGTACACTTTCAGCCGAGGATGACCGGGTGGGTAGCGCGCCTGTGGCCGTCCTCAGCGAAGGTCTCTGGCGGCGCCGGTTCGGCCGCGACTCGACGGTTCTCGGGAAGCCGTTCGAGCTCACCACCGGTACCTACACCGTCGTCGGCGTCGTGCCAGGCGATTTCGATGTGCCCCGCGGCTCGGAAGCCTGGGTCACCTTCGCTGCGATCAACCCCGCGCTCCTGGGGGCCGACGCGTACGGGACGCTGGATCTCGTGGGGAGACTGCGACCGGGCCGCACCATGGAGGATGGCCGGCGCGAGCTGGATCGCATGGTCACCGACGTGGAGGGGAGCCAGTGGAACGCGGACAGTCGTCTGACCATGACCGTCCGCCCGCTCCAGGATGTCGTGGTCGGTCAGGTGCGACCGGCCATCCGGGTGCTCGGGGCGGTGGCGATTCTCGTGTTCCTGGTCGCGGTGCTGAATGTGGGGAATCTACTTGTCGTCCGCGGTCTCGAACGCCAACGAGAATTCGCTATCCGCCGAGCCATGGGTGCGACCCGGGCCTCGCTGGCGCGACACGTCCTGGTCGAGACCGTGCTGATGGTGGCGTTGGGAGGAGCGGTCGGTATGGCGCTGGCCTGGGCGGCGTGGCGGGTGCTGCCCGGAGTCGCGCCCGTCGATCTCCCCCGCATAGAGGGCATCTCACCCAACGGCACCGTGTTGCTGGTGGCCCTCGGGCTCGGGTTCGTCGCCGCAGGGATCGTGAGCGCGCTGCCGGCGCTTTCGTTGCGAGAGACCGACCTGCGCCTTCCCCGAGGAGCCGATGCAGGCTCGTCGGGGACCGGTTTGCGCTCATTGGCGTGGGGCGGCGCGCTCGCCGCCCAGGTGACGCTCGCGGTGGTCACCCTCATCGCGTCGCTCCTGCTGGTTCGCACGCTCCACCATCTCGAGCAGCTCGAGCCGGGGTTCGAGGTACAGGACCTGGGCATCGCTCAGATTGCATTGCTTTCGACCGACCCGAAGATCGTGGAGCGAGGAGGCCGGCTGGTGGAGCGGCTGCTGGCGCGGCTGGGCGCGGTTCCGGGCGTACGCCATGTCACGACCAGTATGACCCGGCCGCTCTCCGGAACCGGGGGGTGGGACTTCGGCTTCATTGCCGAGGGGCAGACCGATGCGCAGGGGGCCGCCAACCCCTATCTCAACTATGAAGCGGTCATGCCGAACTATTTCGAGACCCTGCACCTGCCCATACTGCGTGGGCGCGCTTTCGGCGAGGGGGATCGGGAAGGATCACAGCTCGTCGTGGTCGTCAGCCGCTCCATGGCGCTACGAGCCTGGCCAGGCCAGGATCCGATCGGCAAGCGGATCCGGTGGGCCGGCGATGAGGACATCGGGCGGTGGCGCACGGTGGTCGGCGTCGTCCCGGATACCCGCTACCGCGACTTTCTCGAACCGCAGCCCAGCGTCTACGTCCCGGTGAAGCAGCAATCCTGGGGTCCGGGTTACCTGCTGATCCGCACCGCGCAGCCGTTCGGCGGCATCGTCCCGGCTCTGCGCCAGGCCGCGCGGGAAGTGCATCCCGACTTCGATCTCGTGAACGCCTCGCCGATGCAGGCAGCGCTCGACCAGCCACTGGCTCGCCCCCGGTTCAACGCCGGCGTTCTTCTGTTCTTCTCGGGGATTGCGGTGGCCCTCACGGCGATCGGACTCTACGGCCTCACCAGCTTCGTCGTCGTGCAGCGCAAGCGTGAGGTGGGCATCCGCCGCGCGCTCGGCGCCGAGTCCCGCCAGATCGTCGGCCTGTTCCTCCGGCGTGGGATGCTGCCGGTGCTCGTGGGCGGGGCCACAGGCGTGGGGGTCGCCCTGGCCGGCGGGAGGCTGCTGGCCTCGGTCATGTACGGAATAACGACCACCGACACGCTTGCCATCGTTGGCGCGGTGGTCGGGTTCACGCTCGTTGCGCTCGCCGCGATCCTGATCGCGACGCGCGGAGCGGCGAAGGGCGATCCGATGGTGGCGTTGCGCGCGGAGTGAGATGTCGGCGATCCGAGCGGTCGCCTCAGATCCTCCCGAAGCGGAAAGCGTGGAAGAGGCGCTATACTACCCGATCCCCCATGACCGCCATCGCTGACCTCAACGTCGCCCTGGGCGACCGCTACCAGCTGGAGCGCGAAGTCGGGCGCGGCGGGATGGCCACCGTGTACCTCGCCCACGACCTCCGCCATGACCGCCGCGTCGCTATCAAGGTGCTGCGTCCGGAGCTCGGCGCCATGCTCGGCGGCGACCGATTCCTCCGGGAGATTCAGCTCACCGCCCGGTTGCGCCACCCCCACATCCTGCCGGTCTACGACTCGGGCGACGCCGGCGGTGTGCTGTATTACGTGACCCCGATGGTGGACGGCGGCTCGTTGCGCGACCGGCTTCGGCGCGAGGGCCGGCTCCCGCCCGCCGAGGCGGTCCGCATCGCATGCGAGGTCGCCGACGCGCTGGCGTATGCCCACGGCCAGGGTGTGATCCACCGCGATATCAAGCCGGACAACATCCTGGTCGAGTCCGGGCATGCGACCGTGGCCGATTTCGGGATCGCGCGGGCCCTCTCCGCCGCCGGTGCCGATCAGGTCACTCAGGCCGGCTTCGTGCTCGGAACGCCGGAGTACATGAGTCCGGAGCAGGCGCTCGGCGAGCAGGTGGATGCCCGCACTGACATCTACGCCCTTGGCGCCGTGCTGCACGAGATGCTCGGCGGCATGGCTCCCCGGAACGCCATCCTCGCCGGCGCCCCGCCGCGGCTTCCGGCCGGAGCGGCCTCGCACGAGTTGGCGAGCGCCGTGGCGCGCGCCCTGGCTCCCTCGCCGGCCGACCGATTTCAGACCGCCGCGGATCTCGGCCAGGCGCTCGGCAGGGCGGTGGTGGAGCCGCCTGCTTCCACGGCGGTGGGCCGCCGGATGGCACTCGCCACGCTTGGCGTGCTGACGGCAGGCGCCGCGTTCTGGCTGCTGTTCGGCCACGGCGACAGCGGGGCCAGGCCGCCCACCACCCGGCTGATGCAGGTGACCTTCGACGAGGCCGTGGAGGAATATCCGGCCTGGTCGCCCGACGGGCGGCGGCTGGTGTTCTCCCGCACCGGGGACGGCTACCGCAATCTCTTCCTCCGCCAATACCCCGGCGGCGAGGAGCGCCAGCTCACCCGCGGCCGGCGGGACGACATCCAGGCCACCTGGTCACCTGACAACCGGACCATCGCGATGGTGCGCGCCAACGGGGCATCGGGGAAGCTCGAGCCGGGCGACGTGCTGGGCTCATATGCGGAGAGCGGCGACGTGTGGATGGTGGATGTCGCATCGGGTCGGGAGACCATGCTCATCGCTGGCGCCTTTAATCCGAGCTGGTCGCCCGACGGCTCGCGCATCGCGGTGGATGCCGAGCTCACCGGTCCGCACCGCATCTGGACCGCCGACGCCGCCGGCCGCGACCTGCGGCAGCTCACCAACGACAGCAGCGAGGTCGTGGTGCACACCACGCCGCGCTGGTCGCCCGACGGCCGGCATCTGGTGTTCCGCCGGCTCCTGACCCAGCGGTCCGACATCATGGTGGCGGACGCGGCCGGCGGCGCGACCCGTTGGGTGACGCAGGACGACGTGCTCGACGCGGACCCGGTCTGGTCGCCGTCGGGCCGCTACATCTACTTCACCTCCGGCCGGGGCGGCGGGCTCAATCTCTGGCGGGCCCGGGTGTCGGAAGCCGGGATGCCGCGCGGCGGACTGGAGCAGCTCACCACCGGCGCGGGCCACGATCTCCAGCCGGCGGTCTCGCCGGACGGCAAGCGCCTGGCGCTTTCGATCTCCCGCATCGAGGCGGATCTTTGGCGGCTCCCGGTGGATCGGGCTACGGCCAAGCCCACCGGCGCGCCCGAGGCCGTCGTCGGCACGACGCGGGTGGAGAGCCGAGGGGCCTGGTCGCCGGATGGACGCTCGATCGCGTTCAACGCCGACCGCCGGGGCGACATGAACCTCTGGCTCCGCGGGCCCGACGGCGCGGAGCGGCAGCTCACCCGGGGACCGGGCGGCGACTACCAGCCCAACTGG
>JACCSZ010000401.1 GCA_013812695.1 Gemmatimonadales bacterium | reverse complement strand
GCTACTGGCCGCGTTCGGCGCCCTGGCCCTGGCCCTCGCGAGCGCGGGCATTTACGGCGTGATGTCCTACACCGTGAACCAGCGCCGCCGCGAGACCGGGGTGCGCCTGGCCCTCGGCGCGAGCCGCGCGGCGATCGTGCGCATGATCATCAGCGACGGCATCCGGCTCACGCTGGTGGGCGTTCTGATCGGGCTGGGGCTGGCAGTGCTCCTGACCCGCTGGCTCGAGACGGTGCTGTTCGGGGTGAGCCCACTGGACCCGCTCACGTTCACGTCGATGGCGGCGTTCCTCACGATGGTGGGGCTTGCCGCGTGCGCGCTGCCGGCGTACCGCGCGAGCCGAACCGATCCGATCGTGACCCTCCGGGGCGAGTGACGGCGGCCGCTTCGCTGGTCGCCCGGCGGGTGGGACGGTAGATTCGGCGGGCACCCGGTTCCTCACCCTCCCCTCTCCCCGGAGCCCCCGATCATGCCTCTCCGAGCTTTCGTCATGGCGTGCGCCCTGTTCGCCCTCGCGGGCTGCGCCGGCGTCACCCCCATCAGCGAGTTGCTCCAGAACTCGTCGAAGTACAACGGCAAGACCGTGAGCGTCGAGGGCGAGGTGAAGGAGTCGGGGGGACTGCTCGGGCGCGGGGCCTACCAGATCAAGGACGAGACGGGCCAGCTCACGGTCCTGAGCGAGTCGTCCGCGCCGCCGCCCACCGGATCGAAGATCGGCGTCAAAGGCGTGTTCGAGGCGTTGCTCACCATCGGCTCGCGGAGCCTGGCCGTGCTGCGGGAGCGGAGCCGCTCCAACCGCTGAACGTCCGCGGGCGCGCGCCCGCGCCACGCACGTTGAGGTAGCGGCGGCCGGCCGCTACCTTGCCACCGTGCCGCCCACCACTGCGTTACCCGTCCTCTTCGCCATCAGCTTCTGTCACCTGCTCAACGACATGATGCAGGCGCTGCTGCCGGCCATGTACCCGATGCTCAAGTCCGGATTCGCGCTCGACTTCGCGCAGATCGGCTTGATCACTCTCACTTTCCAGCTCACCGCCTCGCTGCTGCAGCCGCTGATCGGCCTCTACACCGACCATCATCCCAAGCCGTACTCGCTCATGGCGGGCATGGGTTTCACGCTGGCGGGACTGATCTATTTGTCCGTGACCCGGAGCTACGCCGGGCTCATTCTCTCGGCCGGCCTCGTCGGGCTGGGCTCCGCCGTGTTCCACCCCGAGTCCTCGCGCGTGGCGCGCATGGCGTCGGGCGGGCGCCACGGGTTCGCGCAGGCGCTGTTTCAGGTGGGCGGGAACACGGGGTCGGCGATCGGGCCGCTGGTCGCGGCGTTCGTCGTGCTGCCGCGCGGGCAGCGGAGCGTGGCCTGGTTCTCGGCGGCGGCGCTGCTGGGGATCGTGGTGCTCTCGGGCGTGGGCCGGTGGTACCAGCGGCACCGGACGAGAGCGGCGGCACTCCGCGCCGGCGCGGGCCGGGGGCACCCGACGCTCTCGCCGGCCCAGGTTCGGCTGGCGCTGGCCGTGCTGATCGCGCTGATCTTCTCCAAGTACATCTATCTCACGAGCATCACGAGCTACTATACGTTCTACCTCATCGAGCGCTTCGGGGTCGGCGTGCAGAGCGCGCAGCTCCACCTCTTCGCCTTCCTGGGCGCCGTGGCCGCGGGCACGATCGTCGGCGGCCCGGTCGGCGACCGCCACGGTCGGAAGCTCGTGATCTGGTGCTCGATCCTCGGCGTGCTGCCGTTCACGCTCGCGCTTCCGTACGCGAGCCTGCGCTGGACCGGCGTGCTGAGCGTGATCATCGGCTTCATCCTGGCCTCGGCGTTCTCGGCCATCCTGGTGTACGCGCAGGAGCTGGTGCCGGGCAAGGTCGGGATGATCTCGGGGCTGTTCTTCGGCTTCGCGTTCGGCACTGCCGGCATCGGCGCCGCGGCACTCGGTGAGCTTGCCGATCGGGCCGGCATCGAGTTCGTCTACGGCGTGTGCGCCTGGATGCCGGCGCTCGGGCTGCTCGCGGCATGGCTGCCGGATCTGGAGGCGAGACCGCGGGCGCGTCGCCTGGATGAGGTCGACGTCGGCATGGACGCCGCCGCGGCTAGCCAGTAGCGAGGTGGGCATCTCTCGAGCTGCGTTACCCGGACATTCGTCCTCGACCCGCAGGGGCCCATGACCGACACCGACCTCCACGGCCGCACGTTCTACGTCACCGGCGCGAGCTCGGGCATCGGCCGCGCGATGGTCGAGGCGCTGGCGGCGCGGGGCGGCAGCGTCGTGCTGGCCGCGCGGTCCGAGGCGCGGACGCGGCCCGTGCTCGAGGCGATCCGGGCGCGGCATCCGGCGGCGCAGGTGGAGCTCGCCCTGGTGGACGTCTCGGACCTGGGCGCGGTGCGGCGCGC
>JACCSZ010000396.1 GCA_013812695.1 Gemmatimonadales bacterium | reverse complement strand
TACCTCAGGTGATGGCTCCTTCGCTCCGCTCAGGATGACGAGCTCAGGATGACAGACCGCCTTCCCCCGGTCCGGCCGCGTCTCTAGCTTGCCGTACCGCTCACCCTAGCCGGCGACACCCCACTATGGCCTCGCGCCAGATGTTCGTCGTACGCCTGCACCTGCTCGGCTTCGCCGCCGTCGCGGCCCTCGGCGTGGTGGTGGCCGTCATGTTGCACCGCGCCGCGCCTCCGGGCAGCCTCGGGCCGGTGCTCCAGGGAACGCTGGCGTTCGTGGTCGCCGGCCTCGTGGTGCACTTCATCCTCATTCGGATGCTGCTCGAAAACATTCTCAAGCCAACCGGCCGCGCGGCCAACATCGCGAGCCGGGTCGCGTCGGGCGACCTCAGCCTCTCCGAGGGCGACCGGAAACTCGGCACGGACGGGCTCAGCCGCTCGCTCGCCGCGATGCTGGAAAAGCTGCGCGACCTCGTCGGCACCATCCGCCAGCACGCGCACGAGGCGGCGGCGATGAGCGAGGAGATCGCTGCCTCGACCGGGCAGATGACGGCGTCCACCCAGGAAGTGGCCAGCACCACCGGGGACCTGACCGAGCGGGCAAACCATCAGGCCGTGGTCGTGCGCGCCGCCGCCGAGGACGCCGGCAAGATCCTCGTGATCGCCCAGGAGCTGGCCGCCGAGGCGCTCCAGTCGGCCGAGCGGAACACCGCCCTGGCGCGGCTGGCGCGGTCGCACAGGGAGCGGCTGGACACGAGCACCGCGGAGCTGACCCGGCTGGCGGAGGAGGTGGAGCAGGCCGCCATCGAGGCGGACGCGCTGGCCGCATCATCCGAGGAGATCGAGAAGTTCGTCGCTCAGACCAAGGCGATCGCCAAGCAGACTCACATGCTGGCGCTCAACGCCTCGATCGAGGCCGCGCGGGCGGGGGAGGAAGGCAAGGGATTCAGCGTCGTGGCCGAGGAAGTCCGAAAGCTCGCCGGCCAAGCGGCGCGCGCGGCAGGCACGACCAGCGAGACGGTCCAGACGGTGCTGGCGCAGGTGCGGACGGCGCGGGAGCGGCTCCTCCGCCTGGGCCGGAGCGGACTCGTTGCGAAGGATGCGGCACACGAGGCGGCCGCCGGGCTGCTCAACGTGGCGGCCGACGCCGAGGCGAACGACGAGTGGACCCGTCGGATCTCCCGCTCGGCGGACGAGGTGCGCGGTCTGATCGAGGGGATCGCCGGCCGGATGCGGGAGGTCTCGGCCGGTACCGAAGACTACGCGGCAGCCGCCCAGGAGATCGCCGCGGCGGCCGAGCAGCTCAACGCGTCGACGGAGGAGATCTCGGCATCGGCCAGCCACCTGGCCGACGCCGGCGAGCGGCTGCTCGTGGCGACCGGTCAGTTCACGCTGGACGCGCCTGGCGGCGCGAAGGCGCCGCCGCCGCCGGCACCGGCTTCTCCGACGACATCACCCGCCTGACCGACATCTCGCAAGTGGCCGCGCCGTCGTGCATGCAGGCGGTCTCGACGATCGTGACGGTCTCCTCGAAGTGCTCGGCCACGCCGCGGATGATGCCGCGCGCCACGGCGCACAACTTCCGGGCGGAGTCGTAGGTCAATTGGACCTCGTCCGGACCGACCCTCCGGAAGCGCAGCCGGGCGGGCTGGGCCTCCGGGTTCCGCATCCGGACCACGCTGTGGATGGTGCTCTCGGTGTGCTCGAGCAGGTCCAGTGTTCGCCAGCTCGGCTGGAGCAGGGGCTGGTACATCGCGATGAGGTCCGGTACCAGGAAGGCGCCGAACTGCTCGAGCAGGGCGTCGGCGCGGGCCCCCGTCGCCTTGCAGGCCGCCGTAACCAGCCCGCCGATGTCCGAGTCGGGATACTGCTTCGACGTGAGGAAGGTCTTGTTGCCCAGACCCGCCTCCTTCAGCAGTCCCTGCCAGGCCGGCCGGCCGTGGTGCGCGATGACGAACTTCTGGAGCTGTGCGTGGATGAGACCGTGCATGGGGAGGGCTCCGTATTGCTGAATCCACCGAAGTCACGCGTTCGGCAACGGCAGAGTACCGTGCCACGGCACGTAAACATCGACGGGTGCAGATGATGAGGGGGACGACCCGTTCGCGGGGCAATCACCAGGCCACCGGCCGGCGCTCCATCGGGTGATGCACCTACTTCGCAATGCGGAGCTGTACGACCCGGCACCTCGCGGGCCAAATCACCTGCTCGTGGCGGGCAAGACGCTCGTCTGGGTCGGCCGAGACGTGCCGGCACTCGACCGCTCACTCGACGTGCAGGAGACCGACCTCGAGGGACGGCGCGTCATTCCCGGCCTCATCGATGGCCACGTGCACCTGACCGGCGGCGGCGGCGAGGCCGGGCCGGAGACGCGGGTGCCGCCGGTGGCACTGAGCCGGCTCACCACGGGCGGCGTGACGACTGCCATCGGTGTGCTGGGCACCGACGACGCGGTGCGGACCACCGCCGAGCTGGTGACAGTGGCGCGCGGGCTCGTGGCGGAGGGGCTCAGCGCGTGGTGCCACACCGGCGGCTATCACGTGCCGCCCACCACCGTCACCGGCAGCGTCCGCCTCGACATCGCCCTGATCGACCGCATCCTCGGCGTGGGCGAGCTGGCCATCAGCGATCACCGCTCCAGCCAGCCCACGCTCGAGGAGCTGCTCCGCATCGCGGGCGACGCGCACGTTGGCGGGCTGATGAGCGGCAAGGCCGGGATCGTCCACCTGCACGTGGGCGACGGACCGCGGGGCCTCGAGCTCATCCGCCAGGCGCTCGCGACCAGCGAGCTTCCCGCCACGGTGTTCAATCCCACCCACGTCAACCGCACGCGCGCGCTGTTCGACGAGGCGCTGGCGTTGAGCGACCTCGGGTGCGTCGTCGACCTCACCGCGTTCCCGGTCCGGGAGGGCGAGGACGCCTGGAGCGCCGACGAGGCGCTGGTCCGTTACCTCGACGCCGGCAAGCATCCGTCGCGCGTGACGGTGAGCTCGGACGGCGGCGGGTGCCTGCCGGTCTTCGACGCCGAGGGGCGGATCGCGGCGATGGACGTGGGCCGCCCGTCGGCGATCGGGGACACGCTCACGCGCCTGCTGGGATCCGGGCACCCGCTGGAGCGGGTGCTGCCGGCTTTCACCGCCAATCCGGCGCGGCTGCTGCGGCTCGAGCGGAAAGGACGGCTCGCGCCGGGGGCGGACGCCGACCTCGTGGTGCTCGACGCGCGCGGTGGGATCGCGGATGTGATGGCGCGGGGAAGGTGGCACGTGCGGGGTGGGCGGGCGGTGGTGATGGGGATGTTCGAGGGGACGGTGCATGCGGTGTCGTCCTGAGCGAAGCGAAGGAGCCATGCCCCGGGTGTTGGCTCCTTCGCTCCGCTCAGGATGACGGCATAGCCCCCATGCCCGGTGTATCTTACGCGGCGCAGGACACTTGCAGGCCGGCAGCGACCCCGCCGGTGAACCCCTGGCGGGAGGGCGCTGGTGGCGGACGGCCGCGGTTTCATCATTCCGGTGGGCGGGGCCGAAGAGAAGATCGGCGACGTCACCATCCTCCGAAGGTTCGCGTCGCTCTGCGGCACCGACGCCCACATCGCCATCATCCCGACCGCCTCCGAGGTGAGCGACACCGGGGCGCGCTACCAGGCGCTCTTCCGCGACCTCGGCGCCACGCGAGCGATCTCCCTCCCCATCCATGAACGCGCCGACGCCGAACGCCCCGAGCTGATCGGCGTGCTGGACGACGCCGACGGTATCTTCCTCACCGGCGGGAACCAGCTGCGGCTCAGCACGATGATCGGCGGGACGGCGATGGCCAAGGCGCTCCGGCGGCGCAACACCGAGGGCGCGCACATCGCGGGCACATCGGCGGGCGCGGCGTTCCTGTGCGAGCACATGATCGCGTTCGGCCGCGAGGGCGCGTCGCCGCGGGCCAGGATCGTGACGCTGGCCCCGGGACTGGGCCTCACGAATCGGATGATCATCGACCAGCACTTCCGCCAGCGCGACCGGCTTGGCCGGCTGCTCACGGCGCTGGCGTACAATCCGTTCGCGATAGGCATCGGCCTCGACGAGAACACGGCGGCGTTCGTCGGGCCGGACGACGTGCTGGAGGTGGTGGGCAGCGGCGCGCTCACAATCGTGGACCCGTCGGGGATCGAGTTCAGCTCGATGGCGCGGGTCCGGAAGAACGACGCGGTGTGCCTGATCGGGCTGCGGCTGCACATTCTGGATCACGGCTCGACTTTCAACCTGCACACCCGGGTCGCCGCGCCGGCGCCGGTCCTCGCGCAGCGGGTGTAGTGCGGGCGGAGATCGCTGGATCACCACGAAGGCACGAAGGGCACGATTGTGGGTGTGCTTCGTGTCCTTCGTGTCATTCGTGGCTTAGCTTTTCTGCAGTTGAATCACCGATACTCGGGAGTAAGACAGCCGGCCCCAAGGAATCGCGATGCGGATACTCGACCAAGCCGTCTACGTCGGCCCCAGCCTGTACGCCCGTTTTCCGGTCATCCGCCTCGAAGTGGACCTCGGCCCGCTCGAGAACTGGCCCTCGGCCAAGCTGGGCCCGGCGTTCACGGACCGGCTGGTCGCCGCGCTGC
>JACCSZ010000390.1 GCA_013812695.1 Gemmatimonadales bacterium | reverse complement strand
GGCTGGCCCTCCGTCCGGCCGGCGCTCCTCGCCTTGGTCGCGTGGGGCGACGTGGTGCGGGCGGGCTTCACCGCCGAGTCGGCGGAGCGCTGGGAAGCGCGCGGGTATTTACCAAGCCGCAGTGAATGCGCCCGGGTGGATTCGAACCACCGACCCACAGCTTAGAAGGCTGTTGCTCTATCCAACTGAGCTACGGGCGCAGGCTTTACACTAGAATAACTTAGCGACTCCGCCCGCATTCCGAACGCGATCATGTCGAGGGCCATCGGTCAGGGCGACGTCGCCGACCTGGCGCGTGAGCGCTGGCTCTCGCTCCATCGCCGCACCTATCGCGCGACGGGGAAGATGACGGAGAAGTACGACGTCGTGGACCTCAACCGGCGTGCCGGCGGCGGCGAGTATCCCAACCAGGACGGATTCGGCTGGTCGAACGGAGTGGCGCTCGCGCTTGCCGCCCAGGAGCGCGAGGCGCCGGAAGGTGAGTCTAGCGGAGCAGTGCGTCCCCCAGCTGAGTTCCAGTCGTCACCTCGAAGCGTGCCTCTTTCACGTCCGCGGAGCCACCGCCTACAAACACGGTGAAGCTTCCTGGTTCCACCACCCGATTCATCCTTCGGTCATAGAACGCCAGGTCTTCTGAACGCAGGGTAAACGTGACGGCGGCGCGTTGTCCGGGCTGGAGCGTGATCCGGCGGAACCCGCGCAATTCCTTGACCGGGCGGGTGACACTGCCGACGTCGTCGCGCAGGTAGAGCTGCACTACCTCCTCGCCGGGGCGCTGCCCGGTATTGGTCACGTCTACCTGAACCACCAGTGTGTCGGTCGCACGCATTGACCTGCGACTCAGCCGGGGTGCGCCGTAGCCGAAAGTTGTGTAGCTGAGCCCGTGGCCGAACGAGTAGAGGGGGGTCCACGGCACGTCCAGATACTTGGAGGTGTTCCCTTCCTCGCTGGGGGGCCGCCCGGTGTTCTTGTGGCTGTAGTAGAGTGGAATCTGGCCGGTGGCGCGGGGGAAGGTCACGGGAAGCTTGCCGCCGGGGCTGTAGTCTCCGAACACCACGTCCGCTACCGCCGAGCCCATCGGGGTGCCGAGGTACCAGGTCTCCAGTATGGCGGGGATGTGCTCGTCGAGCCAGGGGATTGCCAGGGGCCGCCCATTCATGAGCGCAACGACCACCGGCTTCCCGGACGACTGCACTCGTTTGGCAAGCTCCTCCTGCATACCGGGCAGGTCGATGGACGCGCGATTGGAGGCTTCCCCGCTCATCCCTCTTCGCTCGCCCAGGACCAGGATCACCGCCTCCGCCCGGCGCGCCACCCGAACCGCCTCGGCGAACCCGCTGGTATCGCTGCCTTCCACGTCCGCACCTTTGGCGTAGAGGACCTCAGCGGATGGCATCGCGTGCCGGATCCCGTCGAGCAGGCTCACGGCCTCTTCCTTGCGGCCGTCGGCCGACCACGAGCCGAGGGCTGACCCGGCGTCGACCGCCAGGGCGCCAATCACAGCGATCGTCTTCAACGACTTGGCTAGGGGGAGCAGATTGCCCTGGTTCTTGAGCAGCACGATCGACTTGCGGCCTACCTCCCGCGCCGCGGCCTGGTGATCGACGGTAAGCGTGGCCGCGCGCTCCCGGGCAACGTCGCTATATCCGTAGGGATCCTGGAACAGGCCGAGCCGGTACTTGGCCCGCAGCACCCGTCGTACCGCCTCGTCCACCTCGCGCTGGAGAACCCGCCCGCCGCGGACTACCGCCGGAAGGTCCTGAAGGTAGATCGCACTCACCATATCCACGTCCACCCCGGCGTGCAGTCCCAGCGCTCCCGCCTCCGGGCGCGATGCGGCGACTCCGTGCGGTATCAGCTCCTGGATGCCGTTCCAGTCGCTGACCACCACCCCGTCCCAACCCCACCTGCCTCGGAGCACCCCGTTGATCAAGTCCGCGTTGGCGTGCATCGGAACCCCGTTCACCTCGTTAAACGCGGGCATGACGGCGCCCACCCCGGCGGCGGCGGCGGCCTGGAAGGGACGCAGGTAGGTCTGATGCAGTGTTTGAGGAGAGAGATCGACCGTGTTGTAGTCGCGGCCGCCCTCGGCTCCTCCATAGGCGGCAAAATGCTTGGCGGTCGCCAGCATGGTGTTAGCCGCGGCGAGGTCGGTACCCTGGAATCCCCGCACCCGGGCCGCAGCCATGACGGCGCCGAGATAGGGATCCTCGCCGGCGCCTTCCACGATCCGTCCCCAGCGAGGATCGCGCGCGATGTCCACCATCGGGGCGAAGGTCCAGTGCAGCCCGTGGGCGGTCGCCTCGACCGCGGCCACGCGGGCCGAGCGCTCCACCGCTGCGGGATCCCAACTCGACGCCTCCGCCAGCGGCACCGGGAATATGGTCCGGAAGCCGTGAATCACGTCGTAGGCAAAGAGCAGCGGGATCTTGAGGCGGGACTCGTCCACTGCGATACGCTGCAACCGGCGGGTGTACGCCGCGCCATAGATACCGAGGAATGATCCTACCTGGCCTGCGCGGATTCGGGCCTGATCTTCCGCCCGGACCCGGGGACCGGCTTCGGTCGATTGGCCGGATAGCTGGGTAAGCTGCCCCAGCTTTTCCTCGAGCGTCATCAGGGCGAACAGCGAGTCTACCAGCCGCTCCATCGGCGGGATTGACCTTCGAGCGGGAGCCTGCTGTCCCTCCACCGGCGCTGCGGCGAGTGCCATCACAAGCATCAGCTGGGGAAAAAGGCCCGATCCTCCGCTTGGCTCAGGATGACAACCCATGCATCACTTCAAGCCGGA
>JACCSZ010000377.1 GCA_013812695.1 Gemmatimonadales bacterium | reverse complement strand
GTCCGCTCGGGATGACAGCCGCCGCGGGGGACAATCCCGGTCACTTCCAGCGCAACATCCGGGTGGAAGCCACGATACATGAGGACATCTTCATGACGACCGCAACACGGACCGATACGCACAAGGCCACGTTCGGCGCGGGCTGTTTCTGGGGCGTCGAAGTCGCCTTTCGCCAGATTCCCGGGGTGCTCAACGCGGAGGCCGGGTACGAGGGCGGCGCGCTGCCCAACCCGACCTACAAGGATGTGTGCACCGGCCGGACCGGGCATGCCGAGGTGGTGGAGGTGACGTTCGATCCCACCCGGGTGTCCTACGAGGACCTCGTCGACGTCTTCTTCACGAAGCACGACCCGACGACCCTGAACCGCCAGGGTCCCGATCGCGGCACGCAGTACCGCTCGGCCATCTTCTATCATGGCGACGAACAACGCCAGGTCGCCGAGGCGGCGAAGGAGCGCTTGAACGGGAGCGGGCGGTGGGGGAGCCCGATCGTCACCGAAATCGCCCCGGCCTCGACGTTCTATCGAGCCGAGGAGTATCATCAGCGGTACCTGGAGAAGCACGGACTGGCGAGCTGCCACCTCCCTTGAGGTCGGTCGCCCCATGACCACGCCGCCGGCGTCGCGCCCGCGATGCCGGCCGCACGCGAGGAGGCGGCATGCCCGGGCGCGTGACCCCGCTGGAGATGGCCCCGGCTGACTTTCGCCGGGTTGGCCACGAGCTGGTGGACCGGATCGCCGATTTCCTCGGCACCCTCAGGGAGCGGCCTCTCACCTCCGGCGAGACGCCCACCGATATCCGGAATCTTCTGGGCCGGGGCCCGCTCCCGGCCACGGGCACCGCTCCAGCGGCGCTCCTGGCCGAGACGGCGACGCTCCTGTTCGATCACTCGCTCTTCAACGGGCACCCCCGCTTCATGGGGTACATCACGTCCTCCGCGGCGCCGCTCGGGGCGCTGGCCGACCTGCTCGCGGCGAGCGTCAACCCGAACGTCGGCGGCTGGGAGCTCTCGCCGATGGCGTCCGAGATCGAGGCCCAGACGGTACGGTGGGTGGCCGAGCTGGTGGGTTATCCGGCGGATGGCGGTGGGTTGCTGGTGAGCGGCGGCAACGGGGCCAACTTCGTCTGCTTCCTGGCCGGCCGGCGCGCCATGCTCGGCGAGTCGGCCCGGACGGCGGGTCTGCCCCAGGGCAGGGGTGCGCTCCGCGTCTATACCTCCGGCGCCGCGCACACCTGGATACAAAAGGCGTGCGACCTGTTCGGCCTCGGCACCGACGCGATCCGCTGGATCCCGACCGACGACGCGCAGCGAATGCGCGCCGATCTGTTGCGCGCGCAGATTCGCGAGGACCTCGCGTGCGGCGACCGGCCGATCATGGTGGTGGGCACCGCCGGCAGCGTGAGCACCGGCGCCGTGGACCCGATCCGGGAGCTGGCAGAGATCTGCCGCGAGCACCAGTTGTGGCTGCACGTGGACGGCGCGTACGGGGCGCCCGCGGCGGTGCTGCCCGGCGTGCCCGATGACCTGCACGCGCTCGCGCTGGCGGACTCGCTGGCTGTGGACCCGCACAAGTGGCTCTACGCGCCGATCGAAGCCGGTTGCGCGCTGGTGCGCGAGCCGCGCCTGCTGCGCGAGGCCTTCAGCTACACGCCGGCGTACTACCGCTTCGACACCGAGGGCGAGGAGCCACCGATCAACTACTACGAGCTCGGACCGCAGAACAGCCGTGGCTTCCGCGCCCTCAAGGTCTGGCTCGGGCTCCGCCAGGCCGGACGCGAGGGGTACGTCCGAATGATCGGCGACGACTGCCGCCTGGCCGAGGCGCTCTACGGCCAGGTCGCCGCGCATCCGGAGCTCGAGGCGGCCACGCTCGGCCTCAGCATCGCCACCTTTCGCTACGTGCCGGCAGACCTCCGCGGCGTGGCGTCCGCCGAGCCGTACCTCAACGCCCTCAATGAAGCACTGCTCGCCCGCCTCAAGCTTGGCGGCGAGCTCTTCGTCACCAACGCGGTGCTGGACGGCCGCTTCCTGCTCCGCGCCTGTATCGTCAACTTCCGCACGACCGACGCCGACGTGGCGATGATCCCGGAGATCGTGGCCACGGCCGGCCGCCTGGTGGATGCCGAGCTTCGCCCGGGCGACGGTCGTCCCGAGCGGAGCGAGGGATTGCCTCACCCGCGATCGAGCTCGGCCCGCCAGGATCCTTCCCCTCCGCGGAGCCTGCCCTCGAGCGCAGCGAAGGGGCCGGGGTCGGGATGACGAAACGGCGCGCAGTGCCGTCGAGGATCGTCACGGCTCTCGCATCGGCCATCTTTGCCTGCGCGCCGGCCGGGGCCGCGCAGCAGCCCGCCGCACGCGCCCAGGACCTCGGTATTCCGCTCGACGGGACACCCGGCCCGCTCGATGCCATCACCGACGTACCGGGCGTGACCGTGGGACACGCCACGCTCATTCGCGGCACCGGCCGGCTGTCCCCGGGCAAGGGCCCGGTGCGCACCGGCGTGACCGCGGTGTTCCCCCGAGGACGCGGCGATCTCGACCCGGTATTCGCCGGCTGGTTCAGCCTCAACGGCAACGGCGAGATGACGGGGACCGCATGGATCGACGACTACGGCCTCCTGTTCTATCCGATTGCCATCACCAACACCAACAGCGTCGGGATTGTGCGCGACGCGCTCATCGAGTGGGGCGCCACCCGGCTCCCCGACGCGCTCCACTGCTGCCTGCCCGTCGTGGCGGAGACCTGGGACGGCGACCTCAACGACATCTTCGGCTTCCACGTGAAGAAGGAGCACCTGTATGCCGCGCTCGCCGGGGCGGCGGGCGGCCCGGTGGCCGAAGGCAACGTGGGGGGCGGGACCGGCATGCAGTGTCTGGGCTATAAGGGCGGCATTGGCAGCGCGAGCCGGCAACTGCCGGCCGCGCGCGGCGGCTTCACAGTGGGCGCGCTGGTGCAGTGCAACTTCGGCCTCCGCCGGCAGCTTCGGGTCGCGGGGATCCCGGTTGCGCAGGAGATGCAGGTGCCCGAGCCGTGCCACGACACCCGTGAGCCGCTCGACACGGCGCTGGCGCGCGACCGCTGCGCCGCCGTCACCGGCCGGAAGGCCGAGCCCCGCGAGACGGAGCACGGCTCGATCATCGCCGTGCTGGCCACCGACGCGCCGCTCCTGCCGCACCAGCTTCGCCGCGTCGCCCGGCGCGCGGCGCTCGGCGTGGGACGGATGGGGGGAACCGCGGGGGCCGGATCAGGCGACCTGTTCATCGCCTTTTCGACGGGGCCGACCGGCACCCCGGACACCAACGGGGTAGCGAGCGTCAGCATGCTGAGCGACGACGTGATCGATCCGGTCTACGAGGCCGCCGTGCAGGCCACCGAGGAGGCGATCATCAATGCCATGCTCGCGGCACGAACGATGACCGGGGCCAACTGGTATCGGGTCCCGGCCCTGCCGCACGCGCCGCTCCGCCAAGTGCTGGCCCGGCACGGGCGGCTGCGGGGGCGGTGACCGCGGGACTCGGGCCACAAGGCGGGTCGTCCTGAGGGGGGCGGGTCATCCTGAGCGGAGCGAAGGATCGGGCAGTCGAGCGAGTGAGCCCCGAGCGGCACTCGCACGCCTCAGCCGATCCTTCGCTCCGCTCAGGATGACACACCGGCTTGCCGCTCAGTGCTTTCCCACGACACCCACTCCCCGTCCGCTCTCCCAGCTCCCCGCTGCGAGCGGGTGAAATCCCCGCCAGACGTCACGGTACGGCGCCATCATCAGCGTGACGAACCGCTCTACCGCGACCGGGAACGGAAACCGGCGCCGAAACTCGAGTGCGGTCAAGCCGAGCATGGCTCGAAGATGCCGTCCGAAGCTCTGCGGCGAACTGTACTCCAGCCGGTACGCCACGTCCGCGACCGACAGCCCCGCGGTCTCGAACAGGAACGCGGCGTGCAGTAGCCGGATGGCAGCCAGATAATTCTTGGGTGAGGGCAGCCCGGCCCGCGCGAAGCGCGACATCAGCGTGCTCGGACGCACCGAGAGCTGCCCGGCGAGCGCCGTGACGGTGGCAACCTCGGGCGCCAGCCGGATCATGGCTTCGACGAACACCCGCGCATCGGGCGGGGCCTCGACGATCGCATCGAGGATCGGCCCCTGGATCCGGGCCACCGCCCGCGTGACGGGCTGTCCCACCACCTGCCGAAGCCGGCCCCAGCCGGCCGGCGAGGTCACGTCCACCACCTGTCGCACGCCTGATGCGCCGAGCCGCAGCAGCATTTCGATGGCGCCCGGATCGTGCTGCGAGACCAGCGCGATGGTGGGGATCGACGGAAACTCGCGGACCAGGTGGCCGAGCACGTCCATCTGGTCGGCGCCGCAGCGATGCACCGAGACGAGGACCGCATCGACGGGCCGTTCCCGCACCGCGCGCACCGCGTCGGGGATCGAATCGCGGTGGAGCACGGCGAACAGACCGTTGCCGGCCGCGTCCACCCGGGAGCGTTCCCCGGGCATGAGGACGGCGGCCACGGTGGTCGAGCTAGGAACGGCGACGTACGACACGGAGTTCTCCCGGAGGATGGTGCAAGAGGATAGACGCGCGACGTCAACCTGTATTCAACCCGAAACACCCCTTATCCGCGCGGCAAGCAACCCTTTCCGTGGGGAACGCACCCAACGGGGGCACCGGCGAGGTATATTTGTCGGTCCCGCTCCCCTTGGCCGGCTGGCCCATGGCGACTCCGACCCTCGATCTGTTCGATGCGCTCCAAGCCGTGCTGGAGCCGCAGTACCGGCTCGAACGCGAGCTCGGTCGCGGCGGCATGGGGGTCGTCTTTCTCGCCACCGACACCACGCTCGATCGCCGCGTCGCCATCAAGGTCGTGCACCCCGAGCTCGCGGCCCACCAGTCGATCGGCCGCCGGTTCCTGGCCGAAGCGCGCACCATCGCCCGGCTCCGGCATCCCAACGTCGTCGCCGTGCACGCGGCGGGGAACGCGGGCGGCCTGCTCTATTACGTGATGGATCAGGTCGATGGCGAGACCTTGCGCCAGCGGCTCACCCGCGAGCGGCGGCTCGATCCGCTTACGGTCGCCCGCATCGTCAGCGACGTGGCCTCGGCGCTCGACGCGGCCGGACGCGCCGGCGTGGTCCACCGCGACGTGAAGCCGGAGAACGTGCTGCTCGACGAAGCCTCCGGTCGCGCGCTGCTCGCCGACTTCGGGATCGCCCGCGCGATGGCCGCGGAGAGCGGCACGAGCAGCACGGGGCAGGGCGTGGCGGTCGGGACGCCGGCGTACATGAGCCCCGAGCAGGCGGCGGGCGAGGAGATCGACGGGCGCAGCGATCTGTACGCGCTCGGCGTGGCCGCCTACGAGATGCTGGCCGGCGCGCCGCCGTTCCAGGGTCCGAACCGCGTCGTCGTCTCCAAGCACATGGCCGAGCGCCCGGTGCCGATCGAGCGGATTCGCCCCGACACGCCGCGCACCCTTGCCGCCGCCGTCATGCGCGCCCTCGAGAAGCAGCCGGCCGATCGCTGGCAGACCGGCGAGGAGTTCCGCCAGGCGCTCGACCAGGAGCGGCCGTCGCCGAGTGCGGGGCGACGGCAGCGGACGCTGCTGGCCGGCGCTGCCGGCGCGATCGTCGTGCTGGCGGCGGTGGCCGGGCTCGTCC
>JACCSZ010000327.1 GCA_013812695.1 Gemmatimonadales bacterium | reverse complement strand
GCCTCGGCCTCAGCGGCACGGCGGCCGGCGTGCTCCTGGCCCACGCGGTGCCGGCCGCCGGCTACGGCACGCTCTACTTCCTCGGCGTGTTCTCGGTCTTCGACTCCCGGCTCGAGGACGAGGCACGCTCGCTCGGCGCCTCGCCGCGCCAGACGCTGCTCCGGGTCGTCCTCCCCCTGCTCCGCCGGCCGCTGGCGGACGGGTTCCTGCTGGGATTCCTGGTCTCGTGGTCGCAGGTCCCGCTCACGCTGCTCGTGGGCGGCGGGGCCGTCCGGGCCCTGCCCATCGAGGTGTTCGCGCTGGTGCGATCGGGACAGGACGCGGCGGCGGCCACCGGCGCGCTGGTCCTGCTGCTTCCCGCCGTGGCCGCGCTGGCCGCCACGCGACTCGGCGCCGCCCGCACCGAGGTCATGGCGCCGTGAGCGCGCCGGGACTGCTGGTCCACCGGCTCCGCGCCCCGTTCGGCGCGGCGCCGGGCCTCGAGCAGATCTCGTTCAGCGTGGCGCCCGGCGAGCGGCTGGCCCTGGTGGGGGCCTCGGGCGCGGGCAAGACGACCCTGCTGCGAGCGATCGCCGGCCTCGGCCCCGGGGGCGCGGACCGGCTCGAGATCGGCGGCCGGGAGGTGGGCGCGCTTCCGGCCGAGCGGCGCGGGGTCGTGTACCTGCATCAGACGCCGCTGCTCTTTCCGCATCTGACCGTGGGAGAGAACATCGCGTTTCCGCTGCGCGTTCGTGGGGCGCACTCCTCGGACATCGGCCCCGCCGTGCGCGACGTCATGGCTGCGCTCCGTCTCGACGGGCTCGGCGAGCGGCGCGTGCAGAGCCTGAGCGGTGGTCAGCGCCATCGCGCGGCCCTCGCGCGCGCGATCGTGGCGCGCCCGACCGTCCTGCTCCTCGACGAGCCGTTCGCCGGGCTCGACCCCGTGCTGCGGCACGAGGTGCGCGAGGCCGTCCGCGCCGCGCAGGCCTCGTATCGGCCGGCGCTCGTGCTGGTCACGCACGACCTCGACGAGGCCGGCACGCTTGCCGATCGGATCGGGGTCCTGCTGCACGGCCGCCTGGCGCAGGTCGGACCGCCGAGCGAGCTGTTCGCCCGGCCCGCGACGCTGGAGGTGGCACGCTTCCTCGGCCTGGCGAACTCGGTGCTGGGCACCATCGAGGACGACGGCCGCTTCGCGTCGCCGCTGGGGCTCCTGCCGGCGGGCCTGCCGCTCGCCCCGGGGCCCGCGGTGGCCGTCTTCGCCACGGGCGCGATCCGGACCGCGGCCGACGGACCGCTCATCGGGCGGCTGGTCGAGCTGCGGCACCGGGTCCAACAGACCACGGCGGTCGTGGTGGCAGGAGGCGTGAGACTGGAAGTGGTGCTGGACGGCGAGCGGCGAGTGGCGATCGGTGAGGAGGTGCGGCTCGCCATCGCGATGGAGGCGGTGTCGATCTTTGCCGACGCCACCCCGACGGGTTTTCGCCGCGGATAGATTGCAAGCGTCACGCTCAACCGTTGCACGACGACCTGGATCTCCGTACACGACTGCGTAGCGGTTGCCGTCGTCCGGCAGCGCGCGAGTCAGGAGCCCTTGAATGACGGACACCACCGCCCGAGCCGGCTCCAACTCCCTGCCAGCCGAGGCGCCGACTTCGTCCGCTTCGGCCTACGACCGCTCCATCGTCGAGGGGCCGCTGGCCCGGGCGGTCTGGCGGCTGGCCTGGCCGACGATGCTGGTGAACGTCATCGGCGGACTGCAGACGCTGGTGGATCAGATCCTCGTGGGGCACCTGGTCGGGTTCGCGGGGAATGCGGCGATCGGGGTGTCGAACCAGGTGTTCATCGCCGTCATCATCTTCATCACGTCGCTGTTCACCGGGATGAGCGTGCTGGTGGCGCGCTTCGCGGGCGCGGGCGACGTGGACGCGGTCAACCGGACGGTCTATCAGGCGTTCATCACCGCGGTCGGCATGTCGCTGCTGGTCATGGCGCCGGCCGGGTATGTGCTCGCGCCGTGGCTGCTCGATCTGGTCAACGCCGCACCCGCGGTGCGGGCGGAGGCGCTGCCCTTCCTCCGCATCATGTTCCTGACCAGCAGCGGGATGCTGGTGTTCTACATGCTGGGCGGCGCGCTCCGGTCGGCGGGGGACGCGCGGACGCCGATGATCCTGGGCTTCGTGCTCACGGCGCTCAACATCGCCCTCAACGTGGTGCTGATCTCGGGCCTGGGACCGATCCCGGCGTACGGCACCGCCGGCGCGGCGATGGGGACGGCGATCGCCTCGGGGACCGTTGCCACCTGGGCGATCGTCCGGCTCTGGCGCGGCGGCTGGGTAGTCCAATTTCCGCGCGGGCAGGATCTCAAACCGGATTGGGCGATCATCCGGGAACTGTTCCGGTTCGGGCTGCCGGCGGGTTTTCAGGGGATCGCGATGAACGTCGGCGGCGTGTTGCTGCTCGCGTTCATCGGGTCGCTGGCCGAGAGCGCGGCGGCGCAGGCAGCGTACTCGGTGGGCTACGGGCAACTGTTCTCGTTCGTCACCTGGACCTCGATCGGTCTCATGGGCGCCGCGGCCACGGTGGCGGGCCAGAACCTGGGCGCGGGCCGGCCCGACCGCACAGCGGCCGGTGTCCACATCGCGGCGCGGATAGGCGTGACCGGCGCCGCCATTGCCGGCGTGCTGTTCTTCCTGGTCCCGCGCCACCTGCTCGCCATCTTCGGCCTAGAGGACCCGGCCGTGGTGTCCATCGGCACCGGGCTGCTCCGCATCTTGAGCGTCTCGGGCCTGTTCATCTCCGCGGCGCTCACCTACACCGGCGGGCTGCAGGGCACGGGCGACACCAAGAGCCCGCTCTACATCTCGATCGTGTCGCAGATCGTCCTGCCACTCGGGATCTGCTTCGTGATCCAGCAGACGGGCACGCTTC
>JACCSZ010000325.1 GCA_013812695.1 Gemmatimonadales bacterium | reverse complement strand
GTCCAGACGCGCCCTCGACGACCCGCCGCATGTCGGGCAACTCGAGGAAATGACAGCGGGGATCAGCGGCAGGCGGCGGTGAGAGATCACGCAGCGGGTTCGTGGTGAGGACGCCGACCTCGAGCAGGTACTTCGCGAAGGACTGCGCAGCCGCGAGATACTTGCGCTTCGTGCCCCGCTAATGGGTTGGGCCGCGCGTCCGACTGGCGCCGAGATCCCTTGACGGCCCTCGTACCGGCCTCCAACGTTCCTCACCCACACACGGGCGCGAATATCCCCTCACAGAGCAGGTATCCATGTCCACACGCATGCTTGTGCTTTTGCTGCCGGTCCTCCTCGCCTGCTGACGATCCACCCCTAACAGCTCCTACAGCGCCGCTCCCGCGGATGGCGGCCAGAATGATGAGGCCGGACGGCGGGCACTCGGGCAGCTTGAGGACGATTGGGCCAAAGCCGTAGAGGCGCATGACTCAACCTTTCTGGCACGCGTGATTGCTCCCGACTTCCGTGGTACGCAGGACAGCGCCACCTTCGGCCGTGCCGAGGTCATGCGCAATGTCGCTGACACCACCACGCAGCTTCGCGATCTGAGGGACCACGATCGTGAGATACGTATTTACGGCAATGGAACTGTCGGGGTCGTGACCAGCCGTGCAAGCTGGAGGACCGAGAAAGGCGAGGATCCGGGGCAGTACGGCAACAGGTATACGGAGGTTTGGGTGAAGCGGGATGGGCGCTGGCAGGTGGGCAGGCCACTACTCGGCGGAGACCCCGACACCTGGATCGGAGCGTTAAGGAAGTATGCGGCAGCCGCAGCAGCGGCTGCTCAACGGCTCTCTCTCTCGAGGCCAGCGCTCTATGCGCAACCAATGCCGATCAATCACTTGGCAGGGTCAAAGCTTTCACTTCAAGCGGTTGCAGCCCAAGACGGCCCACGGCGACAACCCCTAGTGGGCCGTGTCCCGCGGGCGCGAGTTCCTCGGCACGATGCGGTGCCCTACGGAGATTTTATGAAGGGATTGATGGTGCTGGCGGCGCTGTGCGCCGTGGTTGGTGGCTGTGCCTCGAACAGGTCCGCGGACGAGCCGGGCACGCGCGTCCGGGACTCGACGCTGATAACGCAGGACACCACGGACCCGAACGACACGCTCCCGCGGATCAGGGACAGTGTCGTGGACCCGGGACGGTAGTCGGGATGCAAAAACCCCCGCGCCGGATCTCGGACGCCGAGCTCGAGGCGGCGGCGGTGATCACGCCAGCGGACATCGAACGTGCGCAGCAGAGGTGGCGCCTCTCGTGCCGCCGGGGTTTGAGTCGCCCCTGGACGTGCCGCCAGCAGACGGGGCGCACGACGAGGGTAGCGAAGCGTTCCCCCCTCCGCTGTCACCCCCCCACCGTACCTTCATCCTGCCTAGTGTCGATCCAATCATCTCGAGCCTGACCCCCTTTGCGGGCGCCTGGGGCTGGCACACTCACGGAGGGGTCTCCCATGTCTCCACGTTGCTTGCTATACGTCCTCGCTACAACTGGCATCCTCGCATGCGGAGGTGACTCCGGCCCCGCGCCCGTCGAGGTGGAGGCGGCGTGGGCGGGCACTATCCAAGGGTCATCGTCCCCAGCACAGATGCAGTTCACCCTGCAGGAAAATAGCGGTAGCGTGAGCGGCAGTGGGTCGCTGTCCAGCGCAGAAGAGGCGATCGCGGTGCAAGTGAGTGGCACCTATACCGAACCCAACGTCGCGCTCACCCTCACGGCCAGTGGGTTCGAGCCCATTAGTATCAGCGCCGTCGTCTCCGAGACGAGTCTCACGGGGACCGCGAATGGGTCCGGCTTTGTGTCATCAGCGGTGAGCATGACCCGGCAGTAACGCTAAGTCGATTGAGCGAGGCGGAGACCCTCCCGAAAAAACACTGAAGTGCGAAATTACAACACGGCCCGGGACCACTCAGGGCTGAGGGGTCGTTTTTGCTGAGGAGGAACGGGTGGCCGAAGATCTCCTTGACGATTCGATGAATCGGGATTGGATGCCTCGGCACGGGCCGCCCTGGAGTCCGTGCGAGACTTCAGCCGGCGGGTCGAGTCCATCAGCGGCGGCGCCATCGTGGTCTCCGCGCTGCCCGGCCAG
>JACCSZ010000318.1 GCA_013812695.1 Gemmatimonadales bacterium | reverse complement strand
CTCGAGCGAGCTGCCGTAGCCGAGGAACGCCACGGTGCCCGGCGTCGGCTCGAACGAGGCGAGGAGATCGAGCCGGAGCCCGTTGAACTCCGTCGCCGGCTGCGTCGCGCCCGCCACGAGGAGCGGCTGGCCGGTGCCGGGCTCGACGAGTGCCGCCCGGCGCTCGGAGCGGTACTCGCCGATCGCCCTGAAGAAGAGGGCGCGATTGGGCTGGTACTCGACCCTGAGCCGCGGAATCGTCGAGCGTGCGAACTCCCCGCCGTCGAGGCGGTCGAGGCGGAACACCGTGCCGGTCAGCGCCACCCGCACGGTGGAGGAGGGTCGCAGGTCCACCTGGCCCGTGAGCTGCCAGCCCTTCCCGGTCGCGCCCTCCTCGAAGATCGCCAGCCGGCCGCGACTGTAGGTGACGCTCGCTCCCAACTGGCGCCACGTCGGGGTGGTGACTCGCGTCTCCCACACGACCCCGGAAAAATCATCGGCCGGGCCATAGGCCGGCCCGGCGGCGGTGCCGACCGTATAGTCGGCATAGCTGCTGTCCTGGAAGGTCACGAAGTCGCGTTCGACGTGGCCGTTCAGCTCCCAGCCGCCCCGGAGCTGGAAGGTGGCATCGACCTGCTCGCCCCCTTCGAGGCCGGGCTCGAAGCCGAAGTCGCCGTAGAGCCAGGTGCGCTCGGGACCGAAGAAGACGGTCAGGTTCTCGAGCGCCGCGCCGCGTGCGCCGTAGTGCGTGAGGCGGTTGAAGGCGTGCGCGGTCACCACGTCGCTCCGGAGCCGGTTGACGAACCCCGCTTGCGCATCGAAGCCGCGGCCGAGCCCCTGCACCAGGTAGTTGAAGCCCCATGTGCGCCCGGTGCGATCGTACTCCGCCTGCCAGATGGGCGCGGTACGGCTCCCCGCGGCGTCGCGCGTGAACGACGCGCCGTACTGGACCTGCGCGTAGTAGAGCCCCCAGACGTAGCGAAAGTCGCCGGCGACCACCCGGTTGTGCGCCGCGCCGCGATCGCGGTTGGTGAAGGTAACTCCGGCGATCGAGTTCCGGCCGAAGTCGCGGCGGAGGCGGGTGACGTTGAACCACGCGTCGCCGTCGCGGGTTTCGTCCACCGCCGTGAGGTGGGCCAGGCCAAGCTGGCCGAGCTTGCCGGTGAACTTGGCGCCGGCCTTGGGGTTCACGATCCGACGGGTGTAGACGAGCGTCTGCGGCGAGCCGAACAGCTCGATCCCCTCGAGGAAGAACGGCCGCTTCTCGGGGAAGAAGAGAGCGAAGCGCTCGTTCACCGTCACCTGCCCCTCGTCGCTCTCCACCTGGCTGAAGTCGGGATTCAGCGTGGCGTCGAGGGCGTAGCTGGTGAAGCCGAGGCGCAGGTTGAGGCCGGCGTCGGGATTCAGGTCTTCCCGCGCGAAGCCGCCGCCCGCCGCGTCACGGGCGCCGTTGGCGGTGGCGGCCAGGAACGGCTGGGCCTCGATCGCGACGCCGCGCCTCAAGTCGTGCAGCCCCCCGATCGCGCCCTCCTGGCCGATGAAGCTGGCGTTCGCGCGGCGAACGTCGGTCCAGGTGTCGGTGTAACCGGTGCGTTGGACGAGTCGGGTGACGTTGATCCCCCATGCCATCTCGCTGCCCGCGGGATAGCGGAGGCTCTTGAAGGGAATGCGGATCTCCACCTCGTACCCCTGGCCGGTGATCCGCCCCTTCGACTCCCAGGTGAAGTCGGGATTCTTGTCGACGCTGCCCGGAATCAGGCTGCTGACCTGGCCGGCGCCCTCGCTCCGGACCCCGTCGCTCTGGGCACCGAGCGGGTTCACGCCGAAGAAGAACGCGCGTCGGCGGTCGCGGAAGGTGTCGAGGTCGATGACGACATGGTCGTCGCTGTCGATGTTGTCGCGGTCGGCCACGGTGGCGCGGATCGCTGCCGGGTTCCGGTCGTGCGCGATGATGCCGAAATGGATGGCGTCGGGCGCGTACCACACCAACACCTCGGTCTTCTCCTCGGCCCTGCGGCCGTCCACCGGCTGGTACTGCCAGAATCCGGTAAGCCGGATGGCCTGGGCCCAGGCCGGCTCGTCGAGCGAGCCGTCGATGCGGACCTCGGCGGCCTCGATCCGTGGGACGTTCGCGGTGGGCGAGCCCTTGCCTTCGACGGCGGCCTGGACGAGCAGGAGGAGCGGTAGCACGGGTGGCCGGGTTGTGTTGGGTCCTTCGCTTGGCTCAGAGAGCCGGCGGTCATGACAGCTTACGAGCAAGTCAATATCGCGGTTTCTGAACCGGCTTGCTAATTACGAATCGTAGGCGCGCAGGGAGGCGCGGTGGACTGGGATGGCGAGAACGACGAGGGATCGTTCCAACGGCTCACGGCGTCAGCCAATACGACACCTTCACCAGGAATGCATCGTTCGCCCGCTGCCCGAACAGGTCGCCGAGGTTTCCGCGGAACGACTCGGCACCCTCGGATGGCAGCGACTCCTCCCGCCCCTGACTCCACACCAGGAACAGCGTCGACCCCGCCCGATACTCCCAGCGGAACACCACGTTCGATCGGAATTGCCGGAAGTTGAA
>JACCSZ010000305.1 GCA_013812695.1 Gemmatimonadales bacterium | reverse complement strand
GTGATGAGAGGGCCGCGGGCGCGGCGGGCGACCCCACCACGTCCGCACTTCGCGCCAGCCTCGCGCGCTACGCCGGCGCCGTGGCGCCCGAGGACGAATCGGCCGCACGGGTGGTGTTCCTCGAGCTGAAGGCCGCGCTCAACGCCGGCAGCGTGCGCGCCGCCGAGCGCGGGGCCGACGGGCAGTGGCACGCGAACGCCTGGGTCAAAGCCGGCATTCTCCTGGGCTTCCGGCTGGGCCGCGTGCAGCCGACGGCCACCGGCGGACCGTTTCCATTCTACGACAAGGACACCTATCCGGTCCGCCGGATTGCCCAGGACGATGGCATCCGGATCGTGCCGGGCGGCTCGGCGATCCGCGACGGCTGCTACGTGGCGCCGGGCGTCATCTGCATGCCGCCGATGTACGTCAATGTGGGCGCGTACGTCGGCGAGGGCACGATGATCGACTCGCACGCGCTGGTGGGCTCGTGCGCCCAGATCGGGCGCCGCGTGCACCTCTCGGCCGCGGCGCAGATCGGGGGCGTGCTGGAGCCCGCGGGTGCGCTCCCAGTCATCATCGAGGACGAGGTGCTGGTCGGCGGCAACTGCGGCGTCTACGAGGGCACGATCGTGCGCGAGCGCGCGGTGCTGGCGCCGGGGACGCTGCTCACCGCGGGCACCGCCGTGTTCGACCTGGTGCACGACCGGGTCTATCGCCGCGACGGCGAGCGGCCGCTCGAGATTCCCGCCGGCGCGGTCGTGGTGCCCGGCACCCGCCCGGTCCGAAGCGGCCCCGGCCAGGCCGCGGGGATCTCGCTGTATGCCCCGATCATCGTGAAGTATCGCGACGAGAGGACAGAGATGGCGGTTCGGCTGGAGGACTTGTTGCGCTGAGCGAGGCGGGTGCTCCTCAAGGTGCTCGGGGGATAGATGAGGCTGGAGTCGATGCGCCCGCGCGACCCGGGTCAGCCACACCGAGCGTCCACGCCGCTGGAGCTGCTCTTCGACCTGGCCTACGTGGTCGCCATCGCCCAGGCAAGTCATCGGATACGTCATCATGCGTCTAGCCATGGTCAGCCAATGGCTGCGGGCGGCGATCCAGCATGCCGAGAGCCGCCCGACCACCCTGCGGTATGCCATCGGCGCTGTTCACCATCATCGTGCTGGGTGAGTCCATGCTGGCCTCCACCAACGCCGTGATCCATGCCGCGCGCTCGACGGAGCATCTGCCGTCACTCGTATTGATCGCCGTCACGGCGCTGGTGATCGTCGCCTGCATGTGGTGGATCTATTTCGCGGTCCCTCAACGGGAACTGATCACCAGCCTGCGGGCCGGTATTATCTGGGGCTACGGCCACTTTCTGTTGTTCGCGGCGGCGGCAGCGATCGCCGCGGGCTTCGAGGTGGCACTGCAGTCAGCTACGCACGAAGTCACCCTGGGGGCGGTCAGGATCGCACTCACATATACCGTTCCTGCGGGAGTCTACATCCTGATGGTGTGGCTGTTGATCGTGCGCCGCCAGCGCGACGGTGCCATCAACGCGGTCATGCCGGTGACCGCCGCGCTGATCCTCGCCAGCGCGTTCGGGCCCTACCCGATGCAGGTGACGGCCGGTCTCCTGGTCCTGCTGTCGAGCGCGCGGAGCAGGTCGCAACTCTCCATCCGCTTCCCGAGACCCGCGGACGTGCCCGGCTGATGCATCACACTCACTACCTCTGGTTTACGACCAGGAAGCGCCAGGAGATCATCGATATCACCGACGAGGTCGCGGCGCAGGTGACGACGAGCGGCGTGCGCGAAGGCTACGTGCTGGTCTCCGCGATGCATATCAGCGCGTCGGTGTTCGTCAACGACCACGAGTCCGGGCTCTGGCACGACATCCTGCACTGGCTCGAGACGACCATCGCGCCCTGGGAGCCGGCGCGGTACCGTCACAACGAGACCGGGGAGGACAACGCCGCCGCGCATCTCCGGAGCCTGACCCTCGGCCACGAGGTGATCGTGCCGATCACCGCCGGACGGCTCGACCTCGGGCCGTGGCAGCGGGTGTTCTACGGGGAGTGGGACGGACAGCGTCGCAAGCGCGTGATCATCAAGGTACTGGGGGAGGCTTGAACGTCGGAGTGTCGGTGCGCGAGACCGTTCGTCACCCTGAGCGCAGCGAAGGGGCCATGATCCAAGTTATGGCCCCTTCGCTGCGCTCAGGGTGACGAATTTCCCTTTCCCGTCGCGCGGGTTTTTGCCGTCACACGCTCTCCGGTTTGCGTCACCGTTGCTTCGAGCAGTTGGTCACCCCTCGCGGCCCCGAGGGTCCAATGCGCCACCGCCCGCCCCGACGCATCGGTGCGCACGCGCGCTGGCGACACCTTTCCCGACCGAGTGCTGAACACGACCAGCGCGTTCGGCACCGGGTTCCGGAAGGTGTCCGTCACCGTCGCCACCACGGGCTTCGCGAGGGCCCGGCCGGCCGGTGCCGAGGCGGGCACGCCGTCCAGCGCCAGGCGCGTCGGGGACCTCGGAAGGGCCTGGACCACGAGTTCCGGCGTCCGCCCGATGCCCGGAGCCGAAGCGGTGAGCCGCTGCGCTCCCGACGCCGGCCCGAGCGTCCAGGTCACGGTCACCTGCCCCGCCGAATCCGCGACCGCCGTCCTCGAGTCCACCGCGCCGGCGGAAGGCCGGAGCGATACGGCAACGCTCGGTATCGGGTTCCCCGCGCGATCGGTGACCAGAAACATCACGCGGAGCGCGCGGCCCACCTGGCCGCGCGTCGGTGCACCGCGCACGAGCGCGAGCGCCGCCGCCGGCCCGGGAACGGCCGTGGCCGTGACGACGAACCGTGGAACGGCGCCCGGGCTTCCGATCTGCACGAACGCGCGCTGCACGCCGGCGCGGGGGCCGAGCGTCCAGCGGGCGCGCGTCTCGCCGAGGGAATCGGTGCGGGGCGCTTCGGCGACGATGCTGCCGTCCGCGTCCGCCTCCCACGTCACCCTCAGGTCGGGGAGTGGAGCACCGGTCGAGTCGGTTACCCGCACGGCGAGCGGAGCCTGCAACGTGGCGCCCGCGCGGCCGGAGGGTGCCGCGCCAACGGCGCTCATGTTCGTGTTGCCGGCGATCGGGTCAGCCTCGGCGACCACGAACGTGGCGACGGACGCATCGCCCTCGACGCCCAGCGCGATCCGCTGCCGGCCGGGCCGAGCGCCCAGCGTCCAGGCCACCTGCACGATGCCATCGGCGTCGGCGGTGTCGATCACCTGCGCACCGCCTCCGGCGGCATCGGCGGCGTCGGCTCGAACGGCGATGCCGGCCAGCGGACGCCCGCCACGCGAGACGATCTGGGCCCGGAACGGCGCGGGCAGCCGGTGTCCGGCGGGCGCATGCTGGCCATCGCCGGCGAGGAGCGTTATGGAGGCCGGCACCGGGAAGACCTCGACCGGGAGCTCGGCCGTGAGATCGCCTCCGGTGGCCACGACCAGCGTGCGGCCCGCGGTCACAGCCGTGAGCCGGGCGAGGCTGTCAACCGCGGCCACCGACGGATCGGCGGAGCGCCAAATCAGACCCTGGCCCGGGATCGGATGCTGCCGGGCGTCCACCACGCGCGCCACGACCCGCACCGTCCCTCCTTCGGCCAGTCGGATCAGCGAATCGCCGTGGAGGCGAATGGCGGCAGGCCGCTGCCGCACCAGGATGCGGGATTGCGCGATCCGGCCTCCGGCGGCGGCCACGACCGTCGTGGCCCCGATGGCGCGCGCCAAGACCGTGCCGGCGCTGTCGACGGCGGCCACGGCCGTATCGGTGCTGGTCCAGCCGATGCGCACGCCGGGGAGCACGCCGCCGTGGCCGTCGGTGATCGTGGTGGCGAGCTGAATGGTGTCGCCGATGGCGAAGGCGGTATCCGCCGCGGGCGCGACGCCGATCCAGCGCACCGGCTCGGCACCGGTGAACGCGCGTGCCGAGGAGAGGATCGAGACAAGGGCGGCACCCGCCGACAGCGAGCCCGCCCCCCATTTCCAGGCCCGATCGATCCACTCGGACCCCGGTGCCGCCGCTGCCGCTTCCCGTCTGGCCATGCCGTGGCGCTCAGCGCATCCGGTCGCAGAGCGGGATGCCTTCTTCACCCGCCATCTCGCGGTCGCCGTCGGTGCGCGGCGACTCGGCGCCGTCGAGCGCGCCGACGAACACGACGCAGCTTCGGCCCGGCTGATTCATGTGCGTCGCCTTGCCCTGCCAGCCGCCGGCGCCCGCGCCGAGGACGTCGACGCGAATGCCGGATTCGGCCCGGAACGCGAGCTGCCGCGCATCGGCGGCGTACGTCCCGTGCTCCGCCCGGTAGCGCGCCTGCGCGGCGGCGGCGGCGCGGAGGGCGGTCTTGAGGACGGAGGCGGGGGTGGCCCGCCACGTGGCGGTCGCGACGGACGCGGTGGTTTGCGCACGGATCGATCCGGCACAGGCGAGTGAAAGCGCGGCGAGCAGGACGAGGGCGAGCGGTACCCTGCGGGAAGCCATGCGCCCTCCAGTGAATGGTGAATCGGTGTGGTGAGCGACGGGAGCCCGCGTCCGCGCTGCTCCCCGGTCGTGCCTCGGTCTCCGTCAGTCCAGTGTGCGGAGCCGGCGGCCCCGGAGCAATCCGCAGGAAGCCGACAGCGTTCGATTCGTTGTCGGCGTCGCGAACGGCGGATCTCGAACGCGACAGCAAGGCTTTGCCCCCACATTGGTTTCGAGGGTGCAGCGGGGTGCAGCTCGTGGAGGGTCGAGCCGGGCGTCTGGCGCTGGGGTGGGGTTTCTAGCCTCCCGGCCAGCCGGTACTTTGCGCGGGTCAGGAAGCCGCAACCTACGATCACAGAGGAGGGAGTCATGCCAAGAGTCGTATTCACACACCGGGTCAGTGATTCTGCTCATTGGGCGAGCAAGCATTCGGAACGAGTCGAGGGGTTCGCTTCGTGGGGATCGAGCGTGGTCGACTATCTCAGCGCCGACGGCAGCAACAACGTCGCCCTCACTGTGGACGTTCACGATCTGGCGGCTATGCAGGCGGCGCTTGACTCGCCCGAAATCAAGGCGGCCAAGCAGGCTCACGGCGTTCTGGAGCCCGTTACGATCTACATCGAGAACAGGTGAGGCAAGATCGCTCGCATTCGGACCCTTTGATCGTGGCCCCCATACAGAGGAGATCATCGATGGCACGAGTCCTCATTACAGGCACCAGCTCGGGCATCGGGTTGGCCACGGCAGTGGCCTTCGCCAAGGCTGGCCACAAGGTGTATGCGACGATGCGCAATCCAAGTCGCGCCCCCGAGCTCGGGCGCCGCGCCGCATCAGAAGGGCTCCCGATCACGATTGCCGCGATGGATGTCGATTCTGACGAGTCGGTGAAGGCAGGAATGGACCGTGTCGTGAACGAGGACGGGGCCATCGACGTGCTAGTCAACAATGCGGGGATCGAGCGCAGTGGCTCGGTGGAGGAGCTTCCCTTGGCCGAGTTCCGGGCTGTCATGGAAACGAACTACTTTGGCGCGCTCCGCTGTATCCAGGGTGTGCTGCCGGCAATGCGCCAACGTCGGAGCGGCTGCATCGTCAATATCGCGTCGATCGCAGGTCATGTCGCGTGCTCCCCCATGGCTCCCTACACGGCATCGAAATTTGCCTTGGAGGCGCTCAGCGAGTCGCTGGCCCAGGAAATGAAGCCGTTCAACGTCCGGGTCGCGATCGTGGAGCCGGGCATCATCGACACCCCGATGGCCAGACGCGTCGAGATCCCGCAGGGCCCATCGCCGTATCCGCAACAACGCCGCTTTGCCGCGATGTTTACCGCCTCGTTGAAGAACCCCGCCCCGCCCTCGGTGGTGGGAGAGAAGGTGGTTGAAATCGTCGAAAGCGGCACGTGGCAGCTGCGGCATCCGGTGGGGCCGGACGCGGAGGGGTTTCTCGGATGGCGCAAGGCGATGAACGACGAGGAGTGGGTCGAGTGGGGCGCCCTGGACGACGATGCCTGGTACGAACGGTTGAAGGCCGATTTCGGCATGGACGCGCGCCCGAAGGGGTGATCAGCGCGATCTCAATGGAGCGTCTCCCCCGCCTCGAGCATCCGGACGAACTTCTCGAGCCGGCGTTGTCGCGTCTCGGCTTTCTTGGCGTCATGCAGCCGATAGAGAATGGCGTAGCGGTTCCGGCTGTCCAGTTGGTCGAAGAAGCGCCGCGCCCGGGGATGGGAGTCCAGTTGGGCCTGGAGATCAGCGGGTGCGGTCATCGTCCGGACCGACGCATACGCCGCCGCCCACCGGCCATCCGCCTTGGCCGCCTCCATCTCGCGCACGCCTGCTGGCGCCAATCGCCCTTGCGTCCGCAGCCGCTCGACGGCCGCACAGTTGATCTGCGACCACCTGCTCCGGGGGCGGCGCGGCGTGAAGCGCTGCCGGAAGTGCTTGGCGTCGACGGATGCGGTCTGGCTGTCGATCCAGCCGAAGCAGAGGGCGACTTCCAAGGCCTCGGCATGGGACACCGAAACCAGGCCACTCTCCTTCTTGGCGATCTCGAGCCAGACACCCGGTGAGGTTAGGTGGTGCTTCTCGAGCCACGCGTCCCAGGCGCCGGGCGACGGGAAACGCTTGACGGGCAACTCCTTCGCGACGCCCGTCACGAGCTGCCGCGGAGCGCCTGGTGCCCCGAGCGATGCATATTGCCCATCCCGATCTCCAGCGTCGATGGAGGGTCGTTGCTTCAGCCCGAAGCCGTAGGCGGCGCGAACCCCTCGATCAGCAGCATCTCCGTCTCCGCGCACGACTGCCGCAACGCCTTGGCCGCCGCGTACTCGGGTGACGCCCACCAGGCGCGCGCCTGCTGCATCGTCGGGAACTCCAGCAGGACGAGCCGCGGCGGCTGCCACGTTCCCTCCAGGATTTCGCTGGGACCCGCGCGAACGATGTAGCGACCGCCGTACGCCGCGATCGCGGGCGGGGCCAGGGCTTTGTACTTCTCGTACACGGCGGGGTCGTCGACGGCGACCTGAACTACGACGTAGGCAGGCACGATTCCAGTCCCCTTTCGATCGTGCACACGCGACGGACCCAACCCAGCGCGATGCGTTCCTCGCCCGGAAGGTCGGGCGCGCTGGCCGCAGGGGACGCCCGGAGGCCGTCACCGGATCCGGAGCAGGCCGTCAGAGCCAGGAGCATCTGCGCCGCACGAGTCAGCAGCCTCACACCCTAAACATGCATCCGGCTCCTATCGCAGTCGAGATCGATCCGTGGTGCACGTCACCCTCCGCCCTCCGCCCTCCGGCACTCCCGCGCCGGCCGCGCCTTCGCCATCGCCAGCAGGTCGTCCCACACGTCGCGGACCTCGATCTGCTGCCAGGTCGCCTCGGCGTACTTCCAGTTGAGGAACGCGCAGCTCGCCGGGTGACTCACCGCGATCGTGCCGATCCGGATCAGGTCCGCCGCGCCGCACGGGCTGGTGCTCACGCCGTGGCAGTCCTCGACGTTGAGACCCATCACGAGGCGGAGCCCGAGCTGGTCCGCGATGGTGGCCGCGTTGTCGTAGTACGTCTGGGGCTCGCCGCGCTTGGTGTCGTACTGCGCCCAGGCGTAATCGAGCAGCGGCGCGAGCGCGGGAGCGGCCGCCACCCAATCGGGCGTGACCCGCACGCCGAGCGGCAGGCCGGGCAGCCGGGTGCGCGCGTACGCGGCCCACTCGGCAATCTGCGCGCGGGTGATCGTCTTCCCGCCCCAGCACGTGGTGCACTTGTAGTCGTCCGCGAGGTTGAGGCCGAGGAGCGTCGCGCGGTACTTGTAGAGCGAGTCAGGCGGCAGCGCCGCCGCGTAGTGGTCGGTCAGCCGCTTCGCGCTGTCCACCGAGAAGGCTCCTTTCGGCCGGCCATCGGCGGTGAGCAGTCGCCGGGGCGGGACGAGGACGAGCCGGACGCCGCACCGGGCCGCGACGCGGACACGGTCCAGCAGATCGCGGGGCTCGACCGTCAGCATCGACCCCGATGACACTCCGCCGCAATAGAAGTCGGTTGGCCAGGCCGTGAGGCCGGCCGCGAGTCCGGCGTGGCCGATCCGCGCGAGGCGTACGCTGTCCATCACGCGGGCGCTGTCCACGCCCCGGGCGGTGTCGAACACGATGCGAGGAATCAGGACGAGCGTCGGGGTGTAGCTGGTGTGGCCGTAGATGGTGAAGTCGCCGCTGGCGAGGGTCCAGACGGTCGGGCTCGCGGACTGGGCGGCCCCCGCGCTCGTGAGGCCGAGCAGCAGAAGCAGGGCGAGGAGTGGGCGGGACATGCTCAGGCCTCCGGCGTTACGAGTCGTGGACGTGCGCAGGGACGATTGTGCTGGCGAGCGAGCCGCCGTCTTTGCATCGGGCATGCCAACGCGTGCTGCGCACCTGGCTAGGTCGTTCGCCGTCGAGATGTACGCGGCTCGAGGCGGGCGAACGATCTCACGAGGCCTGCCCCGAGTGATGGCTCCTTCGCTCCGCTCGGGATGACGAGCCCCGAAGCGTCCTCTCCAGAGAACAGTTGAAGTACTCCGTGTGTCCCCTTATTGTGGCAGTCTGACGGTCGCCGCCGATTGGATAGCGAGGCATCGCTGGCGAGATGGGGAGCGTACGCTGGAGTTCAGCCGCGCCCACCCGGACACCAGCCCGGGGTGGCGGCTTGCATCGGGAGTCGGGCCGCTTCGGGTCAGCCAGAACGCGCAGTGCCCATCACTCCGCCCGCAGCGCACTCGCCGGCGGCACGGAGGCGGCCCGTCCGGACGGAACGTAGCAGGCGAGGGCGGCGATCCCCACCAGCATAGCGGCCGTCGCCAGCAGCACCGGGACGTCGAGTGGGCCGACACCGAAGAGCATACCGCGGAGTCCGCGGGTGAGCGCCGCGGCCAGGATGCCGCTCACCGCGGTGAACATCGCGCTCGCGGCGGCGATGCCGAGGGCCAGCGTGACGATCGTGGCCGCGGCGAAGGCGGGCGCCTTTCGGAGGGAGCGCA
>JACCSZ010000299.1 GCA_013812695.1 Gemmatimonadales bacterium | reverse complement strand
CTGCCGCTCGGCACCGTCGCCCGATGGGATTGGCGACCCGACGAGCGCTATCAGGTCATCGACGCCATCCTCGCCCAGTATCAGTGGAACAAGGGTGACGTGGTCGCCTACCGCGACAACGTGCTGGCGCGCGCCCGGGTCGAAGGCATTTCGGTGGTGTTCTCGATCAACGTGCTCGACGGCGGGATCTACAGCTGGGTCACGAAGGATTGCCCGATTCCATTGACGGGCGGGTTTGGCACCTACTCGCCCGCGTGCAAGATGACCCCGGACCAGGTCAGGATCTGGGGCGGCACGCTGGCCGTGGCCGGCTGTGCCATGAACGTGTGGAAGTTCGATCAGGCGTTCGTGGAGAAACCCGAGAATCTGCAGGCGTTCAACCAGATCGCGGCGGCCGCGGCCGGCGTGCCGGGCCCGCCGTGCCGGCGCACTTCGGGCAGTCCCCCGCCGCCGCCGCCCGCGAACATTCCCCCGGTGGCCGCGTTCGCCGCGCCGGGTTGTGTCGAGGGCGAACCGTGTGAGTTCACTGACGGCAGCACCGATACCGACGGCACCATCGCCAGCCGCCAGTGGGAGTTCGGCGACGCGGGGTCCTCGGCCGACGCGAACCCATCACATACATACGCCGAGGCGGGAACCTTTAGCGTGACGCTGACGGTGACCGACGACGACGGCGGCACCCACGCCGTCACCAAGAACGTGACCGTGACCGCTCCGGCACCTCCCGCACCCTCGGCCGCGTTCACGGCCCCGAGCTGCACGGCGGGCAAGTCCTGCCAGTTCACCGACGCCAGCACGGACCCCGGAAGCACGATCACGGGCTGGAACTGGACTTTCGGTGATGGCGGGGTCTCGACCGCGCGCAGTCCCACGCGAACCTACGCGGCAGCCGGCACCTACACGGTCACGCTCACCATCACGTATGCCGGCGGGACGGACCAACACTCCGCCCCGGTGACCGTGACCGCGGCCCCCCCGCCGACCCCGATAACCCTGACAGTGACCGGGCGGAAAGACGCGACGAAGCAGTACATGACCCTCAAGTGGACCGGAGCGACCGGAACCACGGTGGACGTACATCGCGACGGCAAGTTCCTCATCAACACGCCGAACGACGGACAGTACACCAACTCGCGGAATCTCCCGGGATCCAGCAGCTACACCTACAAAGTGTGCCTGCAGGGCAAGACGACCTGCTCGCCGCAGGTGACCGTGCGCTTCTGAGGGCGCGCGCCGAGCACACCTACCGCATCCTCGAGGAATTCACCGCGATCGAGGCGACTGCAGCACCGGCGCACGCGCACGGCCGGGAGGAGCCACGAGGGAAGTAGTTGGGGGGGCCATGGCCCCGGAATTGCCCGTTCGGGGGTGTTTCGTCAGAGGTTCACGCTGGCATCTCCCCCCGGACAGGAGTTCTCATGGCGGCTAAACGATTGACGGTTCTGGCGCTCGCCCTGGTGGCCGGGTGCGGAGGCGACCGTAACGCGAGCATGGCGGCGGACAGCCTGAGCCGCGATCTGCAACGGCTCGAGGTCGACTCCGCGGTCGTCCTCAACGACCAGGCCGCCGCTACCCCGGTGGCCGCACCGCCGGCCCGGCCGGCGCCCAAGCCCAAGCCGAAGCCGGCGCCCAAGCCCGCGCCTGCCCCTGAGCCGGCTCCCGCGCCCGCACCGCTGGCGCTTGCGGCCGGCGCCACGATGTCGGCCACCATGGACCGCGAAATCACTTCGAAGCTCGACAAGCCGGGCGCGACCGTGACGGGCACCGTCTCGGGCGATGTCACCGATGCCGCCGGGCGCGTCGTGATCCCTGCCGGTTCGCGGGTGACGATGACGATCACTGAAATCCATGAATCGGAGAACAAGGGCGACAAGACCGGCAAGCTCACGCTCACGCCGACCGCCGTCGAGATCGCGGGCCAGAGCCATGCGTTCGACGGCTCCGCGGTGGCGCTCGACCGCACGCTTCGCGACCGCAAGACCAACGCGGGCGACGTGGCCAAGGTCGGCGCGGGCACCGCGGCCGGCGCCATCGTGGGCCGCGTGATCGGCGGCAGCACGAAGGGCGCGATCATCGGCGGCATCATCGGCGGCGCGGTCGGCACCCAGCGCGCCGTGGAGACCCAGGACCGCGACGTGGTGGTGCCCACGAACTCGCGGGTGGAGATCACGCTAGGCGGACAGTTCACGCGCTGAGCCGCAAGGCGGACCGGGTCAGCTGATTCGGGTCCCCCGCGCGCACCGCACCTCGTTACCCTGAGCGCAGCGAAGGGGGCATGCTTCAAGGC
>JACCSZ010000281.1 GCA_013812695.1 Gemmatimonadales bacterium | reverse complement strand
CACGATTACCGCCGCCTATCAAGGCGATGGACCGTTCGGCGCCAGTTCCGCGAGCATCAAGCAAAAGGTCGAGGGTCGCCCGGACGACTGACGAAACGGCACCCGCGCCACCTTGCTAGCCCCTGGCGGGCAGCTTACACTCCCCGCTCCCGAAGGTCCGGGCGATTAGCTCAGCTGGTTAGAGCGCGCGCCTCACATGCGCGAGGTCGGGGGTTCGAGCCCCTCATCGCCCATGAATCCCAAGTCGCCGCCCCGCTGTCACTTTCGTGATCGTGGGGCGGCTCTGTTTCATCTGCTTCCGACGCCGCAGTAACGCTCCCAGTAACAGAAGCCCCTCCCAACCCCAGTCGCTGCAGCCGATCGCCGAGCCGCTCGACGTGCTGCTCGGTGCGATACTCGACCACCTCCGACCGATGCCGGATCGTCCCCAGATGGGCGTACACCTTCCGCACCATCGCCTCAGACTCGTGGCCCAGCTCGCGGGCCACCGTGTACGTCGAGACCGGCGCGCCCTGATCGAGGGTCTGCAGCCGGGCGGCGCAGTAGGTATGACGGAACGCCTTGGTCCTGAGTGCGCCTGGCAGGAGCCCGGCGCGGCGCGCTACTCGGTCCAGCAGCTTCCGCACGTCGCTCAGGAGCTGTTCCTGCTCTGACCAGGCGGAAGGGAACAGCAGGCGGCCCCCACGCTGGACCGTGCGCCACGCGAGATAGGGCCCGAGGATCTCGGCGAGCTGCGGCCAGAGCCGCACGACGCGATGTGACCCCGGGGTCTTCAATCGACGCCAGGTGTTGGGCCGGAAGGTGATCGTGCCGCGGTCGAAGCTCACGTCGTCCAGTTCGAGCCCGGTGACCTCGGTCTCGCGGCCACCGGTGAGCAGGTACGTCGCGATCAGCGGGTAGGCGAGCTGTGCCTGCTCAATCCTGGGGGTGGCCTCTTGGCCGGTGAGGATCCGATTGATCCAGACGTCGGAGACGCCATAGGCGCGCGCGAGGCGCACCTTCGAGGTCTCCCCCTCCTGCCACAGTACCCTGATCCGATCCACGGACTCGGCGTCAAGGCGCGTGCCGCCGCGCGGCGGCAGCGACTGGGCGGCGCGGAGCACCAGGGCTGCGTCGTGCATCTCGAGCCACTTCGCCTCACGCCGGACATTCGCGGGCTTGTCCATCAGCGCCGCGACGGGATTCCACCCAGGCGGGACGATTTCTTCCTCCTGAGCGCGCCGGTACAGGTTACTGAGGACACTCAGATGCTGGCGAATCGTCCCGGGCGTGAGCCGACGCTTTGCCGGCGTGGTAAAGGCCCCGAGGTGAGCGATCCATCCGCGCAAGTCGCTCACGCGAACGGACTCCAGTTCGCGCTCGGCGCCGAAGAAGCTGATCGCGCGCGTGAGACAGAGCTCCGTTTTAAGGAGCCACTCGTCGGTGACAAGGCCGGACTTCTTCTTCGCCATCAGGTGGAGACTCGCGAACGCTCCGAGTTGCGTTTCCACGGCGCGGCCTTCGTGAAACGCGCGCCGCCGCCGCGCGCGCTCCAGCTCTCCCAGCCGCGCGCTCGCGAGGCGAGTTGCAATATCAAGGTCGGTGGTGGCGAATCGCTCGCCGGCTGAAATCAGCGGCTCGAGCTTCCCGCCGACGTCGGCGTAGTCCCTGCCGTCGAAATAGGCTCGCCGGGCGCTGCCCTGATCGCGCCAGTAAATCCGCGACTTCCGCTTGCGTGGAGTCATCGTCACCTCGGAGGGTCGGACCTCATCATGCACTCCGCCACGCGCGGAGGTCAACCGCGACTGCCCTGGCGGCCCGTGGCGCCGCGATCGCGCGGGGTGGGCCATCCACGCGTTGCTGCGCCTCGAACGCCGCCAGCGCGGCAGCAGGGACGCGCCACTCGCGCTTCTGGAAGCGGTAGGCACCGGGGATCAGCCCGCGGTCGAGCCAGCCGCGGATGGTCGACGTGCTTCGGCCGAATCGGACGGCGAGCTCAGCGACGGTCGGGTCCGCTGGCGTGTGCCCGCCCTGCGGGGAACCCGAGTCAACGCCTTGGCCCTCGAGCAGATCGCGCAGCATCCCGGCGGGCACCGGGACCGGCGTCTCGGGCGGGAGCGACGCGGCCAGGGCGCGGAGGCTCGTCAGTAGGACGCTGG
>JACCSZ010000278.1 GCA_013812695.1 Gemmatimonadales bacterium | reverse complement strand
CCGGCGGCGGCTCCTCGCGAGAGGGGCCGCCGTCGTGCTATGTAACTCCCGCGCAAGCTGTTGCGCCGCCTGCCATCCCCTTCACTGCTGCAACGCGAGAGACGGCTTGCGAAAGAGCAGGCACCGCGCCGTCCCGCGCCGGAGCGACGCCGGTACCGACCGCATCAAACTGATCCCGGGCAACGACATAGCCGTGTGCAATTTGTGTGGCACATCGGTTGCCCACCAACGGCCGCATTACCCTCATGCCCCCGCGTCGGCAGCATCCCGGGAGCAGCGCGGCAGATCTGAGCTATCCCTCAACACGCGGACCCCAATGGGACTCTTCGGGCGCAACACGACGACGGTCGGCCTGGACATCGGCAGCGGCCTGATCAAGCTCGTCGCGATCTCCCACGCCTCGGGTGGGCCGGTGCTCACCAAGGTCGCGTTCACGTCGGTGGTCAGCGACGCGATCGTCGAAGGTGAGGTCATGGACCCGGCCATCGTGGCCGAGGCCATCAAGGGCCTCATGGCGTCGGCCGGGATCAAGTCCAAGAAGGTCGTCACCGCCGTCGGCGGCCGCGACGTGATCATCAAGAAGATCGCGATGGACCGGATGAAGGAAGTCGAGGCCCGCGAGGTCATCCGCTGGGAAGCCGAGCAGCACGTGCCGTTCGACATGGACAACGTGGAGCTCGACTTCCAGATCCTCGATCCCGAGTCCGATGGGCTGCAGATGACGGTGCTCCTCGTGGCCGCCAAGCGGGAGCTGGTCGAGCACAAGCTGGCGCTGCTCGCCGACGTCGGGCTCGAGGCCAGCGTCGTGGACGTGGACGCGTTCGCCCTCCACAACGCCTTCGAGCTCAACTATCCCGAGGCCATGCACGGTGTCGTCGGCCTGGTCAACATCGGGCACGAGACCACCAACATCAACATTCTGGACGATGGCGTCCCGGTGCTCACCCGGGACATCCCGGTCGGCACCCGGCGCTTCAAGGAAGATCTGCAGCGCGAGCGCGGGCTCTCGTCGGAAGAGGCGGACGCGGTGCTCAAAGGCGCCGACGCCAATCCGGCGCTCGACCCGATCCTGGAGTCGCGCGGCGAAGAGCTGGCGGTGGGCATCGAGCGCGCGGCGGCGTTCCTCCAGTCGGCCAGCCGCTCGGCCGGCGGGATTTCCCGCGTCTTCACGACGGGTGGCGGCGCCCGCATCCCGCGCCTGAACAAAGTCCTGTCGGACCGGCTGCGCATCCCGGTCCAGCTCGCCAATCCGATCGAGAAGCTGCAGGTGGCCGACGGCGTCTTCGACCAGCTTCCGGTCGACGAGGTCGCGCCCCTGCTGATGCTCCCGATCGGCCTCGCGCTGCGCAGCGCCGCGTAACCCCGACCCAGGACCGACGACCGATGATCACCGTCAATCTCCGCCCCGACCTCAAGCGCAAGCGCGCCCGGCGGCCCCTGCAGGGGGCGCTGGAGGGCGTTCGGAGTTTCTCTACCAAGATCAAGGACCCCGTCCTGCTGGTGGCCGTCCTGAGCTGGGTCGGCGTGCTGGGCTGGCTCGGCTTCGTGCTCGTGGGCAGCGCCCGGGAGCTGAGCGCGCTCACCCCGCAGCTCGAGCAGAGTCGCGCCGAGAACAAGCGGTTCAAGGCGTTTCTGACCGAGAAGCGGCACCAGGAAATGATCCGGGACTCGCTGGTCTCGCAGATCGGCGTCATCCGCGCGGTGGACGGCGACCGCTACGTGTGGCCGCACCTGCTCAACGAGGTCACGCGCGCGCTGCCGGCGTACACCTGGCTGGTGGATCTCGGGCCGGCCGCCGTGGCCGCCTCGCCAGCCCCGGCCCCGGGCGGCGCCGCTCCGAGCCCGAAGGCGGACAGCGCCGCGGCCCCCCAACTCACGCAGGCGGTGCAGTTCGAGGTCAACGGCCGGACGGTGGACATTCAGGCCTACACCCGCTTCCTCCGTCAACTCGAGGCCTCGCCCTGGATCACCGACGTCACGCCGGTCTCGGCGCAGACGGTGGTCGAGAAGGAGCGCCCGGTGACGGCGTTCACCATCCGGGCCACCTACACCCAGGCGGACTCGGCGTACATCCGAACGGTTCCCCTCAGCCAGTCGGTGAGGTAGGCGCATCATGGCCATGTCTTCGAAGCAATCGACGCCGCTGCTCGTGATCGCGCTCGCCGGGATCGTGGGCTACATCGGCTACACCGGCACTGTGGTGGACTCGCTCGGGGTCCGGGGCGCCGCCGCGCGCCAGGCCGAGGTGCAGGCCGCGCGGGATACCATCGCCATGCTGGACGCCGCCACCGACAGCGCCAAGAAGGAGCTCGCGCGCGGCACGGTGGAGGATCTGCGCAAGCGGCTCGTCACCTATCGCGGCAGCCTGGCGCTGCTCCGGCGTCTGGTGCCCGAGCGGAACGAAGTGCCCAACCTGCTCGACGACATCTCCAGCCGCGGCCGCATCCGCGGCGTGACGCTCTCGCAGGTCGTGCCGCTCCCGGTCGAGCAGGGGCCGGCGCCGTTCGATACCCACAAGTACAACATGTCCGTGATCGGACACTACGACGAGATCGGCGAGTTTCTCGCCGACGTCGCGAGCCTGCAGCGGATCATCGTGCCGTACGATCTCCGGGTGGCGGCCGCCAACATGACCTCCGCCAAGGCCTTGAACGACACCAGCGGCGCGCTGCTCGAGGCCAAGTTCCAGGTTCGGACGTTCGTCAAGTCTTCCAGCGCGGAGGGAGAGACCAGTGGCACGTAACGCGTGGTTCAGGGTCGCGCTGCTCGCCCTCGCGGCTGGCGCCGGCCGGACGCTCGAGGCCCAATCGGCCAGGACGGCAGAGACGCAGACTGCACTCGCCGCCACATCGGCCGGCCGGCCCGCCCCGCGGCCCGGCGCAGCCGACTCGCTCGCCCAGATCGAGGCGGCGCTGGCGGATTCGGTGCAGCGCTCGCGGGAAATCGAGGTCATGCGCGAGACGTTCGCGTACGCGGGCGGCACGCGCGATCCGTTCGCGTCGCTCATCAACAAGGACAAGTCCGGCCCCGAGATCGGCGATCTCGCCCTGGTCGGCGTCTATCTCGATCTCCGCGCCCCGACCAACAACGTGGTCGTGCTGCGGGAACGGGGCTCCTCCGCCAAGCGCCACAAGATGCGGGTGGGAGACCAGCTGGGCCGCGCGCGCCTGACGCAGATCCGTGCGCGCGA
>JACCSZ010000274.1 GCA_013812695.1 Gemmatimonadales bacterium | reverse complement strand
GGTCCGCGGGTACCGGCAAGTTCTCGACATGCGGACCGGCACCGTCCGCACCGGCTACGAGTGGATAAACGGCGCCAAGGTCACCGCCCTTCGCACCGACGCCTTCGTCTCCCGCGCCGACCCCCACCTTGCCATCATCCGGCTGGAGCTCGAATCCCGGCACTCGGGTCGAATGCGGGTGCGCTTCGCGCTTGCGGGAAGGCCGCCGCCCCGGCGGCTCCCGCTCGCCAGGCTGGAGCGCTCGAATCCGGACTGGAAACCGGCGGACATCTGGTATCCCGGCCACATGGTAGTGCGTTCGCGGGAGGCCGGCGCGGAGCGGCATGGTGGGCGCTTTTCGCTGACCTCCACGCCCGCCGGTCGCAACACGACGCTCGCCCAGGCAGCGCGCGTCTCATGGGATCGCGACTTGCCGCGGGCCGCCACCCGCACCGTTGCCGCGGGCGACTCGGCGATGGTGGAGGTGGCATTCGATGCTGTGCCGGGCCGGACGTACCGCTTCGTTCAGGTCGTGAGCGTGGTGTCTTCCGCGGATGGGCCCTACCCGCTCATCCGCGCCAAACGCGAGGCCGAGCTGGCGCAGGCCCGCGGATATGACAGCCTTGCAGCGGACAACGCCCGGGCCTGGGCCAGCCGCTGGGAGAGCGATATCGAAATCGAGGGCGACCCCCAGCTTCAGCGGGTGGTCCGCTCGATGCTGTTCTACCTCCTCGCCAGCGCGAACGCCGACACCAGGCTCGGGGTCCCACCGATGGGACTCTCCAGCGCCGGCTACTACGGGCACATCTTCTGGGACTCCGACACCTGGATGTTCCCGCCGCTCCTCGTCACCCACCCGGACATCGCCCACTCGCTGGTCGCCTTCCGCGGACGGACCCTCGGCGCCGCGCGGGAGCGGGCCCGGGAGAACGGCTACCGCGGCGCGATGTATCCCTGGGAAGCCGACGAGCGCGGCCGGGAGACCACGCCACAGTTCGCGGTGCAGAACGCGCGCTCCGAGGTCCACGTCACCGGCGACGTCGCACTCGCCCAATGGCAGTACTACCTGGCCACCGGTGACTCCGCGTGGCTCGCGCGCGACGGGTTTCCGGTGATTCGGGAGACCGCCGATTTCTGGGTCAGCCGCTCGGTGCACGACTCGGTGACCGACCGCTACCACATAGAGAACGTGGTCTCGGTGCACGAAGGGTTGATCGGCGTGACCGACGACGCCTACACCAACGCCGTCGCGCGGAAGAACCTGGAGATCGCCGCCGCGGCGAGCCGGCGGCTGGGCACGCCGGCGGATCCGCGCTGGCACCACGTCGCGACCCGCCTGCACATGCCGTACGACTCGGCGAGCGAGTTCTACCGCACCTACGAGGGCGCCCCGGACTCGACGCTCGGCGCCGTCACCCCGTTGCTCAGCTATCCCCTCGGCGTCCCGATGAGCGCCCGAGCCAAACGGACCCAACTCGAGCAGGCCGTCCGCCGCCTGCTCTCCGAGGGTCCCGGGGCGATGATGGGCTCGACGCTGCTCTCCGTGGGGGCGGCGGAGCTGGGCGACCGCGCCCTGCTGGACTCGCTGCTGCCGCACAGCTTTGAAGGGCACCTGCGTGGCCCGTTCCTGATGCTCTCGGAGACACCGACTAACGACGCCGTCAACTTCGTCACCGGCGCCGGTGGCTTCCTCCAGCAGGTGATCTTCGGCTATACCGGGCTGCGCCTGGGCAAGGGAGGGCTGGAGCCGGCGTTTGCTCCGCTGTTGCCGTCCCGGATCACCCGGCTGACACTGCGGAACGTGCACGCGCGGGGGCGGCGGTACGACATCGTGGTCGATGCGAGCGGGCGGCGCATGGTGCCGCGGCCGAACGGCACCGCCGTGGCTCCGCGGGCGGAGCGGCTGCCGGTGCTGGCCTTTCCCGAGCCGGACGTGGACGATACGGCAGCCTATCAGGGCTACCAGACGCGCTTCTACCGCGACGCGAAGGACAACACGGTTCAGGTCTACCTAGAGCCGCGCGGCGGTCGGGTGGTGAACCTGCTGGCGAACGCGGCCAATGAGAGCGTGGGTTTCACGGTCAGGGATGCGACGGGTCGCGCGGCAGGCCTGGGTTGGGGGTCCCGCGGGGCCGAAGTGGCCGATTCAGGCGCGGCCCGAACCATCGCGTACCGGCTCACCGCCGAGGCGCCGCGGGTCGAGCTGGGGTGGTTCGTGCTGGGATCGATGCGAATCGAGCGCGACTTCCAATATTGGCGCTTCCCCCTGCGCCCGTTCACGGCGCCACCGTTCCAGGTGGCGGAGGAGTCGCTGCTGGTGGCGGACGTCGCCCGGCTGGCGCCAGGGGAACGCCAGCGGCACCTGAGCCTGCTATCCGCCGCAAACCTCGACGAGTTGCGCGGGCGCCTGCTGCCGAGCATCGCATTGTCCAGCACGAACACTTCCTGGACCGCACGCGTCGAGCGCCCCTCCCTCGACGGGCGCAACCATTTGGTGGTGGAGATCAGTGGCGACCCGCGGGAGTCGGTGGCCCGCTCCACCGGCCGAACCGTCGTGGTCGAGGCCCGGTCGGGGTCGAGTGTCCGGCTTAACGTCCGAGTCAGTACCGACGCCGTCCCGCTCACACCGCTCGGCCGCGATGAGATCTTCAATCGTGAGTTCGTCGCGTTCCTTGCGGGGGCCCGGCGGGTGTCCGACAGCGCCGGCGTCGCCCGCTACCGCCGGCTGGAGCGACAGGTCCGGGTCGTCGAGCTCCTGAGTACGCGAGAGAAGCTCATGGCCGGGTTGCCGAACTTCGCAACCTACTTCGGGCGCGACATGATGATGACCGCGCTGATGATGCGGCCGATCTGGTCCCCGACGATGGCGGAGCACGTAATCGCCAGCGTGCTGCGAAAGCTGGGGCCGAACGGCGAGGTCAGTCACGAGGAAGCGCTCGGCGGGCAGGCCAT
>JACCSZ010000272.1 GCA_013812695.1 Gemmatimonadales bacterium | reverse complement strand
CTGATCACCGGCGATCCCGGCTCGGGCAAGACCACGCTGGCAATGCAGATGATGTTCGCCAACGCCACCGCCGCGCGCCCCGGCCTGTACTTTACGCTCCTGGGTGAGCCGTCCTTGAAGATGCTGCGATACCAGCAGCAGTTCGAGTTCTTCGATCCGAGCCGCATCGGGTCTGAAGTGCACTTCGTCAACCTCAGCGAACAGGTCCTGGCTGGAGATCTCGAGGGCGTCCTCGCGCGGATCGTCGAGGAGGTCGGGCACCTGCATCCCGGGATCGTGATTATCGACTCGTTCCGGACGCTGGCACGATCGGTGGCGCAGGAGACGGATCCCGGACTCGAGCACTTCCTCCAGCGGCTCGCGCTGCGGCTGACGAGCTGGGAGATCACGTCGTTCCTCATCGGGGAGTACGCCGAGCAGGAGTTCCGCAACCCGGTCTTCACGGTGGCCGACGGGATCGTCTGGCTCACCCAGGCGGCGCACCGGAATTCCGTCGTTCGGAAGCTCCAGGTGCTGAAGATGCGGGGTAGGGCGGGGATGCCCGGGCTCCACACGATTCGGATGACCGACAAAGGGGTCCAGGTCTTCGCCCGGATCTTCGAGCGTGCGGGCGGCGCGCGCGCGAAGACCGATCGGCGACTGTCGTCCGGCGTGCCGGGTCTCGACGAGATGATGGGAGGAGGAGTGCCGGTCGGGGTATCGGTGATCATGGCGGGGCCGACCGGAACCGGCAAGACGACGTTCGCAACCCAGTTCGTCGCCGCCGGCATCCGCCAAAACGAAGCGTGCGTGATCGCCGTGTTCGAGGAACATCCGGAGGACTACCTGGCACGGGCGACGAGCTTCGGGGTGGACTTCAGGGAGGCGGAGCGCCAGCACAAGCTGCGCATGATCTATCTGCGTCCCCTCGACCTCTCGGTGGACGAGACCCTCGAGGAGATCCGCGTGGCGGTCGATGAGATCGGCGCGACGCGAGTCATCATCGATTCGATCTCCGGCTTCGAGGTAGCGCTGGCCCCCACCTTCCGCGAGGACTTCCGCGAGTCGCTCTACCGGCTGGTCGGCACGCTCACCGGCCTGGGTGTCACCATGTTCATGACCGTTGAGGTCACGGAGCCCCAGGGCCTCCAGTTCACCGACAACCGGGTCTCGTTCCTGACCGACGTCATCGTCATCCAGCGCTACGTGGAAATCGAAGGCCAGCTCCGGAAGGTCCTGGCCGTGGTCAAAATGCGCGGGAGCAGCCATAGCGGTGACTTCCGGGCTTACGAGATTACCGGGAACGGCGTGCTGCTCCGCGAGGGCCTCCGGGACTATCAGGGTATCACCACCGGCGTCCCCACCGCGCGGGTGCAGCGCCGGCTGCCGGCGTATCCGGGCCTGACCGAGCAGGAGGGACGGGTCCTCGAAATACTCATCCGGTCGGGGGCGGAGTCGGCCGAAGCCATCGCGGAGGAGTCGGGGGTGCCGCCAAGCGATCTCGATCCGATTATGGAGCGTCTGACCCGGCTGGCCTACGTCAGCCGCAAAGGGACCCGTTACCAGGGCGTGGCGCGTCCGAGCGGTCCCTGAGGCGGAGCGCACGTGACCGAGACCAGCGGAACGCGACAGGACCAGGAGCGGCGCGCGGAGCCGGAACGCAGAGCGACGGATCATGACGAGCGCTTCGAGCGGCTCGTGGAGCTCGCGCTGGACGGCATTCTGATCCACGACGGCGAGTGCATCATCGTGGCCAACAGTGCCGCGCTCCGCCTGGCGGGCGCGGACCATCGCGACCAGCTCATCGGCCGGCCGATCGAGGCCTTTCTCAACCCACCCTACCTGAAGGCCGTCCAAGCGGCGCTCCTCAGGTCCGGCGACCAGTCCGCGCTCGTGCCGTCGGTGCGGGACGCCTTTCGCCGGCTCGATGGGTCCGAGGTCGAGGTCGAAGTGACCGCGATTGCCTTCCTCGACCGCGGTCGCCCGTACGCGCACCTTGTCGTCCGCGACATCACGGAGCGCCTGGCGGTGCAGGCGACCGCGCTGCAGTCGGTAGAGCTCCTCCGGCAAGCGCAGAAGATGGAGGCCGTGGGGGCCTTGGCGGGCGGCGTGGCTCACGAGGTCAACAATATGATGTCGGTGGTGTTGGGCTACGGTGAGTTCCTGCTCCAGGACCCGGCCATGCCCGAGGATCGGCTCCCGGATGTGCGGCAGATCATGCAGGCGGCCGACCGCGCCGCGGTGATCACCCGGGAGCTGCTCGCGTTCAGCCGGCGCGCCTTTCACAAACCGGAAGTCCTCGATCTCACTGCGGTGGTGCGCGAGCTCGGGCCGATACTTCGGCGCCTGCTGGGCGAGGGTCGGCAGCTCACCTTCGAGCTCGGCGGCCCGTGCCGGGTGTCGGCCGACAAGGGGCAGCTCGAGCAGGTGATCGTCAACCTGGCCCTCAACGCCCGCGATGCCATGCCGCCTACCGGCACGCTCACTATCACCACGTCGGAAGTCGCGCTGGAGGACGGCGTC
>JACCSZ010000262.1 GCA_013812695.1 Gemmatimonadales bacterium | reverse complement strand
GAGATGGTGGAGGACGCCGCGCGCGACGGGCTCCGCTATCTGGAGGTGCGCTACTGTCCCAAGCTGAGCACCAGGGGTGGCCTCACGATGGAGCAGGCGCTCGACGCCGAGCTCCGCGGGCTGGCGCGCGGCGAGCAGGAATTCGACGTGATCGCCCGGGCGATCAACTGCTCGCTCCGGCACTACACGCCCGAGACCTCGGCCGCGATCGCCAAGTTATCGGTGGCGTACCGGGACCGGGGGGTCGTCGCCTTCGACCTTGCCGGCGGAGAGGCGGGGCGTCCGCCGGGGGTGCACCAGGCGGCGTTCGACCTCGCGGCCGACGGCTGTCTCGGCATCACGGTCCACGCGGGTGAGGCGGCGGGGGCCGCGTCGATCGCGGAGGCCGTGCACCGCTGCCACGCCGACCGCATCGGGCACGGGACACGGCTGTACGAGGATCCGGCGCTGCGCGACTATATTCGCGACCGCCGGCTGCTCATCGAGATCAACATCACCAGCAACCTGCAGACGCGGGCCGTGCGCCGGGCGGCGGAACACCCGGTGCGGGGCTATGTCGACGCAGGGCTGGCCGTGACGCTCTGCACCGACGGCTGGCTGATGACCGGGGTGACGCTAAGCGACGAATACTGGCTGGCGCACCGGGAGCTCGGCTTCACCCGCGCGGAAATCGATCGACTCATTCTGGCCGGGTTCGAGCATGCGTTTCTGCCGTGGCCGGAGCGGGAAGCGCTGCTGCGACGGGTGAGCGAGGAACTGGCGGCACTGTAGCCCGTCACCCTGAGCGGAGCGAAGGGGGCATGATTCAGGTGATGCCCCCTTCGCTCCGCTCAGGGTGACTCGTGGCCCGACGAGACCCCAAGGGAGCAAGCATGTCGATGCGCGCTGGTCCTCGATCCCGAGCTCTGCGCGGCGCCCTCATCGCCGTGGCCGCGATCGCGCTGGCGGTGGCCGGATCCTGGCTGATCCCCGGCCTCGCCTGGCGGGGGCTCGCCGCGATGGAGCGACCGGCCCTGGCGACGCACGTCGCCGTCATACAGGGCGACTCGGCCGCGCGCCGCGTCTCCCCGGCGCCCGCGCAAGCGCCGGCCCCCACGGTTCCCGGCGCCGCGATCGCGCCGCCCGAGTCCTCGTCCGCGGCCGATTCGCCGTCGCCATGGAGCCGGCTCTCGGGACTGATCGGGATCGTCCTCATTCTCGCCATAGGCGTCGCGCTCTCGCACAATCGGCGGGCCATCCGCTGGCGGGTGATCGCCTGGGGCCTCGGCCTGCAGGTGCTGTTCGCCATCTTCGTGCTCCGCGTACCCGCGGGCCAGGCGCTGTTCCGCTGGCTCGGCGAGGTCGTCACCGGCATCCTCGGCTACTCGTACGTCGGCTCGCAGTTCGTGTTCGGCGAGCTGGGCAAGCCGGACTCGAGTCTTGGCATCATCTTCGCCTTCCAGCTCCTGCCCGCGATCATCTTCGTGAGCGCGCTGTTCGCCATCCTCTACTATCTCGGCATCATGCAGCTCGTCGTCCGCGCCTTTGCCGTGCTGATGAGCCGGGTGATGGGCGCGAGCGGCGCCGAGAGTCTCAACGTGGCGGCGTCGATCTTCATGGGGCAGACCGAGGCACCGCTGACCATCCGGCCGTTCCTGCCGAGGATGACCCGCTCGGAGCTGATGACGGTCATGACGTCGGGCATGGCCCACATCTCGGGCTCGATCATGGTGGCCTATATCGCGTTCGGGATCGAGGCGCGGCACCTGCTGACCGCCGTGATCATGACCGCGCCGGGCACGATCATGATGGCCAAGCTGTTCGAGCCCGAGACCGAGGTGCCCGAAACGTACGGCACGGTCAAGCTCGACATGCCCAAGCAGGACGTGAACCTGCTCGACGCCGCGGCGCGCGGGACCGGCGAGGGGCTCACCCTGATGCTCAACGTCATCGCCATGCTGGTGGCGTTCGTGGCGCTGGTGGCGTTGCTGAACGGCGGGTTCGCGGCCGTGCACGGCTGGGTGCCCTGGTTTCCCGAAAATCTGCAGACGGTGCTCGGCTGGGTGTTCCGCCCCATCGCGTGGGCGATGGGCGTCTCGTGGCGGGACAGCGGCACGGTCGGAAGCCTGCTGGGAACCCGCATGGTGCTCAACGAATTCATCGCGTACGCGCAGCTCGGGCCCATGAAGGGGCAGCTCGATCCACGCTCGTTCACGATCGCGTCGTTCGCGCTCGCGGGGTTCGCGAACTTCAGCTCGGTCGGCATCCAGCTCGGCGGCATCGGCGCGCTGGCGCCCGAGCGGAAGCGCGACCTGGCCCGCCTCGGCATCCGGGCGATGATCGCCGGCACCCTGGCCAACTTTCTCTCGGCCACCATCGCGGGGATCCTGCTGTGACCGCCACGGCGGCCCCGGCGCCGCCGGCGATGATCGACGAGGCCGCGGCGTACGTCCGTGCGCGGCTGGGCAGCCGCGCACCCGAAGTCGCCATCGTCCTCGGCTCGGGGCTCGGGCAGTTCGCGGAGCGGCTGGCGCACGCGGTGCGGATCCCCTACACCGACATCCCGCACTTCCCCGCACCCACCGTCATGGGGCACAGCGGCGAGCTGGTGGCGGGCACGCTCGCCGGGCACGAGACCCTGGTGCAGAGTGGCCGATTCCACATGTACGAGGGGCACACGGCCTCGCTCTGCGCGCTGCCGGTGCGGGTGTTCGCGCGGTTGGGCGTGCGCACGCTGGTGCTCACGAACGCGGCGGGCGGCATCCGGCGGAGCTTCGGCTCCGGAACCGTGATGCTGATCGCCGACCAGATCAACCTGACGTTTCGAAACGGCCTCTTCGGGAGGGTGCTGCCCGGCGAGGAGCGGTTCCCCGACATGTCGGACCCGTATGACCCGGCGCTTCGCGGGATCGCGCGCGAGGTAGCGCGCCGGCGGAAGATCCCGCTGGCCGAGGGCGTCTACGTGGGGCTGCTGGGGCCGAGCTACGAGACCCCGGCCGAGATCCGAATGCTGGAGCGGCTGGGCGCCGACGCGGTGGGGATGTCGACCGTGCTCGAGGTGACTGCGGCGCGGGCGGCGGGCATCCGCTGTCTGGGCTTCTCGGCGATCACCAACCCGGCCGCGGGCGTCACGCCACACAAGCTCGATCACCTCGAGGTGATGGACGTGGCCTACCGGATCGCCGGCGAGCTGGCCGAGCTCATCGAGGGGGTGGTGGCGGCGCTGTGACCGTATGGTCGAGCGGACCGTGCCCCGCGCCGAGCCCCGGCGCGCAGGCCATGGCGCGGTGCACGAAGTCGAGAGCGTCCCCCACCGCCGTCTCCAGCGGTCGTCCGAGCGCCAGGCCCGCGGCGACGGCGGCCGACAGCGTGCAGCCGGTGCCATGCGTCGAGCTGGTCGTGAGTCGCGGGTGCGCGAAGTGGCGAACGCCGTCGGCGGTCACGAGCACGTCCGTCAGCGTGGCCTCCGCATCCGTCAGATGGCCGCCCTTGACGAGCGCCGCCGCCGCGCCGAAGCGGAGCAACGTCTCGCCCGCGCGCTCCATCGTCGGGACATCGTGCACCACCCGACCGGTCAGGACCGCGGCCTCGTCCAGATTGGGCGTGACCAGCGCGGCGAGCGGCAGCAGGCTCTCGCGGATCACGTCCTCCGCCTCCGTGGTGAGCAACCGCTGCCCCGACGAGGCCACCATGACCGGATCCACCACCAGCGGCCGCCACCCGTTCTCGCGGATGGTCTTGGCGACCAGCCGCACCAGCGACGCCTCCGCCAGCATTCCCGTCTTGAGCGCGGCGGGCGGCAGGTCCTCGGCGAGCGCGGTGAGCTGCGCCGCCACCATGGCCTCGGACACCGCCTCGACCGCGCGCACCCCACGGGTGTTCTGCGCGGTGATGGCGACGATGACCGACGTGCCGAACACCCCGAACTGCTGGAAGGTCTTGAGGTCGGCCTGGATGCCGGCGCCGCCGCCCGAATCCGAGCCGGCAATGGTGAGGGCGATCTTCATCCGGTGAGCACCTCCGGGGACGGCGCGCTGCTGACGCTGATCCGCGACCTCGCCCGCCGCCGCGGCCGGGAGCGCCGCGGGCTCGCGCTCGCCGAAGGCGTCCGGCTGGTCGAGGAGGCGCTCGCGGCGGGTGTGCCGATGCGCGGCGCGGCCGTGTCGCCGACGTTGGAAGCTACTCCCCGCGGAGTGTCACTCAAGAGCGCGCTGGTCCACCGCGGCGTGCGGCTGCTCGAGCTGGCGCCGGCCGAGCTCGATGAGCTGGCGGACACCGAGCATCCGCAGGGCGTCGTGGCCGTCGTCGAGCCGCGCGTCTGGTCGCTGGCGGACGTGCCGACGCCACGGGGCGCGGTGGTGCTGGTGCTCGACGCCGTCCAGGACCCGGGCAACGTCGGCGCCGTGCTCCGGACCGCGCTCGGGTTGGGCGCCTCGGGCCTGGTGGCGCTCAAGGGCACCGCCGAGCTCGCGAACCCGAAGGTGCTTGGCGGCAGCATGGGCGCGGCGTTCCGGCTGCCCGCGGTGTCGGCCGACGCCGGTGCGCTCCTCGCCTGGGCGGGGGAGCGCGGCGTCGAGCTGTGGGTCGCCGCCGCCGATGGCGCGCCACTCCTCCCGAGCCGCCGGCGGTCC
>JACCSZ010000236.1 GCA_013812695.1 Gemmatimonadales bacterium | reverse complement strand
GCGTCCCGGAACGCGAACCACAGAATCACCGCGCCGATGAACACGTTCTGGATCGTCGTCTTGAGCTTGCCCGCGCCCGCCGCCGGAATCACCACGCCCCGCCGGCTGGCCCACCACCGGAACGCCGTCATCGCCGCCTCGCGCCCGATCAGCAGCAGGCAGACCCACAGCGGGATGCTCCCCCAGATGGGGATGTCGTACAGATCGTGCCGCCACCGCGAGATGAAGTAGATCGGAACGAGCATCGCGAACAGGAGCAACTTGTCGGCGATCGGATCGAGGAACTTGCCCAGGTCGGTGACCTCGTTCCGGCTCCGCGCCAGGTGGCCATCGACCACATCGCTCAGCGCGACCACGACGAAAATGACGAAGCAGATCAGCTTGGGCCAGTAGCCTTCGATGAACGGCAGGAGGGCGATGACCGGCGTGAAGCAGATCCGGACCAGGGTGATGATGTTCGGGAGCGTCCACATGCCGACCGCTACCCCAGCGTCTTGACGACGTTCTTGCTGATGGCCTTGAGCGTATCGAAGACGCCGTCCCCGGTGAGCGCCACGGCCTCGAAGTACGGCGCGCGCTCGATCCACTGGCCGTCCTGCTGGCTCACCAGATACTCGGCCTCGCGGTTGGGGTCGGGCATGACGCGCTGACGGGCCGCGTCGTCCACGGGCCAGCCCGGGTTGAGTGCCGCCTGCAGCTCCGCCACGGTCGCGGCGTTTGGCAGATCGCGCTTGTTGTACTGGATGGCGAACGGAACCTTGGTGAGATCGTACCCGTGCTGGGTCAGGTTCTCGTACAGATTCTGCATGGCCTCGATGTTCGCGTCCATCCGCTCGATCTGGCTGTCGGCCACGAACACCACGCCGTCCACGCCCTTGAGGATCAGCTTGCGGGAGGCATTGTAGTACACCTGGCCCGGCACGGTGTAAAGATGAAACTTGACCTTGAAGCCGCGGATGGTGCCGAGGTCGACGGGGAGGAAATCGAAGAACAGGGTCCGCTCGGTTTCGGTGGCGAGGGAGATCATCTTCCCGCGCGAGCCCGGGGCGACCTTCTGATAGACGAATTCGAGGTTGGTGGTCTTGCCTCCGAGCCCGGGCCCGTAATACACGAGCTTGCAGTTGATCTCGCGCGAGGCGTAGTTGATCATCGACATGCTTGCGGTCTCCCTCAGGCCCCGAAGAGTTTGTCGATCTCGTCTTCCGCCTCGCCCTGGAACTCCGACGCCACCCCGGGCGCGCTGGTGCCGTCCCGATTGAACATGTCGGTGAAGACCTGGTTGAGCTGACCCACCGCCGACTTGACGCGCAGCTTGACCAGGCCGAGCGTCGTGCGGTTGTCGAACAGGACGACGAGGATGACTCGCCGCGCCACGTCCGCCAGGTACATCGACTCGCGCTCGCCCTGATGAAAGAGCGCGCCGAACTCGGGCTCGCCCAGCATACGGGCGAGCTGGTCGTTGGCGCTGAAGTCCGCCGCGGTGAGCGACGCGAACGCCACGGGATCGAATTGCGGCGCCTCGCCCACCGTGGCGACCATCTGCCCGGTCCGGTCGACGATGAGCGCGGTCCGGGCATTGGACTCGGCCAGGAAGCCGCTCAGGATGACCTGAATGGCCCGCGCATCCTCCTCCCGGAACGACCAGCTCGAGGCCCCGCTCATCGCGCTCCGCCGCTCATCGATCGCGCCTCATCGCAGGGTGGCTTCCACGTCGCGCAGGATCGCCTGCGCCCGGCGCCGGAGCACCGGCTGCCGCTCCCACGCCAGGTAGTCGCGGAGCAGCCGGATGGTATCCACCCCCGTCTGCCCCGCCAGGTAGCCAAGCGCCGCGAGGCGGCGGAGGGGGCGCGGACTGAAGAGATCGCGCTGATGGCTCGCCAGGCGGCGCTGCGCCAGCATCCACCCCGCCGTCGCACCCGTCGCCATACCGCCCGCGAACAACCAGGCGCGCGACCGCATCACGACAGCTCCTGGCGGGCGACCAGCGCGTGCGCCAGCGTCACGCCATCCACGTACTCCAGGTCCCCGCCCATCGGCAGCCCGCGCGCCAGCCGCGTGACCCGCACGTCACGCCCGGCCAGCAGTTGCTGTATGTAGGTGGCGGTGACCTCGCCCTCCATCGATGGATTGGTGGCGAGGATGACCTCGCGGATGCCGCCGTCGTGCACCCGGCTGACCAGATCATCGAGCCGGAGCGACTCCGGCCCCACGCCGTCCAGCGGGGAGAGCCGGCCGCCAAGGACGTGGTAGCGCCCGCGAAAGTCCGTCGAGCGATCCACCAGCAGCACGGTCGACGCCTCCTCCACCACGCACAGCACCGCCGGGTCGCGGCGCGGGTCGCGGCAGATGCCGCACGGCTGCTCCTC
>JACCSZ010000131.1 GCA_013812695.1 Gemmatimonadales bacterium | reverse complement strand
AGCGCGGCCTGGGCCGCTCCGCGGGTCTCGTGCCGCCGCCGGCGCGCCTCCGGGATGTGGCCACGGCGCCGCTCGCGCGCTGGCGCACCGGGCTTCCGGAGTTCGACTTCGTGCTCGGCGGCGGAGTGGTGCCCGGCTCCATGATCCTGATCGGCGGCGAGCCCGGCATCGGCAAGTCCACGCTGCTGCTGCAGGCCGCGGCGCGGCTCGAGGCGGGCGGCCGCACGGTCCTGTACGCGAGCGGGGAAGAGTCGCCCGAACAGATCCGGCTCCGCGCCGAGCGGCTGCTGGACGAGGACGCCGGCGCCGTGCACGTGCTCGGCGAAACCCGTCTCGAGGCCATTCTGGGTGCCGCCGCGGCCGTCGCGGCCGATGTCGTCGTCATCGACTCGATCCAGACCGTCTACACCGAGACGCTCGAGAGCGCCCCGGGCAACGTCGGGCAGGTGCGCGAGTGCTCGGGCCAGCTCATGCGCTTCGCCAAGGAGAGCGGCACCGCGGTCGTCGTGGTCGGCCACGTCACCAAGGGCGGCGGCATCGCCGGGCCCAAGACGCTCGAGCACATCGTGGACACCGTCTTGTACTTCGAAGGCGAAGCCACGCTCGATTACCGGCTGCTCCGCACCACCAAGAATCGCTTCGGGTCGGTGGACGAGCTGGGCGTGTTCACGATGACGGAGCACGGGCTCGTGGCGGTGCCCAACCCGTCGGCGGTGTTCCTGGCCGCACGGGCGGAGGGCATCAGTGGCAGCGCGGTCACCGCGCTCATGGAGGGAACGCGTCCGGTGCTGGTCGAAGTACAGGCCCTTGCCGCCAAATCGGGCTACGGCACCCCCCAGCGCGTGGCCACCGGTCTCGATCCCAAACGCCTGGCGGTCCTGCTGGCCGTGCTCGAGCGGCGCGCCGCTACGTCGTTCGCCGATCTCGACGTGTTCGTGCAGGTCACCGCGGGCGTCCGGCTCACCGAGCCGGGCGCGGATCTGGCCGTGGCGGCCGCGCTGGTGTCCAGCCTGTACAATCGTCCGGCGCCGAACGACGTCATCTTCCTCGGCGAGATCGGACTTGGCGGTGAGATCCGCCCGAGCGGGGCCATCGAGCGGCGCATCGCGGAGGCGGCGCGGCTCGGGTTCCGCCGGGTGTTTGGCTCCACCCGGAGCGGCACGCAGGTGGCCGGCGTCTCGATGGTCGGGCTCGACCACGTCGAGCAGCTGGTGCGGGCGCTTGCCGCGTGACGTCGGTGTAATCGTCGTCGCGGCGGGGCGGGGCACTCGCCTCGGAGGCACGGTGCCCAAGCAGTATCTGCCGATCGCCGGCGTGCCCATGGTGCTCCGGGCACTCCGTCCCTTCACCGCCCATCCCGAAGTCGCCCGAGTCGTGCTGGTGCTGCCCGCCGAGGACGTAGCCGTGGCACCGGAGTTCCTGCGAGGGCTCGACGGCGCGGGGCTGATCCTGGTGGCCGGCGGAGTGGAGCGCACGGAGTCCGTGGGCGCGGGGTTGGCGGTCCTGGACGCCGAGTGCCGCATCGTCCTGGTGCACGATGCGGCCAGGCCATTCGTCGAGCGCGCGGTGATCGACGCCGTGATCGCCTGCGCCCGCGGCGGCGAGGGCGCGGTGGCCGCGGTGCGCATCAGCGACACGCTGAAGGAGGCCGCGTCCGAGGATGCCACGCGGGTGGGCCGCACGGTCCCGCGCGATGGTCTCTGGCGTGCCCAGACGCCACAAGGCTTCCCGCGGGACGTGCTCGAGCGCGCGCACGCCGCCTCGCGCTCTACCGCCGGTCCCCCGGCCAGCGATGACGCTACGCTCGTCGAGCGGACCGGGGTTGCCGTTCGCCTGGTCCCCGACTCGCTCCGCAACCTCAAAGTTACGACGGCCGAGGATCTGGCCATGGCGGAGTTGCTCGCCGGCCGGGCCGAATGATCCTGCCGTACGGCGCCCCGGCCGAGGTGGACGCCGCCATCCCGATCGTCACGGCGCACCTGGCCGCGGGCGGGTTGCTGGCCTACCCGACCGAGACCGTCTACGGATTGGGCTCCATGGCGAGTGCGCCCGCGCTCGCCGCGCTCGCTCGACTCAAGGGTCGCGACCCCGGCAAGCCATTCCTGCTGCTGGTCTCGAGTCGAAGGATGGCGGAAGATTGGAATCTCGTGTTCACCGCCTCGGCACGGGCGCTCTCCGACGCTTTCTGGCCGGGCCCGCTCACGCTCGTGCTGCGCGGCGGCGAGGGCCGACTCCCCGACGAACTGCGCGGACGCGAGGGCGGCATTGCGGTGCGCCACACGTCCCATGCCGGCATCGAACGACTCGTGGGCCAGAGTGGACAGCCGCTCACCTCGACGTCCGCCAACCGTCCGGGTGGTCCGCCGGCCCCGGGGCCCGCCAGGCTCGTCGAGCTCTTCCAGGACGCTGTGGACGACGGGCACCTGCTCGTGCTCGACGGTGGCGTGCTCGGCAACGTGCCACCGTCCACCCTCATCGACTGCACCGAGTCGGTACCGCGAATGGTGCGAGAGGGCGCCATCCCGCGCGGCGAGCTCAGACGAGCCGCCGGGCGGCTCGCGCCGTGACTATGTTTCCCGCATGAACACGCACGTGCTGTTCGTCTGCACCGGAAACACCTGCCGCAGCCCGATGGCCGAAGCGTTGCTCCGCGACGCGGTGGCCGCGCGAGGGCTGGAGCAGGTGCGCGTCTCGTCCGCGGGTACGGGCGCGTGGGATGGCGCACCGGCGTCGGAAGGCGCCTATCTGGTCGGGCTCGAGAACGGCCTCGATCTCAGCACCCACAGCGCGCGTCTGCTGACGCGGGAGCTGGTGCGGGGCGCCGGGCTGATCCTGGTCATGTCGGGCCACCACCTCGCCCGGGTCGCCGAGCTGGGCGGGGAGGCGAAAGTTCATCTCCTCGGTGCCTACGCCGGCCGCGATGAGGGCCGCACCGAGGTGACCGACCCCTACGGCGCCGATCTCGCAAGCTATCGCGCCACGTTCACCGAGTTGCAGGAGCTCATCGGCGCCGTGGTGAGCCGGGTCGCCGGCACCGTGCGGTGATCGACGGCTCGACGCGCGTGTTCGCCGTGCTCGGCGATCCCGTGGCGCATTCGCTGTCGCCGGCCATGCACAACGCCGCCTTTCGCGTCCTCGGACTCCGGGCGGTCTACGTCGCCCTCCGGGTCGACGCCGGCACCGTACCGGCGCTCATGCGCGGGCTGAGCCACGCCGGCGGCGGCGGCAACGTCACGATTCCGCACAAGGAGCTTGCGGCCCAGGCCGTCGACCGCCGGGAGCCCGCGGTCGAGCGGCTCGCCGCCTGCAACGCCTTCTGGGGCGAGGACGGCGCGATCGTCGGCGATAACACCGACGTCCCGGGCCTGCTGGCCGCGCTCGATCATCTCGAGGCGCCGCCCGGCAACTGGATGTTGG
>JACCSZ010000209.1 GCA_013812695.1 Gemmatimonadales bacterium | reverse complement strand
AACATGAAATTGTTCCGCACCCTGCTCACCCTGCGAGGACATGAAGTCCTGGGACTCGCGGGCGGCGATGGCCTCCTGGACACGCTGGCCCGCGAACAACCGGCGCTCGTCCTCATGGACATCCAGTTGCCCGGCAAGGACGGGTTCGAGCTGCTCGGCGAGATCCGCGGCTCCGATCACCGGACCCTGCGGGTCCTCGCGCTGACCGCGCATGCGATGAGCGGCGATCGCGAGCGGGCGCTCGAGGCCGGGTTCGACGGGTACATCACGAAACCGATCGACATCCGCAACTTTCCGGTGCAGGTGCAGCGGGCGGTCGATGGGGAATCGCCGGCGGCGTAGCACGGCAATCACCACGGAGCAGTGATGAGCCAGGAGACCAGCAGCCCGACGGCGTCGCCGGAGAAGAAGGCGCTGCTCGATGCATTCGACTCGGTGCTGAAGAAGAAGGCGGACGAGCGGGAGGCCGAGCAGCAGGCGGCCCTCGCCCGGCACCGGGCGCGCGGCACGTCGCGGCTGGTGATGTTGGTGTCCGCCACGCTGACGCTGTTCCTTGCCGTGTACCTGTACGTCGAGCGACCCGACTGGATCTTTCCCGCCCCGCCGCCACCCGAGTCGCTGGCGGTCCGCGAAGCGAGCCTCCGCATCACGATGGCGAACGCGGCGCAGCACATCGAACAGTTTCGCCACCAGGCCGGACAGTTCCCGGCGACCCTAGAGCAGGCGGGCGCACGCGGCGGTGAGATCCGCTACGACCGCACCGCCTCGGGCTACCGGCTCGCCGCGGTGTCCGATGAGGTCCAGCTGCGTTACGACTCCAGCGAGCCGCTCGCGCGGTTCGTTGGCAACAGCTTCAAGGTGATCTCCCGGAGAGCGAAATGATCCGGCGGCGTGGGGGGTTCTCGTTCATCGAGCTGTTGACGGTCATGATCGTCATTGGCATCCTGGCGTCGATCGCCCTCCTCAAGTACATCGACCTCCGCCACCGCGCCCGGGCCACGGCGGCGGCCGGCGACGTGCAAGCGGTGCGCGTCGCGGCCTACAGCGCCTGGTACGAAACCGGAGCCTGGCCAGGCGAGATCGGCGCCGGCACCGTGCCACCCGGGCTGGTGTCCTACCTCCCTCAGAATTTCAGCTTCGATCGTGGCGACTATACGCTGGACTGGGAAAGCTTCGTGCCGCCCGGCGGCGGTCCGAGCGCCGGGATGCAGGTCGGCCTGGTCATCACCTCCGCCGATTCGAGGTTGCGGACCGCGCTGCAGCAGCAGCTCGGCAACTCGCTGCCGTACCTGACAGTGGGCGGCGAATTGACGTTCGTCATCGTGGGCCCCGACGGCGGGAACTGATCCTACCGCAGTGTCGCCCTGAAGTTCTCCAGGCCGTCGGGGGGGCCGGGATACTGGGGAGCCATCCGCTCCAGAGCGTCCACCACCACCTGCGCCACCAGCAAGTCGCGGACGTACTTCCGGTCCGCCGGGACGACATGCCACGGCGCCACGGCCGTGCTGGTCCGTTCCAGCGCCTCCTCGTACGCCGCCGTGTACTCGTCCCAGCGCTCGCGTTCTCCCAGATCCCCCGCCGAAAACTTCCAGTACTTCGTCGGATCCTCCAGCCGGGCCAGCAGCCGCTCGCGTTGCTCCTCGCGGGAGATGTGCAGAAAGAACTTGAGAATGGTGACCCCGTTCTCCGACAGGATGTGCTCGAACTGATTGATCTGCTCGTACCGCGCGCGCCAGACCGGCTCGGGCACGAGCTCATGCACGCGCACCACCAGCACGTCCTCGTAGTGCGACCGGTTGAACACGCCGATGGTGCCCTTGGGCGGCACCGCCTGGTGCACGCGCCAGAGGTAATCGTGCGCCAGCTCAAGCGGCGTCGGCACCTTGAAGCTGGTAATCACGATCCCCAGCGGGTCGAGCGGCCCGAAGACCCGACGGACCGCGCCGTCCTTTCCTGACGTGTCCCTGCCTTGCAGCACGACGAGGAGTGCCCGCCGGCCTTCGGCGTAGAGCGCATCCTGGAGCTCGTCGATCCGTTCGCCGAGCTTCCGCACCCGCGCCACGGCGTCAGCCTTGGGCGGAACGCCGGGCGGCGGCCCGGCGGCCGCGTCGGGCAAGTGGACGCGGGATCCGGGCGCCACGGGCTCGAGTCGCATCAGCGCTCCTGGTGGCGCAGCAGGATGAGGGAGTGCGGGGCGAGCGTCAGTCCGGTCTCCGCGGTGCGCCCGCCGCCGTAGCCGGTGTCCACGACCACGGCCCAGGCGCCGGCCGGCCGCTCGGGCAGCACGAACGCGCGGGAATGGCCGCCCCCGTTGAGCAGCAGCAGCAACGGCGGGCGCCCGTCGAACAGCATCCCGAGGATATGGCTGGCATCGTGCGCCCAGTCCGTACCGGTCATCGGCGATCCATCGGCGCGCAGCCACGTGAGGCCGTGGGCACCGGCAGGGACCAGCGGAAAGAAGGTGGTACGGCGGAGCGCGGGGGTGGCGGCCCGGATGGCGAACACCGTCCGGGTGAACTCGAGCAGCGCTCGCTGCTCGAGATCCAGGTCCCAGTGCACCCAGGTGAGCGGACTGTCGTGGCAGTACGCGTTGTTGTTGCCCCGCTGCGTGCGGCCGACCTCGTCGCCATGGGAGAGCATCGGGACGCCCTGCGAAAAGGCGAGCGTCGCGAGCAGACTGCGGCCGATCCGCTCGCGCACCCGCGCCACCTGGATGGTCGTGGCCGGACCCTCGACCCCCCAGTTGCGGCTCAGGTTGTAGTCGGTGCCGTCCCGGTTCTGTTCACCGTTCGCTGCGTTGTGCTTGTGCTCGTAGCTCACGAGATCGTGCAGCGTGAACCCGTCATGACAGGTCACGAAATTGACGCTGGCCAGCGGACCCCTGTCGCCGGCGGCGTACAGGTCGCTGCTCCCCGCCAGCCGTGACGCCAGCTCGCCCACCGCGCCGGTATCGCCGCGCCAGAACCGGCGCACGCCGTCGCGCCACTTGCCGTTCCACTCGGCCCAGCCCGGGGGAAACCGCCCGACCTGATACCCCTGGGGACCCAGATCCCATGGCTCCGCGATCAGCTTCACGTCCGCGAGCGCCGGATCCAAACGGACCCGCTCGAAGAACGGTGCGCCGGGGTCGAAGTCGGGGTCCATGCGGCCGAGCACGGGGGCAATATCGAACCGGAACCCGTCAACGTGCATCTCCCTGACCCAGTAGCGCAGGCTGTCGAGGGCAAGGTCGAGCGCGGGCCCCCGCCGCATATCGAGCGTGTTCCCGCAGCCGGTGAAATCGAGATAGCGCGCCGGCTGGTCGGGATCGAGCCGATAGTACGCGGCGTTATCGATCCCGCGAAAGGCGAGCGTGGGGCCCCGGTGCCCGCCCTCGGCGGTATGGTTGTAGACCACGTCGAGCAGCACCTCGAGCCCCGCGGCGTGGAATCGACGGACCATGGCCTTGAACTCCAGGACCTGCTGCCCGTGCCCCGCGGTCGCGTAGCGCACATCGGGAGCGAAGTAGCCGATTGGACTGTACCCCCAGTAGTTCACCAGCCCCAGTCCGTGCAACCGGGGCTCGCTTGCTTCCTGGTGCACGGGGAGCAGCTCGACGGCGGTGATCCCCAGCGAGCGGAGATGCTCGAGAATTGGGTCGCTGCAGAGGCCGAGGTAGGTGCCGCGAAGCGCATCCGGCACGCCGGGGTGCAGCATCGTCATGCCCTTGACGTGGCATTCGTAGATGACGGTACGATCCCACGGGACCCGCGGGGAGCGGTCGTCTCCCCAGTCGAACGCCGGGTCGATCACCACGCACTTGGGGAGGGAGCCGGCGCTGTCACGCGGGTCGGCCGAAAAGTCGGGGGGCTGGCCGGCCGGCGTGTCGGGATGGCTGGCGAGCGGTGCCTTCCAGTGCACCGGACCGCTCAGGGCTCGGGCGTAGGGATCGAGCAGCAGCTTGGCGGGATTACAGCGGTGCCCGCGTTCGGGTTCGTATGGGCCGTGCACCCGATAGCCGTAGAGCTGGCCGGGAAGCACGCCGTCGACCGCCCCGTGCCACACCGCCTGGTCGCCTCGGTGGAGCGGAATCCGCTCGGTCTCGAGCGCGCCGTG
>JACCSZ010000124.1 GCA_013812695.1 Gemmatimonadales bacterium | reverse complement strand
GCGTTGGGCAGCCCGATCAGCAGCATCACCAACGTCACCCCGATGCCGAGCCCGATATTGACGAGCGCCACCGTGAACAGATACTTCGAGATCGAGGCCTCCGTCTCTCGCGCGATGGAGACGGCCTTCTTCTTGTCCTTGAGCAGCGGCAGCACCCGGATCAGCTTCTGGAGAAAGAGGTCACCCGCGGCCAGCAGAAAGTACAGCAGGATGAGCATTTCCATCGCGCCGACCACCAGCGTCTGCGTCCCGCCGAAGAAGCGCTCGCTGAGCCGCGGCCCGCGCACCACCACCTCCTGCGGGCCACCCTTGCTGACGTTCGTCGCCGCCTCCACCTGCTCGGCCGTCCGCGTCACCTGATCGACCGGCCCGCGCAGTTCGCGCAGCCGCGACTGGACCCGGCTGATGCTCTCGGGCGCCAGGGCCATCCACGCGCGCGCCGGGTCGGCCAGGTTATAGGCCCCCACGCCCACGCCGCCCAGTACGGTCAGGATCACCAGCGCCGCACCGACCGGCTCGGGGATGCGCGCGCGTTTGAGCGCGCGGATGATCGGGCTCAGCAGGAAATCGAGGAGCACCGCCAGGACGATCGGGAGCAGAAACGCGCGCGCGAAGTACAGCGTGTAGAGCACCGCCAGCAGAAACAGGCCCGTGATGGCGATCGAGCGAATCTCGACTCGGTCGCGCAACGCATCCCCGAGCTTTCGAAGATCGGGTTGCTCGACAGCCTGGCCTTCCTCCGGCGAGGTCGCGGGAGCCGCTACGTCCGGACGGAACGCCGCTCCTGCCGCCGCGTCCCCGGTGGGGCGATCAACCATCGTGTGGCTCGGTCGTGAGAGAGAACTGCCCTTGTCCACCCGGTCCGGCAGGCGATAAGGTTACGCGTCACTCGCCCGTGCGGCGGGCCTCGGGCGGGCCTAGGGCACCGGAGCGTCATGTCGCGTCTGTGGCAATCTATCGTCTCGATCTGGGTCTGGCTGGTGCTCGTCACCTGCGTGCTGGCCTGGCTTCCAGTCATGGCAGTGCTCCGGCTGATCACCGCGCCGTTCGACCGTGGGCGGTACACGGTCGGGTACGTCTTCCGGCAGATCGCCGTGACCATGGCCGCCCTCAATCCGTTTTGGCGATTCCGCCGGGCGGGGATCATGCCCGCCGACCCGAGGCGCCCCTACGTGGTGGTGTCGAACCACGAGTCGTTCGTGGACATCCTGCTCATCAGCCACCTGCCGTGGGAGATGAAGTGGCTGACCAAGGCGGAGATGTTCCGGATTCCCGTGCTCGGCTGGGAACTGCGCCTCGCGGGCGACGTTCCCATTCAGCGTGGCTTTGGTCCGAGTGCCGCCGACGCCATCGCGAGGTGTCGCGAGGCGCTGGCCAACCGGGTGTCGGTCATGATCTTTCCTGAGGGCACCCGCTCTACCACCGCCGACCTCTTGCCGTTCAAGGACGGCGCCTTCCGCCTGGCCATCGACGCCGGCGTCCCGGTCCTGCCGCTGGTGATCCACGGCAGCTCGACCGCGCTTCCGAAGAACGACTGGCGCTTCGGCCGCTCGACCGCCGTGGTGCGCGTGCTCGACCCCATCGAGACGACCGGGCTGACCGCCGCCGACGTGCCGGCGCTCAAAGATCGCGTCCGGACGTTGATCGTGGACACGCGGGCCGAGCTCGCCGCCAGCCGATGAAGGCCTGCGTCTTCGATGCGTATGGCACGCTGCTCGATCTCGGCAGCGCCGTCGCGCCTCACGCGGCGATCCTCGGCGAGGCCGCCGCCCCGCTCCTCGCGCTCTGGCGCAGGAAGCAGCTCGAGTACACCTGGCTGCGCACCCTGATGGGCCGACACGCCGATTTCGAGACTATCACCCGGGACGCGCTCGCGTATGCCCTCGAGGCACTCGGCCTCCGGGCGCCCGACCTCGAACCGCAGCTCGGTCGAGCGTTCCGAATGCTCGACGCCTACCCGGATGCGGTAGCGACCCTGACCCGGATCCGCGCCGCGGGCATCCGGACGGCCGTCCTCTCCAACGGCAACCCCGACATGCTCGGGGAAGCATTCGTGCGCGCGGGCCTGACAGCGCTGCTGGACCAGGTGATCTCCGTGCAGCCGCTGGGCGTGTACAAGCCGTCACCGCGGGTGTATGCGATGGCGGCGGAAGTGCTCGGCTTACCCCCCGCGGAGATCGCCTTCGTCAGCGGAAACGCCTGGGACGCGGCCGGCGGCGCCAACGCCGGGCTCCACGTGGTGCTGATCGAGGCGCCCGGCACGCCGGCGGAGCGGCTGCCCGCGGCGCCGATGGCGAGGGTCCGCGCGTTGGCGGAGGTGCCAGGAGTGTTGGGGGTGCACTGAGGTCGATGACCGTCGCTTCACGCCTTCCCCAGGTCGGCCGGCGCCCGCGCCCTCCCGACCGCGCCCGCCAGCGCCAGCAACGTCAGTCCATACGGCAACATCAGGAACAGCTGATACGGCACGTCCAGTCCCAACGACTGGAACACGTACTGCAGCGCCGTCGCCGCGCCGAAGAGCAGTGACGCAACCGCCACGCCCAGGGGATGCCACCGCCCCAGCACCACGATCGCGATCGCCACATACCCGCGGCCGGCGGTCATCCGCTCGGCGAACGTGCCCACCTGGGCGAGCACCAGCGAGGCCCCCGCCAAGCCCGCGAACCCGCCGCCGACGACGGTGGCCACCGTCCGCACCAGGCCCGTGCGCACGCCGGCGGCCCGCGCCATCGCCGCCCCTTCGCCCGTGGCGCGGAGCGCCAGGCCCGTCCGCGTCCGAAAGAGGACCCACCAGACGAGCGGCAGCGCGAGCAACGCCAGGTAGGTCGGCATGGGCTGGTCGAACAAGGCGGGCCCGAGCAGCGGGATCTGCGAGAGCCCCGGAATCGGCAGCGGTGCGAGCGTGGGCAGCGCCAGCCCCGCGCCGCCGATGCCATAGGCCTGGCGGTAGATCGTGCCCGTGAGCCCGACCGCGCCGAGCGTGAGCGCGGTGCCCGCGATGATCTGATCGGCGCGCGCACCGATCGCCACGGCGGCGAACAAGGCCGCCAGCAGCATGCCTACCAGCACCGCCACGGCGAGCCCGGCCCACGGTCCCGCCGCCGTCGCGCCGAGCGTGGCGGCGAGCGCACCGCCCAGCATGATGCCCTCGAGCCCGAGGTTCATGACGCCCGCCCGCTCGGTCACCGTTTCACCCGTGGCGGCCAGGAGGAGTGGTGTGGCCACGCGCACCGCCGCCGCGAGGAATCCGCTCAGCAGCACCAGCGAGTCGGTCACGCCGCCACCCGGGCCCCCACCGCGCGCCGGGCACCGGTGTCCGCCAGGAGCACGACCATGATGACGACCGCTTCGACGACATAGACGGTGACGGCCGGCACGCCGGCCTCCCGCTGCATCGCGCCGGCTCCCGCTTCGAGCGCGCCGAACAGCATGCCCGCCGCCACCACGCCGAGCGGATGGAGCCGTGCCAGCAGCGCGACGGCGATCGCCGTGAACCCGTATCCCGGCGACAGATTCTGGAACAGCGCGTACGACACGCCGCTCACCTCGATGCCACCCGCCAGGCCGGCCACGGCACCGGACCCCAACAGCGCCACGGCCGTCACTCGGCGCGCGTCGATCCTGCCGCTGATCTCCGCCGCACGCGGTCCGGCACCCACCGCGCTGAGCCGGAACCCCCACAGCGTCCGCGCGACCACGTACCACAGGGCGGCGGCGCCGATGAGGGCGAGCGCGAGGCCGGCGTGGAGCCGCGTGCCGGGGAGGAGCGGGAGGCGCGCGACCTCCGCGATGGGATCGCTCTGCGGGTAGATGCCCTGCGCTTCCTGCAGCGGACCCTGCACCACCAGGCTGACGAGCGACTCGGCGACGAAATTGAGGAGGAGCGTGCTGATCACCTCCAGCACGCCGAAGCGGAGCTTGAGCCAGATCGGCACCAGCACCCATGCCGCGCCGGCGAGCAGGGCGGCCACGAGCACGGCCGTCACCGCCACGACCGCCGGGCGGCCGGCCACGTGGAGGCCGACCCAGGTCGCCGCGATCGCCCCGGCGTAAAACTGGCCTTCAGCGCCGATGTTGAGCGCGCCGCCGCGGAACGCCAGCGCGATACCGAGCCCGACGACGATCAGCGGTACCGCCCGAACCAGCGTGGCCGAGGAGAAGGCGTACCAGGATCCGAACGCGCCGCGCCAAAGCGACGTGAGCGCGGCAGCCGCATCGTAGCCTGCCAGTTGAAGGCCGCCCGCGAGTACGGCCAGACCCAGCAGTATCGCGAGGAGCGGCGTCCTAGCGGCCACCGGTCACCATGAGCTGGCCGATCTGCGCGCGCGTCGCATCGGCCGGCACCTCGAGCAGCTTCCCGCGCGCGGCCACCAGCACCCGATGCGCCAGTGCCAGCACCTCGTCGAGATCGCTCGAGTAGATGAGGACCGCGGCGCCATCGCTCGCGGCCCCGCGAAGCCGGGCCTGAACGGCCTCTGCCGCCCGGATGTCGAGCCCGCGCGTCGGGTTCTCCGCCACCACGACACGCGGGCGCCGCGCCAGCTCACGCGCCAGGACCACCTTCTGCTGGTTGCCGCCGCTCAGGGCCGAGGCGAAGGTGTCGGGGCCGGGGGCCACCACGCCATACTCCTCGAGCAGGATCGCCGTCCGGCTCCGCGCCAGCCTCCAGTCGATCCGGCCACGGCGAATCCACGGGTCGTCCGCGCGGGACCCGAGCACCACGTTCTGGGTGAGGGTGAACCCCGGAATCAAGCCTTCGGTGGTGCGGTCCTCGGGCACGAACGCCACCGGTTCGGCAATTTCTCGCCGTCCACGGAGCGGCTGCAATCGTCCCGCCACCGCTCGCAGCAGCTCCCGCTGTCCGTTCCCCTCGACGGCCGCGATGCCCACGATCTCTCCCCGCCGGATGCTCAGCGACGCTCCCCGGACGGCGAGCCCGTAACCGGTCTCGCGGGGAACCTCGAGATCTTCCAGCCGGATCGCCACGTCATGCAGTTCCACCTCGGCCACCGTCCCATCGCGGCCCCGGTTGGCCGTGCGAGGGCGGCGAGCCTCCCCGCCTTCTTCGTCGCCGATCATGGCACTCGCCAGCGACTTCGCCGACTGCCCAGCCACCGCGCCTTCGAACACCACCGCTCCCCGGCGCAGCACGGTCACACGGTCCGCCGCCGCCAGCGCCTCGTCGAGCTTGTGGGTGATCAGCACGGCGGCGCCGCCGCGGACCGTGAACCCGCGTACCACGCGCAGCAAGTCCGCCGCCTCGCCCGGCGCCAGCACCGCCGTCGGCTCGTCGAGCAGCAGGATGCGCGCGTCCGAGGCCAGCGCCTTCACGATCTCCAGCCGCTGCAGGAGCGCCACCGAGAGGTCGCCGGCGCGCGCCGACGGGTCGAGCGGCAGACCCGCGCCCTCGGCGAACTCGCGGACCCGTTCGCGCAGCAGGCCCTGCCGCACCTTCCATCCGGCCGCCAGCGCCACGTTCTCGGCCACCGTCAACGCGGGCACCGCGGTGAAGTGCTGGTGCACCATGCCGACGCCGAGCCGCCGCGCCGCGCGCGGGCTCGCGATCGTCCGCACGACGCCGTTGATCGCGATCTCGCCGCTTTCGGGACGGACCAGCCCGTAGGCGACCTGCATCAGCGTCGTCTTGCCGGCGCCGTTCTCGCCGAGCAGCGCGTGCAGCTCGCGCGGCGCGAGCGTGAAATCGGCTCCGCGCAGTGCCTGCACGGAGCCGAATCGCTTGCGGATGCCCCGCAGCGCGAGCACCGGCGGTGCCGTCACAGACCGGTCGGGTGATCGTGGAACTCCCAGTCGAGCTCGAAGCGCTCCGCGAGGTGCGAGGCGAGCGCCTGCACGCCCAGCGTTTCGGTGGCGTAGTGCCCCGCGAAGATCACGTTGAGCCCCCACTCGATCGCGTCGAAGTACGTGTAGTGCGCGCCCTCGCCGGTGATGAAGGTGTCGAGCCCCGCGTCGCGCGCGGCACCGATCATGTTGCCCGCTCCGCCCGTGATGACGCCCACGCGGCTGACCCGCTCGGGCCCGCCCGCGATGAGCCGCGCCCCCGCCCCCGGGGTCGGCGTACCCAGCGCGTGATTCACCTCGTGGAGGAGCGCGTCACGCGGTGCGAGCCGCGCCGGTGCGTGGCCCCACACACCGATCGCCACGCCCCGGTAGTCGCCGAACCAACCTTCGACCGCGAGCCCCAGCCGCTCGGCGAGCACGACGTTGTTGCCCACGGTCGGATGCAGGTCGAGCGGGATGTGCGCCGAATAGAGTGGAATGTCGTGCTCGAGCAGCGCCGCCACCCGGCGGTAGCGCCTGCCCGTGAGCGGAAGATTGCCGTCCCACAGGAGCCCGTGGTGCACCAGCAGCAGCGCCGCCGCGCCGCCACGCCCCGGTCCCTCCGCGATCACGCCGTCGATCGTCGCCTGCGACGCGTCCACCGCCGCCACGATGCCGCCCACCAGCCCCTGATTCTCCACCTGCAGGCCGTTGACGGCGTTGCGCTCGTCCGGCACGTCGCGCACGCGCAGGTACTCGTCCAGGTACCGGACAATCTCGGCAAGCGGCACGGGGCTCACGTCGTCCCCGGGCGGGGTTTTCACCACAGAGGCGCGGAGAACTCAGAGGAAGCAACCATCACAGGTGTACTCCGCCTGCCGCCATGTCCTCTGTGGCTCTGTGCTGCATCCAATGCCAGCGCGGACGACAGCGCCCTCGGCGCCTCGCGCTTCCGCGCCTGCATCGACGCCGGCCGCGCCGCCGGGACCAGGGTGCCGGCCGCGATCGAGTCCGCCGCCGCACGCACGCGCTCCTCGAGCGCCGGGGGGACCAGGGCCGCGAGCGCCGGATTGGGCTCGTAGCGTACCACGCCGCTGGCGAGCCCGAACACCTCAACCTTCGGCGTAAAGGAGCCGGCCTTGACGGCCTTGGCCACGAGGAGGAGCGCGCGGGGCAGATCGATGACTGCGCTGCCGGGCACTCGCTCGGGCGCCAGCGACGACTGGTCCGCATTGGCCCCGAACACGTAGACCCCGGGTGACTCCTTCGCGGCCTGGAAGAGGCCCAACGCCGCGGCGTCTGCGTTGTGATGGAACATGTCGACCCCGATGCGCACGAGCGCCAGCGCCGCTTCCCGGCCTGCCGCGGCATCGTCGAAGCTGTTGAGATAGATCTCCCGGGTCTGGATCTTCGGATTCACCGCCCTGGCGCCGTTCACCCATCCCTCGTATGCGGCCTTGATCGGCGGCAGTTCGATCCCGCCGACGAATCCCAGGATGCCGCTCCGCGTGAGCCCGCCGGCCACCATTCCCGCCAGATAGCTGGCGTCCTCGAGCTTGAAGATGAGCGGCGACACGTTTCCCTGGGTGCGGGAGCCGGAGGTCACGACGATCGCCGTCGTCGGATACTGCGCCGACACCCGTTCCGCCGCACCCTGGAACTCGAACCCGTGGGCGAATACGAGATCGTAGCCCTGCGATGCGTAAGCCCGAAGGGCCTCGTCCTGCTCGGCCGGAGTTCTGGCCTCCACGTGGCTGATAGCCAGACCCAGTGAATCGCGAATCCGCTGCAGCCCGGCGTAGGCACCGGAGTTCCAGGCCGCATCGGCGATGCTCCCGGGCGTGATCAGACCGACCCGCACCCCGGGATCAGGAGCGGAGTTGGAGCACGCCGTAAACGCCATCATAGTCACACCATAAAGCCACTTGGTGCGCGCTTTGGCTCCCCGAGCGCGCGATTTCGCCACAAACTCATGACTTTCCACAACTTAGGCCGTTTTATCCACTCTTGTGGACATCCCCGCTTCGAGCGCCGACTTGTCCGCGTCCATCTTGACCTCGCCGCTCACCTTGGCGCCTTCGACGATCGCGATCCGGGGGGTATGGATATCGCCGGTCACCACGGCCGTAGCCTGCAGCTCGACCCGCTCGCGCGCGATGATGGCGCCGCTCACCTGGCCCGCGACGACCGCCTCCTGCGTGTGGAGGTCGCCCTCGATGGTGGCGCCGGCGGCCACAAGCACCTGCGCGCCTGCCCGGACGGTGCCGCGGACGCGGCCCTCGACCCGGACGACGCCCTCGGTCTCGAGATCGCCGATCACGGTCATGTCGCTCGCGATGATCGAGAATGGGATCTGATCGGTGCGGCGCCGGCGAAGCTCGTTCCCCTGATCGTCCCGTGCCTGGTTGTTGAAGATGCCCATCAGGTTCCTTCCTTGACCATGGTTCGAGGATCGAGCGAGACGTCTTTCTGACGGATCTCGAAGTGGAGGTGTGGCGCGGTGGAGCGGCCGCTGTTGCCGGAGAGCGCGATCACCTGGCCCGGCGCCACCGACGCCCCGGGCTCGACGAGGATCCTCGAGAGATGCCCGTACATGGTTTGATACTCCTCAGGATGATCGAGGAGCACGAAGAAGCCATACTCGGGGTCTTCACCGAGCTGGCGGACGGTGCCACCGCCCGACGCGCGTACGATGCTTCCATCGGTCACCGCGATGTCGAGCCCGGGGTGTGCTTCCTCGTTGGTGCCGGTGCCGACCTGACCTCGGGTGATGTAACCGGACTGATCGAGCGGCCAGCGGTTCGGAACCGAAAGCCCGACCGAGGGTCCGCGAGGGGCATCGGCGACGTGAGCCAGCAGCGCCGGGGCGATCGGCAGTGCCACGCCAAGGGTCATCGGGTCGCGAACGATGTCGCCGCCGATCATCTCGCGCACCTGTGCGTATCGTGACTCGACGCTGTCGAGCGCGGCACTCAGTTGACGCACCTTCGCGTTGTCTGATTCGAGTTTCTCGACCTGCCTTTCGAGCCCGGGGACCCGCGAGGCCGCCCCGAGGAGCGGGCCGTACAGCGCGGCCACGACCATAGCCGCCACCACGCCGGCGGCCATGAAGCCGACGCCGGCTCGCAGCATCCACACCGGAAGGCGGTACGTCTGCGATCGGGTGGCGCCGTCCGGCTGGATGACGATCGTCACCGCGCGGGACGCGCGGCTCATCCCTGGAATGGGCGTCCGAGGATCATTTCGAGCAGGCGGGCGAGGTCGTCGTTGTTGTAGTAGCTCACGGTGAGAAACCCGCGGCCGCGCCGCCGCGTGGTAACCCGGACATCGGTGCCGAGGTGCTTGCGAAGGGCGTCCTCCACCCGGCGAACGTCGGCAGTGATCGTGCGGGCCGTGGGTCGGGCACGGCGGGGCGTCGCGTCCGTTGCGGCGGTCGATGAACCCGGGACGTCGCCGCGGACGCGGGCTTCCATCTCCCGGACCGACCAGCCTTGCTCCACTGCCTGGCGGGCCAAGCTGACCATCTCCGACGGCTCCGCCAGGCCGAGGAGCGCGCGTGCGTGACCCTCGGAGAGCTTGCGCTCGTGCACCAGCTCGCGGACTTCATCGGGAAGCTGGAGCAGCCGAAGCAGATTGGCCACCGTCGCCCGGTTCCGCCCGACCAGCCGCGCGATCTCAGCGTGCGGAAGCTGGAACTCGGCGGCGAGCCGCTGGTAGCCCGCCGCCTCGTCAATGGGTGAGAGGTCGTCGCGCTGAAGGTTCTCGACCAGCGCGAGCGTGAGCAGCGTCGGGTCGTCGACCTCCTTTACCACGGCCGGGATTCGGCTCCATCCCAGCCGGGTCGCGGCGCGCCACCGGCGCTCTCCCGCGATCAGCTCGTAGCCGTTGCCCTTCGGGCGTACGACGACAGGCTGGAGGAGGCCGGATGCCTGGATCGACGCGACCAGCTCGTCGAGCGCACCCTCGTCCATCCGCGTGCGCGGCTGATAGGGATTCGGTTTGACGCTCGCCATCGGCAGCTCGCGAAGGGCGCCCGACGCTTCCGCTTGCTCGCGCGACACCGGCCCGAGCAGGGCCTCCAGTCCGCGGCCGAGCCGTTTGGTCTGGCTCATGTGGTCACCCCGGGCGACGGCTCGGGTGTCTCGCTCACGCCGGCGTTCTCGACCCGGGCCATCAGCTCCTGGGCGACCGCGAGATAGCTTTTCGCGCCGACCGACTGCACGTCGTACAGCAGGATCGGCTTTCCGAAGCTCGGCGCTTCGGCGAGCCGCACGTTCCGCGGGATGGGCGTCACGAACATCTTCGCGCCGAAATATTCCTTCGCGTCGTCCGCCACCTGACGGCAGAGATTGAGGCGCGCATCGTACATCGTGAGCAGCACGCCGTTGATGGCGAGCCCGCTGTTGAAGTTCTGCTGTACGAGCCGCACGGTGTTGAGCAATTGCGAGATTCCCTCGAGCCCGTAGTACTCGCACTGAATCGGGATCAGCACCGTGTTGGCGGCCGCCAGCACGTTGAGCGTGAGCAGACCGAGCGAGGGCGGGCAGTCCACCACGACGTAATCGTAGTCGTCCTGCAGCGGTTCGAGCACGCCGCGCAGCGCCGCCTCGCGGTGCTCGCGGTCGACCAACTGCAGCTCCGCGCCGACCAGGTCCTGCGTGGCGGGAAGTACCGAAAGGTGGGGAAGACCGGGTACATGAAGCACGGCCTCGCGGGACGGATGGCCCTCGACGATCGCATCGTACAGCGAGATTTGGAGCTCGTGCTTGGCGATGCCCACTCCACTCGTGGCATTGCCTTGCGGGTCCGCGTCCAGCAGCAGTGTGCGCCGCTCGGCGATGGCGAGGGACGCGGCCAGATTGACGGCGGTCGTAGTCTTCCCGACCCCGCCTTTCTGATTGGCGATGGCTATTACATGTGCCATTAGTTACTCGGATACCTGTAAAGTGCTGTGAAACAACGACTTACGACATCAAACCACCGCGCAGCCACTTATGCGGCTTCTAGTGAATGGCGCGATGGACAATATAGACGGAAGTTGTGAGAGTAGCTAACGGGTCCGTTTCACGTGAAACAGTGCACAATCATGCACACATCCCCGTTCCACGTGAAACGGTGTCAAGTCGATCGACGCTTCATTACCTCCATGACCAGGCTTTGAAGATCACTGGGCGAGACGCCGGGGAGGCGCCCGGCTTGACCTAGCGATGTCGGGCGAACAGCGGAGAGCTTTTCACGCGCCTCGTATGAGACCGAGGTCAGGCTGGCGTAATCCAGGTCGTTGGGAAGCGAGAATTCGCTCATCTGAGCAAGCCGCCCGGCGGCCTTGTGCTCCCTCGTCAGAAAGCCCGCATACTTGAACTCGATATCTCCCCACGCAGCCTCCTCAGATTTCAATTCGATGCCGCACGCCGCAAGCAGGTCGATAGTAGGAACACCTGGTCGACGCGCCAGCGTTGAGACCCGTTCCCGCGCTGGCAAGGGACCGAAACCGTGGGCAGCTAGCAGCGGGTTCGCCGACTCCGGCTCGATGAATGTCGACTCCGCCACCTCCACCACCGCGTCCTCGCGACGCAACCGTTCCTCGGCAGCACGCCTTTCGGTGTCCGTCAGAAGATTCAGCCGCTCAGCGTAGGCAAGCAAGCGTCGGAGGGCGTTGTCTTGCCTGAGCAGCAGTCGAAACTCCGAGCGGGAAGTAAACAGGCGATACGGCTCGTCGACGCCCCGGTGGACCAGATCATCGACCAGCACACCGATAAACGCAGCATCGCGTGGCAAGACTAGTTCGGCAGTGCCAAGGGCACGGGCGGCCGCGTTGAGGCCGGCGAGCGCGCCCTGGCCGGCAGCCTCCTCGTATCCGGTGGTGCCGTTCACCTGTCCCGCCAGGAACAGTCCCGGGATCTCGCGCGCCTCGAGCGTAGGATGAAGCTGGGTTGGCGGAAAGAAATCATACTCGATGGCATATCCCGGTCGGGTCATTTTGACCCGCTCGAGGCCGGGCAGCGTGCGCAGAAACTCGAGCTGGACTTTTGGAGGCAAGGAGGTCGACAGCCCGTTCACATACATCTCGCTCGTGTCCAGGCCTTCCGGTTCCAGAAACACCTGGTGCCCGATCGCGTCGGGAAACTTTACGATCTTGTCCTCGATGGATGGACAATACCGTGGACCCCGGCCGCTGATGGCGCCTCCATAAAGCGCGGACTCCTGAAGATGCCGCCTAATGATCTCGTGAAGTCGGTCGTCCGAGCGGGTGAGATAACAGGGGAGTTGATCCGGGTGAGGTAACCGCTCGTGAAAGGAGAACCAGAACGGCTCCGGGTCTCCGTCTTGACGCTCGAGACGATTCAGGTCGACAGATCGCCCGTCGATGCGCGGGGGGGTGCCGGTCTTGAAGCGGGCCACTTCAAGCCCCAGGTGCTCCAGCGCCTCAGCCATTTCACTCGCCGGACCCTCTCCGGCCCGGCCAGCCTCAATCTGGGTATCCAGACCAAGATGTATTCTGCCTCGCAAGAACGTCCCTGCGGTGAGCACGACGGATGCTGCCGTAAACTGCTGCCCATCCACGGTCACGACTCCGGTCACTGTACGGGCCTGCAATACAAGCTTAGCCGCAGTTCCTTGGGAGAATTCGACACGGCACTGCTGTTCCAGAATGGAACGCACGGCCCGCCGATACAACCCCCGATCACATTGCGCACGGGGCGACCACACCGCCGGCCCCTTCGATCTGTTCAGCATTCGGAACTGAATGCGCGCACGGTCGGTGGCTCGGCCCATGATCCCGCCGAGCGCATCCACCTCGCGCACGACGGTCCCCTTGGCGATGCCGCCGATCGCCGGGTTGCATGACATCTGACCGATGGTCTCGAGATTCTGCGTGAGGACGAGGGTGCGTGCGCCGGCGCGGGACGCGAGCGCTGCCGCCTCAGCGCCCGCGTGGCCGGCACCGATCACGATCACATCGTAGCGATCGCTCATGAACGGCCCTCCGGGCGGCCCAGCGCTACCGAGAGGCCCAGCGCTACTCGCGCCGCGCCGACAGTCCCCGTCGTGACGACGCCATGGCGTCGGCGGCTTCGGATGGATCGATGGATCGACGCGGCGGGAATGGCCCGGTGTGCGGGCCAGCCCGCGCCGGCATCAGCGCAGGACGTCGACGAGGCGGTGAATGCTCGACACGTCCGCGGCGGGCACCAGCAGGTCGCGGTGCTCAGGCCGGATGCCGAACTTGTCACAGCGCCGAAGAAACTCGTCCTTCGACGCGCCCGCCGCGGCGTCGTCGTACACGCCCACGTCGTGCATGTGGACACCGCGCTCATCCTGACTGTCGAATCGCCCGACGTAGGTCCTGGGACCGCGGGTCTCGAGCACCACGGTGATACCGTGGAGCTCTTGATGGCCCGGATGGAACACGTGTCCCGCCATCGCCGGGCCGCTCAGACCGTCGCGGCGAAGTGGCGGTCGAACGCGGCCGTCAGGTCGGCGGCGATCGCCTGCGGCGACTGTCCCTCGATCTGGTGCCGGTGCACGAAGTGCACGACCTCGCCATCGCGAAGCAGCGCGATCGACGGACTGCTCGGCTGGTAGTCGGAGAAGTATTGGCGGGCCCGCGAGACGGCGTCCAGGTCCTGTCCCGCAAACACGGTGACGATCTGCTGCGGCTGGACGCCGTGCTGCAGCGCGAGCCGCATGGCCGGCCGCGCATTCCCCGCGGCGCACCCGCACACCGAGTTTACGAAGACGAGCATCGAACCCTTCTGATCGCCGAGCGCGGCATCGACTTCCGACACGGTGGTGAGCTGCCGGGCGCCCATGCGGGTCATCTCTTCGCGCATCGGGGCGACGAGAGTGGGGTTATACGGCATTCCTGAAACTCCTTGAGAATGGATGGTCAGGCAATCGGCCGGTCGGGCGGGGAGCCGCCCTCCAGCGCTGCCTTCAACGTATGCCACGAAAGGCTGGCGCACTTCACGCGAATGGGAAACTGCGACACTCCGGAGAACACGGCGAGCTTGCCCAGTGTTTCCGACTCCCCCGCCGGAAGCGTGCCCGTCACCAGGCGGTGAAACCGGTCGAAGAGCGCGTCTGCCTCCTCGCGGCGCTTGCCCTTGACCGCGCCGGTCATGAGCGAGGCCGAAGCTTTCGAGATGGCGCACCCGGCGCCCTGAAAGCTCACGTCGCCGATCACGTCACCCTCCAGCTTGACCCATACGGTCACCTGATCGCCACAGAGCGGATTGTGGCCATCGGCCTTCCGGTCGGCGTCAGTCATGGGGCGGAAGTTCCGCGGTGACCGGTTGTGCTCCAGGATGACGTTCTGGTACAGCTCGCTGAGGCTCGACATCAGGCGAACAGTGTTCGCACGCGTCGAAGTCCGCGCACCAGCGTGTCGACTTCATCCCTGGTATTGTAGAAGGCGAACGAGGCCCGGGCGGTGGCCGGCACGCCGAAGCGCTGCATCACCGGCTGTGCGCAGTGGTGCCCCGCACGGATGGCGACACCTTCGTCGTCCAGCACGGCGCCCACGTCGTGCGGATGCACGCCATCGACGACGAAGGACAGGACACTCGCCTTTTCGCGCGCGGTGCCGATCAGCCGGACGCCGTTCAGGGCGCCAACCCGCTCGGTGGCGTACGCGAGCAACTCCTCCTCCCACGCGCCGATCGCTTCGCGCCCCACCGTCTCGACGTACGAGAGCGCCGCGCCCAGTCCGATCACTTCGGCGATCATCGGGGTGCCCGCCTCGAAGCGCGCCGGCGGCAACGCCCAGGTGCTGCCTTCGAGCGTCACCGTCTCGATCATGTCGCCGCCGCCTTGCCACGGCGGCATCCGCTCGAGCAGCTCCGAGCGGCCGTACAGCACCCCCACGCCGGTCGGGCCGAACACCTTGTGGCCCGAGAACGCAAAGAAATCGCAGCCGAGCGCCTGCACGTCTACGGGCAGGTGCGGAGCCGACTGGGCGCCGTCCACCAGGGTGACGACCCCGCGCTCACGCGCCCGTGCCACCAGCCAGCGCACCGGATTGATGCTGCCCAGCGCGTTCGACAGCTGCACTACGGCCAGGATTCGCGTGCGCTCGGTCAGCAACCGGTCGAAGGCGTCGAGATCGAGCTCGCCCGCGTCGGTGATGGGGACCGCGCGAACCGTCGCGCCGGTCTGGGCGGCCACCATCTGCCACGGGACGATGTTGGAGTGGTGCTCCATGCCCGTGATCAGGATCTCGTCGCCTGCCCGGAGCGTGCTCCGGCCGTAGCTCTGGGCGACGAGATTGATCCCCTCGGTGGTCCCGCGCGTGAACACGATCTCGGCCGGGGACGACGCGTTGATGAACCGCGCCACCCGCCCGCGCACCGCGTCGTAGGCGATCGTGGCGCGCTCGCTCAGATAGTGGACGCCACGGTGGATGTTGGCGTTTTCCGCCGAGTAGAACCGGGTGACCGCATCGATGACGGCGCGGGGCTTCTGGCTGGTGGCGGCGTTATCCAGATAGACCAACTGTTTTCCGCGCACGCGCTCCGAGAGGATCGGAAAATCCTCCCGCAGCCGCTCGACGTCGAGCGCCAAGGTGGCGGAGGGGGTGGGGGTGGGGAAGGCGGTGGCCGTCATCGGCGATTCACAATCCGCCCAGGCGGCTGCGGACCAGCCGGTCCAACTCCTCGCGCACCGGCGCGAGCGTGACCTCCTCGACCACCTCGGCTGCGAACGCGTAGGTGAGGAGCAGGTCGGCCGCGGCGGCGGGGATACCGCGGCTCCGCGCGTAAAACCGGGCCATCTCGTCCAGCCGGCCGACGGTGGCGCCGTGCGTGCACTTCACGTCGTCCGCGAAGATCTCCAGCTGGGGCTTGGTATCGACCCGCGCGCCATCGCTCAGCAGCAGGTTGCGATTGGTCTGCTTGGCGTCGGTCTTCTGCGCCTCGGGCTTCACGAACACCTTGCCGTTGAACACCGCCCGCGAGCGCCCGTCGAGGATTCCCTTGTAGACCTCCCAGCTCCGGCAGTTGGGCTGATCGTGGTAGATGGCGGTGTGGTTATCGGCGGTCTGGTCGCCACGGGTGACGTAGAGACCGTAGAGGAGCGTCTCGATGTTCTCGTCGTGGAGCCGGACGTGCAGGTTGTGCCGGCCGAGCGCCGCGCCCATGGCGAGCGAGAATGAGCGATAGCGGCTGTCCCGCTGCTGGTCCACGTGAGTGAGCCCCACGTGCTGCGCCGTCTCGCTCTCCCGCTGGATCCGAGTGTGCTCCAGCCAGGCGCCTGCGGCCACCGCCACCTCGGTGATCGGGTTGGTCCAGTACGCCTGACCCGGGGCGAGCGTCACGTAGCTCTCGATGACCGACGCGCGCGCGCCGCGCTCCACCACGATCAGGTTCCGCGGGTGCGCCACCGTGCCGCCGGCTTCGGCAGTGGTGACGTACAGCAGGTGCACCGGTGACGCGAGGTCCACGTTGGTGCCGACGTGGACCACTCCGCCCTCGCTCAGGAAGGCCGTGTTGAGCGCCGTGAACGGCGAGCCCTCCACCGGCGCGTGCCGGGCAAGGTGACCATGGAGCAGCGCGCCGTCCGAGCGGAGCGCCTCGGCCAGGCTGGCCACGCGCGCGCCGGGGGGCAAGGTGCCGATCGTACTCAGGGCCTCGTGGTAGATCCCGTTCACGAACACCAGCGTGGTCCAGTCCGCGTGGCCGAACACGAACGGCGCCAGCTGCTCGCGGGTGACCTCGCCCGCGCCGCCCAGCGCCGGCCGCCACGTGCCCTGCGCGATGGGACCGATGGGTGTGAACCGCCATTCCTCGTCCCGGGCCGCCGGGAAGCCGGTCCGCGCGAAACGCTCCATGGCCGACCGGCGAATCGGCTCCAGCCATTCGGGACCCTCGGCCGTGGCCGTACCGGCGCGGGCCTCGAAATCCTGCACGAACGCCTCGGTCATGACGCGGCTCCGACCGTGTCCTCGAGCCACTCGTAGCCGCGGGCCTCGAGCTCGAGCGCCAGCTCCTTGCCCCCGGATTTCACGATCCGGCCGTTCGACAGTACGTGGACGTAGTCGGGCACGATGTAGTTGAGCAGCCGCTGGTAGTGCGTCACCACGATCGTGGCGTTGTCGGGACGACGGAGCTTGTTGACCCCCGCGGCCACGATGCGCAGCGCGTCGATATCGAGCCCCGAGTCGGTTTCGTCCAGAATGGCGAGCCTGGGCTCGAGGACGGCCATCTGAAGGATCTCGTTGCGCTTCTTCTCACCACCCGAGAACCCGGCGTTGACCGCGCGACTCATGATCGCCGGCTCCCAGTCGACGAGCTTGAGTTTCTCCTCGAGCAGGTCCAGGAAGTCCATGGAGTCGACCTCGTCCTGGCCACGGGCCTTCCGGATCTCGTTGTACGCGGCGCGCAGAAAATACGCATTGGTGACGCCGGGGATCTCGACCGGATATTGAAACGCCAGGAAGACGCCGGCCTGGGCGCGCTCTTCGGGCTCGAGGTCCAGGAGATCCTGGCCGCGGTAGCGCACCGAACCGCCCGTGACCACGTACGCGGGGTGGCCGGCCAGCACCTGAGCCAGCGTGCTCTTGCCGGAGCCGTTCGGACCCATGACGGCGTGCACCTCGCCGGCGTTGACGGTGAGGTCGATGCCCCTGAGGATTTCCTTGTCGCCCGCGCTCGCGCGGAGGTCTCTGATTTCCAGCACTCGATGTTGCTCCTTACCCGACGAATGTTGTCATCCTGAGCACAGCGAAGGAGCGGCCGATGCATGCGCCGGCGCTCGGCCTCGCGCGCGCGTCACCCCACGCTGCCTTCCAGACTGATCCCCAGCAGCTTCTGCGCTTCGACCGCGAACTCCATCGGCAGCTCCTTGAATACTTCCTTGCAGAAGCCGTTCACGACCATCGAGATGGCGTTCTCGGTGTTGAGGCCTCGCTGCTTCAGATAGAAAATCTGGTCCTCGCCGATCTTGGAGGTCGAGGCCTCGTGCTCGGTGGATGAGGACGAATTCTGGACGTCGATGTACGGGAATGTGTGGGCCCCGCAGCGGTTCCCGATGAGCATCGAGTCGCACTGCGTGTAGTTGCGTGCCCCTTCCGCCTTCGGCAGCACCTTCACCAGGCCGCGATAGCTGTTCTGTCCCCGCCCGGCGGAGATGCCCTTCGACACGATCGTGCTTCGGGAATTCTTGCCGATGTGGATCATCTTGGTGCCGGTATCGGCTTGCTGGCGGCCGTTCACCACGGCCACCGAATAGAACTCGCCGACCGAGTTGTCGCCCTGGAGAATGACGCTCGGGTACTTCCAGGTGATCGCCGACCCGGTTTCCACCTGGGTCCAGGAGATCTTGGCGTTGGCGGCCGCCTTGCCCCGCTTGGTGACGAAGTTGTAGATGCCGCCCCGGCCATTTTCATCGCCGGCGTACCAGTTCTGCACGGTCGAGTACTTGATGGAGGCGTTGTCGAGGGCCACGAGCTCGACCACGGCGGCATGGAGCTGGTTCTCATCCCGCTTCGGCGCGGTGCAGCCCTCGAGGTAGCTCACCGAGGCGCCTTCGTCGGCGACGATGAGCGTGCGCTCGAACTGTCCCGTCTCCGCGGTATTGATACGGAAGTAGGTCGAGAGCTCCATGGGGCACCTGATGCCCTTCGGGATGTAGACGAACGAGCCGTCGCTGAACACGGCGGCGTTGAGCGCGGCGAAGAAGTTGTCGCTGGCCGGCACCACCGAGCCCAGGTACTTCTGCACCAGCGCCGGATGCTCGCGGACCGCCTCGCCGAACGAGCAGAAGATGATCCCCTGCTCGGCGAGCTTGGCCTTGTAGGTGGTACCGACCGACACGCTGTCGAAGATGGCGTCCACGGCCACGACGCCGGCCAGGAGCTTCTGCTCGCTGAGGGGAATGCCGAGCTTGGTGTAGGTCTCGAGCAGCTTGGGGTCGACCTCGTCGAGGCTTCCCAGCGGCTTCTGCGTCCGGGGGGCCGAATAGTAGCTGATGGCCTGGTAGTCGACCGGCGTATACGTGACGTTGGGCCAGTGATGAGGCTCGGTCATCTTCTGCCACCCGCGGTACGCCTTGAGGCGCCACGCCAGGAGCCACTCGGGCTCCTGCTTCTTGGCCGAGATCAGGCGGATGACGTCTTCGTTCAGCCCCTTCGGCGCGACGTCCGACTCGATATCGGTGACGAAGCCGTACTTGTATTCCTTGTTGACCAGGCTCTCGACGGTCGAACTCATGAGTTCTCCTGAGCGGGCTTGAACCGCACGTGGTATTCGCAGGCGCTGCAGCCGCGGAGCATGTGCTCCCGGCGATCCACTTCGGCACCCAGCACATCAGCGAGAAACCGGGCTTCGGCCGCGCAGATCTCGGGAAACCGTTCGGCCACGGCGGGGATGGCGCAGTTGTGCTCGGTGAGGATGCCGTCGCTGGCGCGGGCCGTGACTTCGGCCATATAACCCTCTTCCGAGAGCACCCGGCCGAGCGCGTGGAGCCGTTCGGCGGGTGAGGCGCCGGCGAACTCGCTTTGCAGGCGGCGGGTCAGGCCCGCGAAGTAGGTCTCCAGCAGCGCCACCGCCGCCGCGCGACCGTCACGCTCCACCATGTGATCGAGCAGGGCGGTGAGCGTTTCCTCATAGCGACGTGGGAACAGGGCGTCGCCCGTGGAGCTGAGACGGTAGGCGAAGGCGGGTGCGCCGACGCCGCGATGTTCGCGCTCGTACTCCACGTACCCTTCGCCCTCGAGCTCTTTCAGGTGATGGCGGACCGCGTTCAGTGATACCCCGAGCCGGGCGGCGAGCTCCTTGGCGGTAAGTCGGCGCGCGCGCTTGAGCTCCACCAGCATGGCCCCGCGCTGGCCCTTGTGGCCGAGCGGAGCGGGGGTATTCGAACGAATCGGAAGCGTGGCGCCCATGCTGGCAATGTTAAGTGAACAAGTCGG
>JACCSZ010000190.1 GCA_013812695.1 Gemmatimonadales bacterium | reverse complement strand
ACAGCTCCCACTGGATCGGCAGGCGGTTCTTGCCGTAGCCGTTGGCTGCCAGGTAAGCCACATCGGCCGCGCGAGGCACCGTGAAGTTCAGGTTGGGCTGCGTGCTCTGGCCATAGCGCAGGCCGGGTTTGGCCCATTCCATTCCGGACAGGTTGGTCCCGATCGCCAGACCGGAGAGGTTGATTCCCGTGGGCAAATTGGCGCCCCCGGTGCTGGAGCCCGACCCCAAAGCCGAACTTTCGCTGCCGCCGCCCCCGCCGCCCCCGCCGCCCCCGCCGCCGCACCCGGCAGTTGTTGTAAGAGCTACTGCTGCGGCAGCGGTTGCGAGTTTGGAAAATTCACGTCTTTGCATCACTACATCCATGTGAAGGCGCGGTTCGGACTTGGGCCGTACTCATCCGCGCTGGGTCTACTGCTCTCCATCGCGCCGTGAGGCTGAACCTCAGCGGCAGCGCGGATGTTAGTAGGACATGTCTGACACAGCGATAGGTGTGCGCCTACAGAACGTAAGCAAACAGTGAAGTAGTTAACACAACCTTTACGCTGGGTGGCAACAAAGCCGGGCTGTCGATCCGTGCGGCGCTTGCAGGTCGCGAATTGCTGAGCGCCGCGCCAGGCCTAGCTCAGCCGCATATTAGCGGTCGGGCGAATCGGGTCGCAATCGAGTGTGGGGACCCGGGATTCGAGTCCAAATGACGAAGTGGTCCGCCCTTGCTCAGCCGTAAAAGTTACGTTATGTCGCAGCTCTGCCATTTTTGAGGCCAAGTAATGCCAATCCTCCTGGGTAGGCTGCTGAGCCCCTTGCTTTACGTCACCGTAGCTCGTTCTTCAGCGAAACGTCTGACGGCGGCAGCGGCACAAGGATGAGCAAGCGTCCTCTCGGCAAAAAGCTGCGAATTGCGCCGGGCGCGCGAGCGCAACAGGGGAATGATGTGAAACAAAAAAGCCGCCCGTGGGCGGCTTTTTGTAAGGCATGAGCTCTTTAGTAGGAAAGTACGACTGCTTCGCGCGCAGTGCGGTCGAAGGCGGCTGCGCGGTGCGGCCCGCAGCCGGCATTGGCTGTCGCCGGGCGCATGCGCCGCGGCTGCGCACGGGCCGTCAAGCCATAAGAGGCCGCGGTGACGGCCAGGATCTTGGGCACGCGCTGCAGGATCGAATCGGTCCTGGTTTCGTTCATGGAATGTCTCCGGGGTTCTTGAATCTTCAACGCAGAGTATGGGCTTGCCCCATGGCACAACCGTGACAGCGCGGTGCGCCATTGCGGGTCGGACCCCTCCGACGCCGCGTCGGCCTTGCTTACACTGCGGGACCCTGCACACCATGACCGACACCCAAGTTTTCCACCGCCACCTGCATCGCACCCCGCCCACGGCCACGGGTGGCGCCGGCATGTACCTCACCGACGGTGCCGGCAAGCGGTACCTCGATGCCTCGGGCGGCGCCGCGGTGTCCTGCCTCGGCCACGGCCATCCCGAAGTCCTGGCGGCCATGCACGCCCAGATCGACCGGCTTGCTTATGCGCACACCAGCTTCTTCACCACGGAAGTGGCCGAGCAGTTGGCCGCGCATCTGGTGGAACACGCGCCGGCCGGCATGAGCCATGCCTATTTCGTCAGCGGCGGCTCCGAGGGAGTCGAAGCAGCGATGAAAATGGCGCGCCAGTACTTCGTCGAGGCCGGACAGCCGCAGCGGGTGCATTTCATCGCCCGCCGGCAGAGCTACCACGGCAACACGCTGGGCGCGTTGTCGGTGGGCGGGAACGAATGGCGGCGCGCCCCTTTCGCACCCATCCTCATCCCCGCCACCCATGTCTCGCCGTGCTATCCCTATCGCGAGCGGCGCGCCCAGGAGACCCCCGAACAATATGGTTTGCGCCTGGCGAGCGAGCTGGACGCCACCATCGAGCGGCTGGGGAGGGACACGGTGATCGCGTTCGTGGCCGAAACGATCGGCGGGGCCACAGCCGGCGTGCTGACGCCGGTGCCCGGCTATTTCAAGGCAGTGCGCGAGGTCTGCGACCGCCATGGCGTGCTGCTCATCCTCGATGAAGTGATGTGCGGGATGGGCCGCACCGGCAGCCTGCACGCCTGCGAACAGGAGGGTGTCGTGCCCGACCTGCTGGTGATCGCCAAGGGGCTTGGCGGGGGTTACCAGCCCATCGGCGCCGTGCTGGCCCAGAAAAAACTGGTGGACGCCATGTCCAGCGGTTCGGGCTTCTTCCAGCACGGCCATACCTACCTGGGCCACGCCGTCGCCTGCGCGGCGGCACTGGCCGTGCAGCGGGTGATCGAGCGCGATGGCCTGCTTCGGCGCGTGCGCGAGGCGGGGGCTGGACTGGAACGGTTGCTTCACGAGGCCTTCGGTGCGCATCCCCATGCCGGCGATATCCGTGGGCGCGGGCTGTTCTGGGGTATCGAGTTCGTCAAGGACCGCGCAAGCAAGGCGCCATTCGATCCGTCTGTGCAACTGCACGCGCGCATCAAGAAGGAGGCCTTCGCGCGGGGTTTGATGGTTTACCCGATGGGCGGCACCGTGGATGGCCGTTATGGTGACCACGTGCTGCTGGCGCCGCCGTTCATCGCCAGCGATTCCGAGCTGGCCCTCATCGCGCAGCGTCTGCACGACGCCGTGCAGGCCGCTCTCCAATCCGCCTGACCCATTTTTCAACAGGAGTCGTCCATGTCCCGTAAATTCGTGTTCTCTACGCTGGCGGCTGCGGCCGCGCTGTCGGGCCTGCTCGCAAGCGCTCCGGCCCTGGCACAGCAGAAGTTCGTCACGATCGGGACCGGGGGCGTCACGGGCGTCTACTACGCCGCCGGCGGGGCCATCTGCCGTCTCGTGAACAAGGATCGGGCCAAACACGGCATCCGCTGCTCTGTCGAATCGACTGGCGGCTCCGTCTTCAACGTCAACACCATCAAGGCCGGCGAGCTCGACCTGGGCTTCACCCAGTCCGACGTGCAGTACAACGCCACCAAGGGTCTGGCCCAGTTCAAGGAGGGCGGCGGCGCCTGGGGCGACCAGCGCGCCGTGTTCTCGGTGCACCCCGAGCCGTTCACGGTCGTGGCCCGCAAGGAAGCCAATATCAAGGCCTTCACCGATTTCAAGGGCAAGCGCTTCAATGTCGGCAATCCCGGCTCGGGCACGCGGGCTTCCATGGAGGAACTGCTGGGCGCCATGGGCTGGAAGCTGACCGATTTTTCGCTGGCTTCCGAACTCAAGGCCGACGAGCACGGCCCGGCGCTGTGCGATGGCAAGGTCGACGGCTTCTTCTATGGCGTGGGCCATCCCAGCGCCAACATCCAGGATCCGACCACGAGCTGCGGCGCCAAGCTGGTGTCCATCACGGGCCCTGCCGTGGACAAGCTGATCGCCGACAAGCCGTACTACGCCAGGGCGGTGATTCCGGCCGGCCTGTACCCGAACAATCCGGAGGCGACGACCACCTACGGTGTGCTGGCCACAGTCGTGTCCTCGGCCAAGACGCCGCCGGAAACCGTGTACCAGGTGGTCAAGGCCGTGTTCGACAACTTCGAGGAATTCAAGAAGCTGCACCCGGCGCTGGCGAACCTGAAGCCGGAAAACATGGTCAAGGACGGCCTGTCGGCGCCCTTGCATGAAGGAGCGGCGCGCTACTACAAGGAAAAAGGCTGGATCAAGTAAAGCTGGCGAGCCATGGCGCAGCTTGAAAGGCACTCCTCCGAAGAACTCGACAAGCTCGTCAAGGAGGCCGATCTCGGTGGCCGCGAGCCGGGGGGCGCCGTCGGCCTGGGCCTGGCCATCGTGGCCGCGCTGTGGTCGGTGTTCCAGGTCTGGTACGCCTCGCCGCTTCCGTTCACGCTCGGCTTGGGCATCCTCAACGACACCGAAGCGCGGGCCATTCACCTGGCCTTTGCGGTCTTCCTGGCCTTTTGCGCGTTCCCGGCTTTCAGGCAGTCGTCTCGCAGCGTCATCCCATGGAGCGACTGGCTGCTTGCGGCCGTGGGCGCCTTCTGCGCCGCCTACCTGTTCCTGTTCTACAAGGAGCTGGCGGCCCGCCCCGGCGCCCCGACCACCCTGGATGTCGCGGTCGGCCTGACGGGTGTCGCCATCATGCTCGAAGCCACCCGCCGCGCGATGGGCTTCGGCATGCTGGTGACCACCGGGCTGTTCATCGCGTTCGTGTTCCTCGGGCCCTACATGCCCGAGGCGATCCAGCACCGGGGCGTATCCCTCTCGCGCTTCATCTCTCACATGTGGCTGACGACGGAGGGCGTCTACGGTGTAGCGCTGGGCGTCTCGGTCCAGTTCATCTTCCTGTTCGTGCTGTTCGGCACCCTGCTCGATATCGCGGGCGCCGGCAACTATATGCTGCAGGTGTCGCTGGCGACGCTCGGCCATTTGCGCGGCGGGCCGGCCAAGGTGGCGGTCGTGTCGTCCGCGCTCAACGGCATCGTGTCCGGCTCGTCGGTGTCCAACGTCGTGTCGGGAGGCATCTTCACGATTCCCCTGATGAAGCGCACGGGCTACTCGGGCGTGAAAGCCGGTGCGATCGAAGCGGCGTCGTCCATCAACGGGCAGATCATGCCGCCGGTGATGGGCGCGGCGGCTTTCCTGATGGTGGAGTACGTTGGCATCCCGTACTCGGAGATCATCCGGCATGCGGCGCTGCCCGCGATCATGTCGTATGTCGCGCTGTTCTACATCGTGCACCTCGAAGCGCTGAAATACGGCCTGAGGCCGCTGGTACGCTCGCGCCAGCCGACCTGGCGCGAGCGTGCCATCGGCTGGGCGCTGGGCTTGTCCGGCACCGCCGCGGCCTTTGCGGCGATCTACTACATCATCACGGCGGTGCAGTGGCTTGCCGGCGATCGGGCCGGGTGGGCCCTGGCATTGCTGTGCGGCGTCACGTATGTCGCGTTGATGGCCTACTCCTCGCGCTACCCCGACGTGCCGATCGACGACCCCCTGGCCGCCGATGTCAAGCTGCCGATGCCCTGGCCCACGGTGCGCGCCGGCCTGCATTTCTTCATCCCGGTCGTCGTGCTCCTGTGGGCGCTGATGGCGGAAGAGTTGTCGCCCGGGCTTTCCGCTTTCTGGGCAACCATCGCGGCCATCGCCATGGTGCTGCTGCAGCCGGTCATGCTGTCGGTCTTCCGCCCGACAGGGATGGCGGACCCGTTGACCGGCGCCTTGCGGCGGGGCCTGGCCGACTTGTGCAAGGGCCTGGTGCTGGGCGCGCGCAACATGATCGGGATCGGCGTCGCCTGCGCCAGCGCGGGCCTGATCGTGGGCACGATCACGCTCACCGGCATGGGCTTGATGATGACCGACTTCGTGGAGCTGGTCTCGGCCGGCAACGTGCTCGTCATGCTGATCCTCACGGCTTTCATCTGCCTGCTGATCGGGGCGGGCGTGCCCACGACCGCGAACTACATCCTGGTCGCGACGCTGATGGCCCCGGTAATCGTCGAACTCGGCGCGCGAAGCGGCCTGGTGATCCCGCTGATCGCGGTTCACCTGTTCGTGTTCTATTTCGGCATCCTGGCCGACGTGACGCCGCCGGTCGGCCTGGCTTCCTATGCCGCTGCGGCGATTTCCGGCGAAGACCCCAACGCAACGGGGTGGCAGGCGACCTGGTACAGCCTGCGCACGACGGTGCTCCCGTTCGTCTTCATCTTCAACCCGCAGATCCTGCTGATCGGCGTCGGCTCCTGGGTCGAGGTCGTCCTGGTGTGCATTACCGGCACGGTGGCCTCGCTGCTGTTCGCCGCCGCCACCATGCGGTGGTTCCGAACGCGCTGCACCTGGGTCGAAGTCGGCCTGCTGCTGGTCGCGACATTCCTGTTCTTCCGCCCCGATTGGGTGATCGACCAGTTCTGGCCCAAGTATGTCGACGCGCCGGCGGCGGACATCTACAAGGTGGCGGACGGGCTCGCCGAGGAGGAGTGGCTGGTGCTGGGCATCGCGGGCGAAACGCTCGACGGCAAGCCGCAGACCAAGACGGTGGCCATTCCCATGGGCAAGGGCAGCACGGGCCGCGAGCGCTTGCGCGATGCCGGGGTGACGTTGAGCCAGCTCGGCAGCGAGTTGCAAGTGGCGCAAGTCAAGTTCGGCAGCCGGGCCAGGAAACTGGGTGTCGAACAGGGCTACAAGATCGCGACGCTGAAGCTGCCCAACCCGGCCCGGCCGTCGCAGCACTGGGTCTTCATTCCCGCGGGCATCCTGGCATTGTCGGTGTGGGCGATGCAAGGCTTGCGGCTGCGCCGGCGCACCACGCTGGCTGCCGCATGAGCCGGGGTGGGACGCGCAGCCGGATCGCGCTGATCCACGCGCTGGCGCATTCGGTCGCGCCCATCAACGAGGCCATGGCACGGGACTGGCCCGAGGCGGCGCGGATGAATCTTCTTGACGACAGCTTGTCGGCGGACCTGGCTGCGGGTGAGGGGCTGGACGCTGCGATGCATGATCGATTCGAGCGCCTGGCGCAGTACGCGGTGGACTGCGGCAGCGAAGCCATCCTGTTCACCAGCTCGGCGTTCGGCCCCTGCATTGAGCAGGTGGCGCGCAAGCATGCCGCGATCCCCGTCCTCAAGCCCAACGAGGCCATGATTTCGGACGCCGTGAGGCTCGGTCTGCAAATCGGCTTGATCGCCACCTTCGCGCCGACCCTGCAATCCATGCCGGGCGAATTTCCGGCGGGTACGCAGCTCGAATGCGTTCTCGCCGAAGGAGCGCTGGCGGCGTTGAACCAGGGCGATGCGCAGCGCCACGACGCACTGATAGCGCAGGCGGCGATGCAAGCACGGCGCCGCGGCTGTGGCGTGATTGCGTTGGCGCAGTTCAGCATGGCGCGGGCACTGGTACGGGTTGCCGCTGAAACGGGCTTGCCTGTGTTGACTACGGTTGACTCCGCTGTTCGGGCGCTGAAGGGACGACTCGCGCAGCTGTAGTGCCTGCTTTAGCGCGCTTCGTTCTCTGACTCGGCGCAGCTGTGAACGCTTTGACCGGGGCTTTATTCAGCTTGGCCCTAACTCTTCCCGTCCCCGTCGAGCGACGCACTCCAGCGGTCGCCCCAACCCCGCTGCGCATCGTCGAGTTCGCGCCGGCCTCGCTTGGTAGGGCGCCCCTGCTCGATGGAATGCGCGGGCTCGGGCGACAGGCGCCGCTGCTCGGCCGCTGCTTCGCGGGCCTTGAGGCTCTGGGGAGTTTCTTCGTAGAGTTGCTGGGCCATCGGGGCCGGCCCCCGCGTCCCCGACAGCCCCTTGACTACGACGCTGCGCACCACCGGTCCTTGCCGCAGCGATACGGTGTCGCCGACCTTCACCTCACGCGCGGGCTTGACTTCCTGGCCGTTGACTTCGACCCGGCCCTTGCCGACCTCGTCGGCCGCCAGCGTGCGGGTCTTGTAGAAACGGGCGGCCCACAACCACTTGTCGATACGCAGTTTTTCCATCAGCTGTCATTGTGCGCCAGCGGCAGCCGCACCGTGGTATCCAACCCCTCGGTGTGCCCATGAGTTTCGCGGTTGTCCAGGCTGATCGTCCCGCCCAGCGCCGCGGTAATCTCGTGGCAGATGGCCAGGCCCAGGCCGGACCCGCTGCGCACGTTTCCCGGCGAAAACGGCTGGAACAGCCGCGCTCGCAGCTCGGCGGAAATGCCCGGACCGCTGTCGGCGAGCGTCAACGCGACGGCGCGGGTGTCGGCCACGACCCGGACGGACAGTGCGCCGCAGGCCGGGCAATGCCTGATCGCGTTGTGCAGCAGGTTGCGGGTGAGTTCGCGCAGCATCCACTCGTGTGAGCGCACCGGGGCCGGCATCGTGGCGATGTCGAAATCGAGGTCCTTGTCGGCGATCAACGGCGACAGCTCCAGGGCGACCGCACGCACCACCTCGGCGAAGTCGGTGACCGAGGTGTCGGCCTGCTGGCGCAGCTGCTCGACCTTGGCCAGCGACAGCATCTGGTTGGCCAGCACCGTCGCGCGTTCGACCGTGCCGCTGATTTCCTGCAGGGCCTGGCGCGGGTCCACATCACCGCGCAACGCCGACTGCACTTGAGTCTTGAGGACGGCCAGCGGCGTGCGCAGCTGGTGCGAGGTGTCGCGGACAAAGCGCTTCTGGTTGTCCAGCAGGTGGGCCAGCCGCGCCATCACATGGTTGGTGGCATCCACCAGCGGCAGCAGTTCGCGGGGCGCACCGGGGCGGCGATGGGCGTGAGGTCGCCCTCCGCGCGGGCCTGCAGCTCGCCGCTGAGGCGCCGCACCGGCCGCGTGGCGCGCTGCACCACCACGACGGCAATCAGCGCAATCACCGCCACCAGCACGGCTTGGCGCCACAAGGTATCGGTCAGGATCTTGCGGGTGAGTGTCTGCCGCAGCTCCAGCGTTTCGGCCACCTGGATCACCGCCATGCCGCGGCCATCCTGCGCGGCCACCGGCTGCAGCAAAACCGCGACGCGCACCGGCTCGCCGCGAAATCGGTCGTCGTAGAAATCGACCAGCGCGGCGTAGGTGCTGCGGTCCGGCAGCCGGCCGCGCCAGAAGGGCAGCTCGGAAAAGCCGGAAACCACTGTTCCGTCGGGGGCCGAGACACGGTAGAACATGCGGCTCTGGTTGTCCGCTTCGAAGGCCTCCAGCGCCGCGTAGGGCACCGTGACCCGCAGCTCGGCGGCCTGGTCGAAACCTTTCACGTCCAGCAGTTCCCCGATGGACTTGGCCGATGCAAGCAGCGTGCGGTCATACGCGGTATTGACCGCCTCGAGGGTCTGGCGGTGCAGGCTCACCGCATTGACGAGCACGAAAAGGCCGACCGGAAGGAGGATGCCCAGCAGCAGGAACCGGCGCAACGACAGGGGCCGGCGCCGCCTCATCCGTTGGCCCGCAGCAGGTAGCCCAGTCCGCGCAGGGTCATCAGCGTGACGCCGGTGGAGGCCAGTTTCTTGCGCAGCCGGTAGACGACCACTTCGACCGCCTCGTACTGCACCTGCGTCTCGCCCGGGAAGACCAGCTCGAACAGTCCCTCCTTGCTCACGGCGTGCCCCGGCCTGGCCATCAGCGTTCGCAGCAGCGCCAGTTCGCGCGGCGTCAGGTCCATGACTTCCCCGCCGTTGTAAATGGCGCCGCTGTCGCGGTCCAGGCGCAACGAGCCGACAGCGGACACAGGGGCGGTGGTCCCGGCCACCGCCTGGCGGCGGCGCAGCAGCGCGCGCAGGCGGGCTTCCAGTTCGTCCAGATCGAAGGGCTTGGGCAGGTAGTCGTCAGCGCCGCTGTTCAGGCCAATCACGCGATCGCCCACTGTCCCGCGCGCGGTGAGGATCAGCACCGGCGCCGCGAGCCCGCCGCGGCGGGCCTGCTCGAGAACCTCGAGCCCGTCCAGCCCCGGCAGGGTCAGGTCCAGCAGCACGACATCGGGTGCGCGCGAGCGCCAGAGCGCCAGCGCTTCGCGGCCGTCGCCGCAGGACGTGACGTCGACGCCGCGGCGGCCCAGTGCGCGTTGCAGCGTGGCTTGCATGGCGGGGTCGTCTTCGACGAGCAGCAGTTTCATGTCCCGTCGAGGTTAGCGTTGGCGCCGCGCTCTTCGCTGCCGCGCCCGTTCAGTAGTTTCCCCAATGCGCAGGACAGCCGATTGACAGGCAGACGGCGCATGATGGCAAGGATTCGATTCACCAAGGAGACTCCATGCGCCGCGACACCTTCCTCAAGACCATGGCCGCGCTTGCCGCGGCAGGGGCGCTGCCGCTCGCCGCGCGCGCGGCCGCCAATGTCAAGATGATGATCCCCGCCAACCCGGGCGGCGGCTGGGACACCACGGGCCGTGCCCTGGGCAAGGCCCTGCAGGACGCCAAGGTCGCCGACAACGTGAGTTACGAGAACAAGGGCGGCGCGGCGGGCGCGCTGGGCCTGGCCCAGTTCGTCAATGCCAGCAAGGGCGACCCGAACGCGCTGATGGTGATGGGCGCCGTGATGCTGGGCGGCATCATCACCGGCAAGCCGCCGGTCAACCTGAGCCAGGCCACTCCCATCGCCCGCTTGACCAGTGAATACAACGTGTTCGTGCTGCCGGCCAACTCGCCCCTCAAGACGATGGCCGACGTGGTCGCCCAGCTGAAGAAGGACCCGGGCAGCGTCAAATGGGGCGGCGGCTCGCGCGGCTCCACCGAACACATCGCCGCGGCCATGATCGCGCGCGAAGTGGGCGTTGACCCGGCCAAGATCAATTACGTGGCCTTCCGCGGGGGCGGGGAAGCCACGGCTGCCATCCTGGGCGGCAACGTCACGGTGGGAGGCAGCGGCTACAGCGAGTTCGCCGAGTACATCAACACCGGCAAGATGAAGGCGGTGGGTGTCACTTCGGCAACCCGCCTGAAAGGCATCAATGTGCCCACCCTGAAAGAGCAGGGCATCAACGTCGAGCTCGGCAACTGGCGCGGTGTTTACGGCGCGCCCGGCATCACCGCGGCGCAGCGCAAGACGCTGACCGACATGGTCCTGGCCGCGATGAAGTCCAAGGCGTGGACCGAGGCGATGGAAAAGAACAACTGGACCCCGGCGGTGCTGACAGGCCCGGCGTTCGAGAAGTTCGTCGACGACGACTTCGCCAGCCTGCGCGCGACCATGGTGAAATCGGGCATGGTCTGAGCCTGGCCGGCGTTCTTGCGCCGCCCGGTTCGGCCGGGCGTTTTAAATGACAAACACTCAGAAGATGCAAAGCGCCGTCGGCGCGGGCGTGCTGCTGATCGGGCTGGCCCTCGCCGCGGGCGCCTTGTCCATTCCGGCCGCGGCGGGCTACGGCGGGGTCGGCCCCAACTTCCTGCCCTGGGTGGTCGCAGTCTCGCTGATCGCGTGCGGCGTGCTGATCGTGCGCGAAGCGCTGACCGGGGGGTTTCGCGCGATGGATCCGCCATCCGGCGCCGAGCGGGCGTACTGGCCCGCCTTCGCCTGGGTGTCGGCCGCCCTGCTGGCTAACGCGGCATTGATCACGACCCTCGGTTTCATCCTCAGCTGCACACTCTGCTACATGCTCGCGGTGCAAGGGTTGCGCCGCGCCGGCGGGCAGGCGGCGGGCCGCCCCGTGGGGCTGGCCATCGACGCCGCCACGGGGGCCGCCATTGCCGCGCCTGTGTACTGGACCTTCACCAAATTCCTGGGCATCAACCTCCCGGGGCTGACCCAGAGCGGGTGGCTGTGATGGACATCCTCGATGCCCTGATGCAGGGCTTCGCCACCGCCATCTCCCCGGTCAATCTGCTTTGGGCTTTCGTCGGTTGCGTGCTGGGCACGGCCGTGGGCGTGCTGCCCGGCATCGGACCCGCCGTCGCGGTGGCGATGCTGCTGCCCATCACCGCGAAGGTGGAAGTCACTTCCTCGATGATCTTCTTCGCCGGCATCTATTACGGCGCGATGTACGGCGGATCGACCACTTCCATCCTGCTGAACACGCCCGGCGAAACCGCGACCATGGTCACCGCCATGGAAGGCAACAGGATGGCCAAGAGCGGGCGGGCCGGCGCGGCCCTGGCCACGGCGGCCATCGGCTCGTTCGTGGCCGGCACCATCGCCACCGTGATCGTGACCCTGTTCGCGCCTGTCGTGGCCGAGTTCGCGGTCAAGCTGGGGCCGCCCGAATACTTCATGCTGATGGTGCTGGCCTTCACTACCGTGAGCGCCGTGCTGGGCAAGAGCACGCTGCGGGGCATGGCGGCGCTGATGGTGGGGCTGGCGGTGGGCTGCGTCGGGCTGGACCAGATTTCGGGACAACCGCGCTACACGCTGGGCAAGCCCGAGCTGCTGGACGGCATCGAGATCGTGCTGGTGGCGGTCGGCCTGTTCGCCGTGGCCGAAGTCCTGTACGCCGCGGTCTACGAAGGCCGCACGGCCGAAGCGCGCAACCCCTTGAGCAAGGTCTACATGACCCCGCGCGACTGGCGGCGCTCGATTCCAGCCTGGCTGCGCGGGACGGCCATCGGCGCGCCTTTCGGCTGCATCCCCGCGGGTGGTACCGAGATCCCGACCTTTCTCAGCTATGCCATGGAGAAGAAGCTGGCCAAGGGCGACAACCTGGCTGAGTTCGGCAACCAGGGCGCGATCGAGGGCGTTGCGGGGCCCGAGGCAGCCAACAACGCCAGCGTCACGGCGGCGCTTATCCCGCTGCTGACGCTGGGCATCCCCACTTCCAACACCACCGCCATCATGCTGGGCGCCTTCCAGAATTACGGCATCCAGCCGGGCCCGCAGCTGTTTACCAACTCCGCCGCCCTGGTGTGGGCCCTGATCGCCTCGCTTTACGTGGGCAATGTGATGCTGCTGATCCTGAACCTGCCCATGGTCAAGCTGTGGGTGCAGCTGCTGAAGATCCCCAAGCCCCAGCTCTACGCCGGCATCCTGATCTTCGCGACAGTCGGGGCTTACGGCATGCGCCAGAGCACCTTCGACCTGTTGCTGCTGTGGGGCATCGGCGTGTTCGGCCTGCTGATGCGGCGCTACGATTTCCCGACGGCGCCCGTTGTGGTCGGCATGATCCTGGGACCGCTCGCCGAGGCTCAGCTGCGCAACGCGGTGTCGATCGGAGAGGGCAGCTTCATGGTCTTCCTGCAGCGCCCCATGTCCCTGGCGCTGCTCGTCGTGGCGGTGGCGATCGTCGTATTGCCGCGGCTCGTCCGCGCCTGGAAGCGGCGAAAGTAGTAATTGCTGCCCAAAAAAGCCCGCAGTGTCAATGGTGGATGTGGGTGGCGAGGGGTAGTCAGTCGGGCTGTATCCTGTTCTGCGATTCCATACCTTCACCAGGAGACACCCCCCATGAGCAGATTCACCAAGCAATGGTTGGCCGCGGCACTTGCGGCTTGCGGCCTGATGGCCGCGGCGCCCGCGATGGCGGGCAAAACGCTGGATGGAATCAAGTCGCGGGGGCAACTGGTATGCGGCGTCCACACGGGACTGCCGGGCTTTTCGGCCGCCGACTCCAACGGCAAATGGGGCGGGCTGGATGTGGACGTCTGCCGCGCCGTGGCGGCCGCGGTGCTCGGCGATCCCGAGAAGGTCAAGTACGTGCCGCTGACGGCTCAGCAGCGGTTCACCGCGCTGCAGTCCGGCGAGATCGACCTGCTCTCGCGCAACACCACGCTGACGCTCACGCGCGATGCATCCCTGGGCCTGCACGGCACCGTGGTCACCTATTACGACGGCCAGGGCTTCATCGTTCACAAGAAGAGCAACATCAAGAACCCCAAGCAGTTCAAGAACCAGACCGTCTGCGTGCAGTCGGGCACCACCACCGAGAAAAACCTGACCGACTACTCCAAGGCCAACAACCTCAACATCAAGACCGTGGTGTTCGAAAAGGAAGAAGCCGCCACCGCCGCCTATTTCGCGGGCCGCTGCATCTCGTACACGACCGATGCATCGGGACTGGCGTCCATCCGCAACAAGGGGGCCACCACGCCCGCCGACCACGTGATCCTGTCCGAACTGGTGTCCAAGGAGCCGCTGGGCCCGATGGTGCGCCGCGGCGATGACGAATGGTTCGCAATCGTCAAATGGGTGATCTACGGCCTGATCGAGGCCGAGGAATACGACATCACCCAGGCCGCTGTCGACCAGCTCAAGACATCCAGCCAGGACCCGGTCGTCAAGCGCATCCTGGGCACCGGAGAGGACACGGGCAAGCTGCTGGGCCTGGACAAGGATTGGATGGCGCGCGCGCTCAAGGCCACGGGCCATTACGGCGAGATCTTCGAGCGCAACGTCGGTCCGAAGTCGGCGCTGGGCCTGCCGCGCGGGATCAATAATCAATGGAACAAGGGTGGCCTGATGTACGCCATCCCGATTCGTTAAAAGTCGGCGCACCTGTCCGGATGGCGACCAGGAGCCCGCCCAGCAAGAGCCCGTGGTCCTGGCGCAGCCGCGCCTTCAGGGGCCTGGTCTACCAGCTCGTCGCCTTCGCGGTGATCGCCCTGGTGATCTGGTTTCTGGCGTCCAACACCCTGCACAACATGCGGGTGCGCGGCATTCAGAGCGGCTTTGATTTCCTGAGCCAATCGGCCGGGTTTTCCATTGGCGAGAGTCTCTTCGCGTTCGACTCCGCCGAATCGTACTGGCGGGCTTTCCTGGTCGGCATCGTCAACACCTTGCGGGTCGCCGTAGCGGGCATCTTTCTGGCCACCGTTCTGGGCACCCTGGTCGGCGTGGGCCGGTTCTCGCGCAATGCGCTGGTGCGAGGCCTGTGCGCAGCCTATGTCGAGTGCTTTCGCAACGTGCCGGTCCTTTTGCACCTGCTGATGTGGTACCTGGTGCTGACCGAAATGCTGCCCTCTATCCAGGATGCCTGGAAATTCGGGCCCTTCTTCCTGAGCAAGGGCGGGGTGAATTTCCCGGTGCCGATATGGCAGGCGGGGCAGGCCTGGGCGGCCGGCGGCGTGGTGGCCGGCGTGGTCCTGGCCTGGCTGTACCGCCGCTGGGCGTTGAAGCGCTTCGAGGCTACCGGCATTGCGGCAAGCATGTTCTGGGCGCCCGTTGCGATCGTGATCGCGGCCGGGCTGCTGGGCTGGCTGGCCGGCGGCGCGCCCACTCTTGTAGATTCGCCGGTCAAGGGCGAGTTCGCGGTCGAAAACGGCGGCGCCCTCACGCCGGAATTCCTGGCCCTCCTGATCGGCTTGACCACCTACACCGCGTCCTTCATCGCGGAAGTGGTGCGCTCGGGCATAGCGTCAGTGCCCGCCGGCCAGAGCGAAGCCGCCGCCGCGCTCGGGCTGGATCGGGGCCTGGATATCCGGCTGGTGATGATGCCGCAGGCCTTGCGCGTCGTCATCCCGCCGATGACCAACCAGTACCTGAACCTGACCAAGAATTCATCGCTGGCGGTGGCGATCGGCTATCCCGACGTGGTCTCTATCGCCAACACGGCGATGAACCAGACCGGGCGCGCGGTGGAATGCATCGCCATCGTGATGGCGGTCTACCTCACCTTGTCGCTGCTGACTTCGGCCTTCATGAATTGGTACAACGCTCGCGTGGCCATCAAAGAGCGTTGAACGGAGAAACTGCTTCATGAGCGCCACCAGTTTCCAGCCGATTGCCGCGCGGCCGGCGCCCACGGACAGCCGGAGCCTGCCGGCCTGGCTGCGCCGCAACCTGTTCGGCGACTGGAAAACCGCGGGCTCCACCATCGTCCTGGGCGCGCTGCTGCTGTGGTTCGTGCCTCAGTTTCTCAACTGGTCGCTGCTGCAGGCCGTGTGGGCGCCGGACCTGAAAGCCTGCCGCGCGGCCGAAGGCGTGGGCGCCTGCTGGGGCGTGGTGGCCGAGAAGTTCCGCCTGATCATCTTTGGCCGCTACCCCTTCGGGGAGCAGTGGCGGCCGCTGGTGGCCACCGCGCTGATGCTCGCCATGCTGGTGGCCAGCTGCACGCGGCCCTTGTGGAAACCCTGGCTGGCGGTGCTTTGGGTCGTCGTGCTCGCGGTGTTCTTCGTCCTGATGTATGGCAACACCCTGGGGCTGACCAAGGTCGAGACCGACCGCTGGGGCGGCTTGCCGCTCACCATCTTGCTGGCCACGCTGTCCATCCTCATGGCGTTTCCCATCGCGCTGGCGGTGGCGCTGGGCCGGCGCTCCGACTTGCCGGCCATCCGCGTCTTCTGCACCCTCTATGTGGAGCTGATCCGCGGTGTGCCGCTGATTTCGGTGCTGTTCATGGCCTCGTTCATGTTTCCGCTGTTCATGCCGCAGGGCCTGACCATCGACGTGCTGATCCGTGTGCTGGTGGGAATGACGCTGTTCGCCGCCGCTTATCTGGCGGAAGTCATACGCGGCGGCTTGCAGGCCATCCCCAAGGGCCAGATCGAGGCGGCGGCCACGCTGGGCCTGTCGTACTGGCAGATCCAGCGCAAGATCGTGCTGCCGCAGGCGCTGGCCATGGTGGTGCCCAGCATCGTCAACAGCTTCATTTCGATTTTCAAGGATACCTCGCTGGTGAGCATCGTCAGCCTGTACGACCTGACCGGCGCGCTCGACATGGCGATCAATGCCGACGCCAACTGGAAGCCGTTCAAGCTGCAGGGCTACCTCTTCATCGCGCTCATCTATTTCATCTTCTGCTTCTCGATGTCGCGCTACAGCCAGTGGGTCGAAAAGCAGGTCAACAAGAGCAAAGGGCGCTGAGCCATGCCAAGCGCCAGCCAAACTTCCATGTCCGACCCCATCATCAGCTTCGACAAAGTCAACAAGTGGTACGGCAACAATTTCCATGTGCTGCGCGACATCGACCTGCAGGTGGGCCGCGGAGAGCGCATCGTGGTGTGCGGTCCCTCGGGCTCGGGCAAATCAACCCTGATCCGCTGCATCAACCGGCTGGAGGAACACCAGCAGGGCCGGCTGATCGTGGACGGCGTGGAGATGGCCGACGATGTGAAGGTGGTGGATGCGGTGCGCAAGAAAGTGGGCATGGTGTTCCAGCAGTTCAACCTGTTTCCCCACCTCACCGTTCTGGAAAACCTGACGCTTTCGCCGATCTGGGTGAACAAGATGCCCAAGAAGGAGGCGCAGGAAAAGGCCATGCAGCAGCTCGAGCGCGTCCGCATCGCCGAGCAGGCGCACAAATATCCCTTGCAGCTGTCGGGGGGCCAGCAGCAGCGGGTGGCCATCGCCCGCGCGCTGTGCCTCACGCCCAAGATCATGCTGTTCGACGAGCCGACTTCGGCGCTTGATCCGGAGATGATCAAGGAGGTGCTGGACGTCATGATCGAGCTGGCCGGCCAGGGCATCACCATGGTGTGCGTCACCCATGAAATGGGCTTTGCCAAGGCCGTGGCCGACAGCGTGGTGTTCATGGATGAAGGCCAGATCGTCGAGCGCAGCAACCCTCACGACTTCTTCAACACCCCGCAGACCGAACGCAGCCGCGATTTTCTGGCCAAGATACTGGGCCATTGACGTTCCCACGGCACGCAGTACCGATGTCCGCCACGACACCTTCCGCCCAGGCCCTGCCGCTGGACGCGCAGAGCATCCTGGAGCTGGCCGCGCGGTCCATGTTCCAGCTTTTTTCGAGCATCAGCCAGGGGATGTTCCTGGTCGACCGCACCGGCCGGATCGTGTGGGTGAACGAGGGCTACAAGCGGTTCCTGCCGGCACTGGGCTTTTCGTCGGTCGACCAGTTCGTGGGCCACATGGTCGAGGACGTGGTGCCCAACACGCAGATGCGCCGCGTGCTGGAAACCGGCCAGGCGATCCTGATCGACCTGCTGACCAACAAGGCCGGCACTTTCGTCGTCAGCCGCCTGCCGCTGCGTGACGAAGACACCGGCAAACTCATCGGGGCGATCGGTATCGTGCTGTTCGACCATCCCGAAACCACGCTGCAGCCGCTGATCAGCAAGTTCGCGCACTTGCAGCGCGACCTCGACGATGCCCGCCGTGAGCTCGCGAGCCAGCGCCGCACCAAGTACACGCTGGCGAGTTTCGTCGGGGGCAGCCCGGCGGCGGTGGAGGTCAAGCGCCAGGCACGGCGCGCCGCGCTGTCGTCCAGCCCCGTTTTGCTGCTGGGCGAAACCGGGACCGGCAAGGAGTTGCTCGCGCACGCCATCCATGCCGCTTCGGGCCGGGCTGCGGGGCCGCTGGTGAGCGTGAACATAGCGGCCGTACCCGATACGCTGCTCGAGGCCGAATTCTTCGGTGTGGCGCCCGGCGCCTACACCGGCGCCGATCGCAGGGGGCGCGAGGGCAAATTCAAGCTGGCCGATGGCGGGACGCTGTTCCTCGACGAAATCGGCGACATGCCGCCCAGCCTGCAGCCCAAACTGCTGCGCGCTTTGCAGGAAGGCGAGATCGAACCGCTGGGGTCGAACAAGGTGGTGCCGTTCGATGCCCGCGTCATCGCCGCCACTTCGCGCGATCTCGCATCGCTGGTGCGAGAGGGCAAGTTCCGCGAGGATCTTTACTACCGCCTCAACGTGCTGCCGATCCGGGTGCCGCCCCTGCGCGAGCGGCGGCCCGACATTCCCTCGCTGGTGGAAGTGCTGGCGGAGGACATGGCACTGCGCAGCGGCTCCGCCCCGCCCGAGCTGAGTGGCGACGCGGTGGCGCTGCTGGCGGCGCAGAACTGGCGCGGCAACATCCGCGAGCTGCGCAATGTGCTGGAGCAGGCGGCCATGCGCAGCGATTCGCACCACATCGAAGTGCGCCATCTCGAGGAAGTATTCCGTGAAGCCGGCATCAAGCAGATCGCAGCGCCGGTGCCCGCCGTGCCGGCCGCAGCGGCGCCTGGGGCATTGCGGCCGCTGGCGCAGCAGGTGGCCGAGCTGGAGCGCCAGGCCATCGACGCGGCGCTTTCGGCCACCGGCGGCAACAAGCTGGCCGCAGCAAAGCTGCTCGGGATATCACGTGCCAAGCTCTATGAGCGGTTGGAATCGATGTCTGATTTTCGCGCAGACGCCTGAATTTCAGGCATATAGTGTCTGAAACATGGGCAATCGCACCTTGCCTGCGCAAAATTGGCTTACGAATCAATGGCGCGGCTGTTGGCACGCCACGTGCTGTATCGCTTCTGACAGGCAGTTATTACAAGGAGACATTTCCATGCAACGTCGCACCTGGGTTGCGCTCGCCGCGCTCGCAGCTTCCGCACTCACCTTGCCCCAGGCGTTCGCCCAGGCCAAGGACATCAAGATCGCCCACATCTACAGCCGTACCGGACCGCTCGAGGCCTACGGCAAGCAGACGGCCACCGGATTGATGATGGGCCTGGAATACGCCACCAACGGCACCATGACCGTGAACGGCCGCAAGATCACCGTGATCGAGAAGGACGACCAGGGCAAGCCCGACCTGGGCAAGTCGCTGCTGGCCACGGCCTATTCCGACGACAAGGTCGACCTCGCCGTGGGCCCGACTTCGTCGGGCGTGGCGCTGGCGATGCTGCCTGTGGCCGAGGAATACAAGAAGATCCTGCTGGTCGAGCCGGCGGTGGCCGATTCGATCACGGGCGACAAGTGGAACAAGTACATCTTCCGCACCGGGCGCAACAGTTCGCAGGATGCAATTTCCAACGCCGTCGCGCTGGACAAGCAGGGCGTCACCATCGCCACCCTGGCGCAGGACTATGCGTTCGGGCGCGACGGCGTGAAGGCCTTCAAGGAGTCGATCAAGGCCGCCAAGATCGTCCACGAGGAGTACCTGCCCGCCAACACAACCGACTTCACGGCGGGCGCCCAGCGCCTGATCGACAAGCTGAAGGACCAGCCGGGCCGCAAGGTGATCTGGATCGTCTGGGCCGGCGCCGGCAACCCGTTCAAGATCGCCGACCTCGACCTGAAGCGCTACGGCATCGAGATCGCCACCGGCGGCAACATCCTGCCGGCCATGGTCGCCTACAACCAGTTCCCGGGCATGGAAGGCGCCAGCTACTACTACTTCGGCTTTGCCAAGAACCAGACCAACCTGTGGCTTGTCACCAACCACTACCAGCGCTTCAAGAGCCCGCCCGACTTCTTCACGGCCGGCGGCTTCTCCGCCGCGATGGCTGTCGTCTCGGCGCTGAAAAAGACCGGTGGCGACACCGGCACCGACAAGCTAATCGCCGCGATGGAGGGCATGAGCTTCGACACGCCCAAGGGCCAGATGACCTTCCGCAAGGAAGACCACCAGGCCATGCAGTCGATGTATCACTTCCGCGTGGCGCCCGGCGCCAGGCAGGGCGCGATGGCGGACCTTCACCTCGTGAAGGAAATCATGCCATCCGAAATGAACGTGCCTATCCGCAACAAGCGATAGCGGCGTAGAAGCCGGGGCCTCCAGCCCTGGCTCCTTCCAGAGGTTCTAACTCCCGGGTCACACGGGGGGAGGGGTTGTGCTTTCGTCAACAGCCATAGGAGACACTCGATGACTTTCAGATTGCTTCGCACCGTCGCCGCCGTCGCGGCTCTCGCATCAGGTACCGCCTTCGCCGCGGTGGACCTGCCCAAGCTCAACGTGGACAAGACCCAGACCAGCGTGTCCGGGCTGTCGTCCGGCGGCTTCATGGCCGTCCAGATGCACGTGGCTTACTCCGGAACCTTCAAGAAGGGCGTCGGCGTCGTCGCCGGCGGACCGTTCTATTGCGCCGAGGGTTCCATCACCAACGCCACGGGCCGGTGCATGGCCAGTCCGGCGGGCATACCCACCAGCACGCTGGTCAGCACCACGAACAACTGGGCGTCGCAAGGCCTCATCGACCCCGTGGCGAACATGCAGCAGTCCAAGGTGTACCTTTTCTCCGGTTCGCTGGACAGCACCGTCAAGCCCGGCGTGATGGACGCGCTCAAGACCTACTACAACAGCTTCGTGCCCACGGCCAACGTGATCTACAAGAAGGACATCGCCGCCGAGCACGCGATGATCACCGATGACTTCGGCAGCGCCTGCTCGACCAAGGCCAGTCCGTACATCAACGATTGCAATTTCGACCTGGCCGGCGCCATCCTGCAGCAGATCTACGGGCCGCTGAATGCCCGCAACCCCAATGCCTTGCCCGCCGGCAACTTCGTCGAGTTCAACCAGAGCCAGTTCATCACCAACCACGGCATGTCCCCGACGGGATGGGCCTACATTCCCTCCGCATGCAGCGGTGGCCAGCAGTGCCGCGTCCATGTGGTGTTCCACGGCTGCCAGCAGAACTACACCCTCGTTGGTGACAAGTACGTGCGCAGCACGGGCTACAACCGCTGGGGCGACACCAACAAGATCATCATGCTGTACCCGCAGACCAGCACCGCGGCCACCAACAGCTGCTGGGACTGGTGGGGCTACGACAGCGTCAATTACGCGAAGAAGTCGGGCCCGCAGATGGTGGCGGTGAAGGCCATGGTCGACCAATTGTCCAGCGGCACCCCGGCCTCCACGCTGCCCGCGCCCACTGGCGTGTCGACTTCCGGCGCTACGACGACCACGATGAACATCACGTGGAACGGCGTGACCGGCGCCGCGAGCTACAACGTCTATCGGGGCGGCAACAAGGTCAATGCGCTTGGCGTCACCGTGACGAACTACACGGACACGGGCCTTGCGGCCGGCACCACCTATTCATGGACCGTCAAGTCAGTGGACGGCAATGGCGCTGAAAGTGCGGCTTCCGCGGCCGCCAGCGGCACCACCACCGGCACGGCGCCGCCGACCGCCACCTGCTACACATCTTCGAACTACGCCCACACGACGGCCGGCCGGGCTTACACGTCCGGCGGCTACACCTACGCCAACGGATCGGCGCAGTACATGGGGCTGTGGAACACCTTCACGATAACCACGCTGAAGCAGACCGGCACGAATTACTACGTGATCGGCACTTGTTCTTGAACAGTTGCGGACAGAGCTGAAGATCTGTCCCGCAAGCAACAAAGGAATCATGAGCCTGCTCGCCACCAGGGACCTCACCATCCGCTTCGGCGGCCACGTGGCGGTGAATGCCGTGACCTGCGCTTTCCAGCCAGGCACGCTCACCGCCATCGTCGGCCCGAACGGCGCGGGAAAGACGACCTACTTCAACCTGATCTCAGGCCAGCTCAAGGCGAGCGCCGGGCAGGTCACGCTCGATGGGCGCGACCTGTCCGGCTTCTCGGTATCGCAGCGCACCCGCGCGGGACTGGGCCGGGCCTTCCAGCTCACCAACCTGTTCCCGCGCCTCACCGTGCTGGAGAACATCCGGCTGGCGGTGCAGGCCACGCGCGAGGGCGGACACCGGCGCGGGCTGAACCTGTGGAGCGTCTGGAGCGATCACCGCGGCCTGATCGCGCGCGCCGACGAGATCCTGGCGGCGGTGGCGCTGGCCGACAAGGAAAATGAACTGGTGGCGAACCTTCCTCATGGCGACCAGCGCAAGCTGGAAGTGGCGCTGTTGATGGCGCTGGAGTCGCAGGTGTTCATGTTCGACGAGCCGACGGCGGGCATGAACGCAGCCGAAGCCCCGGTCATCCTGAACCTGATCCGCAAGCTCAAGGAGGACCCGCGCAAGACCATCCTGCTCGTGGAGCACAAGATGGACGTCGTGCGCGAACTGGCCGACCGCATCATCGTGCTGCACAACGGCACGTTGGTCGCCGATGGCGCGCCGGCCGAAGTCATCGCTTCGCCGATCGTGCAGGAAGCTTATCTGGGCGTTGCCGCCCAGAACGCTTCCGCGCAGGATGGGACGCCCCCCCATCCCGGCGTTTCCCCTCGAAGGGAAAGGGGAGAGCAGCCATGAAAGCGAACCTGCTCGAACTTTCCGGCGTGCACACGCACATCGGCGCCTACCACATCCTGCATGGCGTGGACCTGTCCGTGCCGCGCGGCAAGCTCACCATGCTGCTGGGCCGCAATGGCGCCGGCAAGACCACCACGCTGCGCACCATCATGGGCCTGTGGCGAGCGTCCCAGGGGGCCATCGCCTTCAACGGGCGCGACATCACAAGCCTCGCGACGCCGGAAATCGCGTCGATGAACGTGGCCTATGTCCCCGAGAGCATGGGCATCTTCGCCGACCTCACGGTGCAGGAGAACATGCTGCTGGCCGCGCGGTCGGCCCGCAACGCCGCACAGATGGACGAAGCGCGACTGAAGTGGATCTTTTCGCTGTTCCCCGCGGTCGAAAAGTTCTGGAACCATCCGGCGGGCAAGCTCTCCGGCGGGCAAAAACAGATGCTGGCGGTGGCACGCGCGATCGTGGAGCCGCGCGAGCTGCTGCTGATCGACGAGCCGAGCAAGGGCCTGGCGCCCGCGATCATCAACAACATGATCGACGCATTCGCCCAGCTCAAGGCCAGCGGCGTCACCATCCTGCTGGTCGAGCAGAACATCAATTTCGCCAAGCGGCTGGGGGACAGCGTCGCCGTCATGGACAACGGCGTGGTCGTCCATGCCGGGTCGATGAAGGAGCTGGCCGAAGACGGGGCCTTGCAGCATTCGCTGCTGGGGTTGGCGATATGAAGACGACCGACGCAGGACCGCTCCAAGGCGGGAGGGCCCCCTCGGGGGGCAGCGCAGGACACGAAGTGACAAGCGTGGGGGGATTCATGAAAGATTTCGACTGGAAACCGATGGCCCTGGTGCCGGCGCTGGCGCTGCTCGTGCTGCCGTTCATCGGTTCGGGCTCGACCTGGGTCACGCTCACGGTCGCAGGCCTGGCCATGGGCATGATCATTTTCGTCATCGCCTCGGGCCTCACGCTGGTGTTCGGCCTGATGGACGTGCTGAACTTCGGTCACGGCGTGTTCATCGCGCTCGGGGCTTTCGTTGCCACCACGGTGCTGGGCAGCATGGGCGACTACACGTCGTCGGAGAGCCTGTGGCGCAACATGATGGCCGTGCTTCCGGCCATGATCGTCGCGATGCTCGTCGCCGGCGCGGTCGGCCTGGCGTTCGAGCGCTTCATCGTTCGGCCGGTGTATGGAAACCACCTCAAGCAGATCCTCATCACGATGGGCGGGATGATCATCGGCGAGGAGCTGATCAAGGTGATCTGGGGCCCGCTGCAGATTCCGCTGCCCCTGCCGCAGGGCATGCGTGGAACCATCCTGCTGGGCGATGCCGCGGTCGAAAAATACCGCGTCATCGCCGTCGTGGTGGGGCTGGTCGTGTTCGGCGTCCTGCTGTGGGTGCTGACTCATACCAAGATCGGCCTCCTGATCCGCGCCGGGGTGCAGGACCGCGAAATGGTCGAGTCGCTCGGCTATCGCATCAAGGTGCTTTTCATCGGCGTCTTCGTCGTCGGCAGCGCCCTGGCGGGCCTGGGCGGGGTGATGTGGGGCCTGTACCAGCAGAACGTCATCCCGCAGATGGGCGCCCAGGTCAATGTGCTCATCTTCATCGTGCTGATCATCGGCGGGCTGGGTTCGACCACCGGCGCACTGATCGGGGCGTTGCTGGTGGGCCTGATGGCCAACTACACCGGCTTCCTCGTCCCCAAGGCGGCGCTGTTCTCCAACATCGCGCTGATGATGGCCATCCTGCTGTGGCGGCCCCAGGGCGTCTACGCGCTGAGCAAGTAAACCAAGAATATGCTGACGCGACTTCTTTCGAACGATTTCCCCCGCAACCGCATCCTGGCCGTGGTGCTGGTCGGCCTGCTGCTGGCGCTGGCCTTCATGCCTTTCATCTTCCCGGGCGTGAAGGCGCTCAACGTGGCGGCCAAGATCCTGGTGTTCGTGGTGCTCGTGGCGAGCTTCGACCTGCTGCTGGGCTACACCGGGATCGTGAGTTTCGCCCACACCATGTTCTTCGGCATCGGCGCTTACGGCATCGCCATCGCGTCCACGCGAATGGGCCCGGGCTGGCCGGCCATCGCCACCGGCCTGGCGGCCGCGCTCGCCCTGTCCTTCGTGCTGGCGCTGCTCGTCGGCCTGTTCTCCTTGCGGGTGCGGGCGATCTTCTTTTCGATGATCACGCTGGCCGTTGCGGCGGCGTTCCAGACGCTGGCGTCCCAGCTGTCGGAAGTCACTGGCGGCGAGGACGGGCTCACGTTCAAGATGCCCGAGGTGCTGTCGCCGGGCTATCAGATGTCCGAGACGCCGTTCCTGGGCGTCATGCTCGACGGCCGGCTGATCTGCTACTACCTGTTGTTCTTCACGGCGCTCGCGCTGCTGCTGGCCATGCTGCGCATCGTCAACTCGCCATTCGGGCGCGTGCTGCAGGCGATCCGCGAGAACGAGTTCCGGGCCGAAGCGATCGGCTACCGGGTGGTTGTCTACCGCACCACGTCGAGCATCCTGTCGGCGCTGTTCGCCACCGTGGCGGGCGCGATGCTTGCGATCTGGCTTCGCTACAACGGGCCGGACACATCCCTTTCCTTCGAAATCATGCTGGACGTCCTGCTGATCGTGGTCATTGGCGGAATGGGCACCATCTACGGGGCGGCCATCGGCTCGGGCGTCTTCGTCATCGCCCAGAGCTACCTGCAGGACTTGCTCAGGCTCGGCAGCGACACCGCTTCCGGCCTGCCCTGGCTGTCGGCGCTGCTCTCGCCCGATCGCTGGCTGCTGTGGCTGGGATTGCTCTTCGTGCTGTCGGTCTATTACTTTCCCACGGGCGTGGTGGGGCGGCTTCGCGCCATGCGGCAACGCGCCTGAATTTGTGTCGATCACTCCCCGCCGTCATTCGCATTTCAAGGCCGGCGCGGCCGGCGCCGCGCCTGCGGTCACCGCCGCCAACAGATTTCAGGGACTTCCAAAGCAGTACCGGAGTTGACTCATGAATGAATGGAAATGGTTGGGCCGCAGTCGCGCCGCGGGCCTGGCCCTGGCCCTGGCCCTGTTCGGGCCGCTCGCTATCGCGGACATCACCATTGCCCAGGTGGCGCCCCTTTCGGGGGTGCTGGCGACCACCGGCCAGCAGATGGCGCTGGAAGGCTTGAACAACTTCGACCTGGGCGGCGTCAATGTGGGCTACTCGCCCGGCAACCGCGTGGGATCGCGCTTTGTCGAGGTCACCGTCATTGGAAGCACCGGCAAGCTGCTGAAGTAGCGCTTGCAGGCAAAACAGGCACGAAGGGGTCCATCATGAAGTACAGCTCACGCTACGCCACCTGCGCCGGCCGCGAGATTCACTACACCGAGTGGGGCGCCCAACACAGCAGCACCGTGGTCGCCTGGCACGGCCTCGCACGCACCGGCCGCGACATGGATGAACTCGCGGAGCATCTTTCCGGCCGATACCGCGTGATCTGCCCCGACACCCTGGGACGGGGCCTGAGCCAATGGAGCCCTGACCCGGGCAACGAATACACCCTGGCTTTTTATGCGAAGCTGGCCGCCGGCCTGTTCGACCGCCTGGGCATCGGCCAGGCCCATTGGGTCGGCACCTCGATGGGCGGCGCGATCGGCACGGTCTGCGCGGGCGGGCTGGTGCTGCCCGAGCTCAAGGGACGCATCAAGAGCCTGGTGGTCAACGACAGCGCGCCGCGGTTGGCCGACGCCGCGCTCGCCCGCATCCGCGCCTATGCCGGCAACCCCCCAGCCTTCGACACCATCGCCGAACTGGAGGCTTTTTTCCGCGAGGTCTACAAGCCATACGGCTGGCTGAGCGATGCGCAGTGGCGGCGCCTGACCGAAACGTCGACGCGGCGGTTGCCGGACGGCCGTGTGACCCCGCACTACGACCCGGCCATGGTGCGCCAGTTCATCGATCACCCGAACGACTACGAACTGTGGGCGCACTACGACGCGATCGAGGTCCCCGTGCTGTGCCTGCGCGGTGAGCACTCCGACCTCGTCCTGCGCGACGCCACCGATGAAATGTTGCGCCGCGGTCCCGGACGCCTCAGTCTTGCGCGTGTCGTCGAGGTGGCCGGTTGCGGTCATGCGCCCGCCTTGAACGTGCCCGAACAGCTGAACCTGGTGGCGGCGTTCATCGATCGGCACGAAGCGGCGCAGCCGGCCGCTTCCACCAGCCCCGCTACCGCGGCGCTCCCTTAGCCACCGCTGCGTCGCGGGATTGCGCCAGCGCCTGCGGGTCGGCCGGCTCGCCGGCGGGCCAGCCCGCGAGGTGCTGCCGCGCCACGTTTCCCAGGGCCACGATCCAGGCCGCCTCGTCGTTCAGGCAGGGGATGTAGTGGAAGTCCTTGCCGCCCGAAGTGAGGAAGGCCTGGCGCCCCTCCTGCGCGATTTCTTCCAGGGTTTCCAGGCAGTCGCCGGTGAAGCCCGGGCAGACAACGTCGACCCGCGCGACACCCCGTGCGGCAAGGGCGCGCAAGCTCGGCTCGGTGTAGGGTTGCAGCCACCTGGCCTTGCCGAACCGCGACTGGAAAGCCACGGTGTACTGGTCTGTCTCCAGGCGCAGCTGCGTGGCCAGCAACCGTGCCGTCTTCTGGCACTGGCAGTGGTAGGGATCCCCAAGGTGCAGGGTGCGTTCTGGTACGCCGTGAAAGCTCATGACCAGGTGTTCGCCGCGCCCGTGCTCGCGCCAGTAGCGCTCGACGCGGCGCAAGATGGCCTGGATGTAGCCGCGATCGTCGTGGTAGTGATTGACGAAACGAATCTCGGGCAAGTGGCGGATGCCGGCTGCCCACGACGCCACCGCGTCCACCACGCTGGCGGTGGTGGTGCCGGAATACTGGGGATAGGCCGGCAGGACCAGGATGCGCGTGGCGCCGTCGGACTTCAACGCGTCCAGCTGCGAAGCAATCGAAGGATTCCCGTAGCGCATCGCGTAGCGAACCGGGACGCGCAGGCCCTGCTCGCCCAACCAGCCCTGCAGCAGCTTGGCCTGCTTCTCGGTCCACAACTTCAGCGGCGACCCGTCGGGTGTCCAGATCGTTGCGTATTTCGCGGCGGACTTGCCCGAGCGCAGCGGCAGGATGATGCCGTGGAGCAGCGGCAGCCAGGCCGCGCGCGGAATTTCGACCACGCGCGGATCGGCGAGGAACTCCGCCAGGTACCGCCGCACCGCCGCGGGCGTGGGCTCGTCGGGCGTGCCGAGATTGCAGTAGAGCACGGCCGTGTGCGGCGCCGTACCGTGGGTGAATTCAGGTTCTTTTCTAAAGGGAAGCGAGGAGAGCATGAGGTATTCTCACTGAATGGACCCCCACGTTCGCTCATGATGCTGGATATACCGAGAGTCAAGGCCATCTCGCTCGACCTTGACGACACGCTGTGGCCCATCTGGCCGATCATCGAAAGAGCTGAAAAGGTGCTGCACGAGTGGATGGGGGTGCATGCGCCCATGGCCGCCGCGCTTTTCTCGAGCCCGTCGGCGCTGCGGGAGATTCGCGATCACATGGCGGCCAACCGGCCCGAGCTGAAGCACGATTTGAGCGCCCTGCGCCGTGAGTCGATCCGCCTGGCGCTTTATCGCGCCGGTGAGAATCCGCTGCTGGCGGACCAGGCCTTCGAAGTTTTCTTCGCCGAACGCCAGCGTGTAACCTTGTTCGACGACGCCCGGCCGTCACTCGAGTTTCTGTCGGCGCGCTTTCCGCTGGTCAGCTTGTCCAATGGGAACGCCGACCTGGAGCGGGTCGGCCTGGCTTCTTATTTCCGCGCCGCCATATCGGCGCGCGAGTTCGGGGCAGGCAAGCCCGATTCGCGCATCTTCCACGCGGCCGCCGGCGCAGTCGGTGTGACGCCTGCCGACGTGCTGCACGTGGGCGATGACGCGACGCTGGATGTACTGGGGGCCTTGAACGCAGGCATGCAGGCCGCATGGCTCAACCGCGCGGACCATTTGTGGCCCCATGAGGCGAAGCCGCATGTGACGGTCACCGACCTCACGCAACTGTGTGAGCTGTTTCGTAGCGCCTGATTTTCGCCGGACAGTCCTCGCGTCGCGGCTCAACCGGTAGAGAGCCACCGTGTCTCTGCAAAGGTCTGTCCGCGCAGGCCTACAGCCTGCCCAAGGCCTGCACCTTCCACGCCAGCCAGAACTTTCTAAGCGGCGTGAGGCTCACGCGCTGGTGCAGCACCTGGAAGCCATCGCCCTGGATCTCGCGCAGCAAGGTGCGGTAGATGCTGGCCATCATCAAACCCGGCTTCTGGCTGCGCCGGTCGGCGGCGGGCAGCAAGGCCAGGGCCTCGTCGTACAGGCGCTGCGTGCGCTCGGCCTGGAACGTCATGAGCGCGAGGAATCGATCGGAATACTTGCGATTGAGGATCTCGTGCGCCTTGACGTCGAACTGCTGGAGCTCGTTCACGGGGATGTAGATGCGCCCGCGCAGGGCGTCGTCGCCGACGTCCCGGATGATGTTGGTGAGCTGGAAGGCCAGGCCCAGCTTGTGCGCGTAGCCCGTGGTCGCGCAGTCGCATTGCCCGAAGATGCGCGCCGCGACTTCGCCCACCACACCCGCGACCAGATGACAGTAACGCTCCAGGCCGGGGAAGTCCAGGTAGCGGGTCTGCTCCAGGTCCATCTGGCAGCCTTCGATCACCGCATGCAACTGGCGCTCTTCGATGCCGAAGCCGGCTGCGCAGGGCATCAGGGCCTTCATGACGGGGTGGCTGGGCTCGCCACGGAACGACTTGGCGACTTCGGCCCGCCACCACGCCAGCTTCGTCCGGGCAATCGAAGGGTCGCTGACTTCGTCCACGACGTCGTCGACCTCGCGGCAGAACGCATAGAAGGCGGTGATGGCGGCGCGGCGCGGCTTGGGCAGGAACAGAAAGGCGTAATAGAAGCTGCTCCCCGAGGCAGCGGCTTTCTCCTGCACGTACTCTTGCGGTGTCATGGGCCGGGATTGTCCCATCGCAGGCGGGCAAACGACGACTGCAGCGGGGCTCGGCCCGCGAGTGTCACGGCCAGGCGCGCCAGGATGGCGCGAACTTCGTGGCGAGGCACTTTCACCTTGTGCTGCAGCCGCGCCGAACCCGCAGCCCGCATCAGCGCCAGCGTGCGGGCAGCCAGCAAGGCGGGAATGGCGCAGGCCGCGCGCACGCGCCGGTTGTTCACCGCATCGGCGTAGCGCATGCCCAGCTCCAGGCCTTGCCCGGCTTGCACTTGCCACCGGTGCCAGACGGCTTCGAAGCGAGCGGGTTCGCGCAATATGTCTTCCGGCGCGAGGCCCGCGGCCGCCAGTTCGCCGGCGGGAAAGTAGCACCGCCCGGCGGCCAGGTCCGGACCGGCATCGCGCAGGATATTGACCAGTTGCAGCGCCACGCCGAATCCCCGCCCCAGTTCACGCATCTGCCGCAGCGGCAGCCTCGCAAAACCGGGAACGTGACGTGCGCACAGATCCGTCCAGAATTCGCCCACGCAGCCCGCGACGAGGTAGGTGTATTCGTGCAGTTGCGCGGCCGATTCCAGCGCGCTGGGTGTTTTACCGCTCGTGAAGCGCTCGATGTCCAGTGCCTGGCCGTCCGTGATGTGGTGAAGGACCGCGCGGACATCGTCGCGGTCCGGCGCGGCCAGCTCGTCGAGCCAGGACAGGCACAGCGGCAGTGCCATGATGAGCTTGCGCTCCGCGTCGTCGTGTTGCAGTGGCGCGAACATGGCGGCCAGTTCAGAGGCAGCCGACGCGCCGGCGCCGCCCGCCACTGCGCTGGCCCATTTCTGGAGCACGGCTTGCCGCTCGCCCGCAGGCAGGTCCCCGGTGTCCGCGAGCGTGTCCGCCGCGCGCGCAAGCAGGTACGCCACCGCGATCGGGCGCCGCAAAGGCGCCGGCAACAAGCGGATGGAAAGATAGAAGGAACGCGACACGCCGCGCAGCAGCGCCAGCATCTCGGGGGCGGATCGGGGGGTGGCAAGCATGTCGTTGGCCTGCGGATTGTCGCTTGACAAGCCTAGGCAATTATCCTAGATTACTAACCGGTCAGTCATTAGTGATTGTAGTTAGTTACTTTTAGCTTAGGTTTGTCATGACTTCAGTGCTTTCAGTTCGCCATTCGCGCGCCTTGCTCCCGCTTGCTCTTGCTGCTTCGCTGATGATGGTGGCGTGCTCCAAAAGCGAAGTGCCCCAAGAGCCGGTGCGCTCGGTCAAGGTGATGGCTGTCGGGGTCGAAACCATCAAGTCGGGCTATGAGTTCGCGGGTGAGGTCCGCCCGCGGGTGGAATCCCGGCTGGGTTTCAGGGTGGCCGGCAAGATCGTGAAGCGCCAGGCCGAACTCGGCCAGCAGGTGAAAGCCGGCCAGGTGCTGGCCCAGCTCGATCCCCGCGATTACCAGCTGGCCGCGGACGCGGCTCGGGCGCAGGTGGCCGCGGCCAGCACCAACCGCGACCTGGCTGCCGCGGATTTCAAGCGGTTCGCCGCCCTCAAGGACCAGAACTTCATCAGCGGCGCCGAACTTGAACGCCGCGAAACCAATCTCAAGGCAGCCCAGGCGCAGGTCGACCAGGCCAGGGCGCAGCTCGCCTCGCAGGGCAATCAGGCGGGCTATACCCATCTTGTTGCCGACGTTTCCGGTGTGGTCACCGCGGTCGAGGCCGAGCCGGGGCAAGTCGTCAGCGCCGGGACGCCCGTCGTGCGGATCGCACAGGATGGCGCGCGCGACGTCGTGTTCTCGGTGCCGGAGGACAAGGTGGCGGCGATCAAGCCGGGTTCCGCAGTGGCGGTGCGCATCTGGTCCGACGGCACGGCCCTCGCCGGGAAGGTGCGTGAAGTCGCCGCCAGCGCCGACCCCGCGACGCGGACCTACCCGGTCAAAGTGTCCCTGGATGCATCCGCAATGCCGGCGCTCGGAGCGACGGCTTACGTGTCGCCGCAGGCATTGAGCCATGCCGGCACGCCCGTCATCAAGCTGCCCACCAGCGCGTTACGCAAGGAAGGGGCGGGCACGGCGGTCTGGGTGCTGGACAAGGCCTCGATGACACTCCAGTCCCAGCCGGTTCAGATTGCCACCGCGGACGGCAACGAGGCCGTGATCTCGTCGGGGCTTCAGCCCGGCATGCTGGTGGTGTCGGCCGGGGTGCACGTGCTCTCCGCCGGCCAGAAAGTCGTGATCTACCAGGCCAAGGTGGCTGCAACCCACGCGGTCGCCCAGGCGCCCGCGGCGCAGCCCGCCGCGAAGTGAGCCGGACATGACGCAGGCACAACCCAAAGAAGGTTTCAACCTCTCCAGATGGGCGCTCGATCACCCGGCGCTCACGCGCTACCTGATGGTGGTGCTGATGCTGCTGGGCTTCGCTTCGTACTTCCAGCTTGGCCAGGACGAGGACCCGCCTTTCACCTTCCGCGCCATGGTGGTTCGCACCTACTGGCCGGGCGCGACGGCGCAGCAGGTCGCCGAGCAGGTCACCGACAAGATCGAGCGGGCGCTGCAGGAGGCGCCTTATGCCGACAAGATACGCAGCTACTCCAAGCCGGGCGAATCGCAGATCATTTTCCAGATCAAGGATTCGTCCAAGCCCGGCGACGTGGCCAATGTCTGGTACACGGTGCGCAAGAAGATCGGCGACATGCGGTTCCAGCTGCCCGGCGGCATCCAGGGGCCTTTCTTCAATGACGATTTCGGCGACGTTTATGGCGTGATCTACGCGCTGGAGTCGGACGGATTCAACTACGCGGAACTCAAGGCCTTCGCCGACGATGTGCGCCAGCAGCTGCTGCGTGTGCAGGATGTTGCCAAGGTCGAACTGTTCGGCGTCCAGGACGAGAAGCTCTACGTCGAGATCTCGCAGAAACGCCTGGCGCAGCTCGGGCTGGATTTGACGCAGGTATTGCAGCAGTTGAGCCAGCAGAATGCGGTGGAGTCCGCAGGAGCCGTGCAGACGCCGCTGGACGTGGTCCAGGTTCGGGTCGGCGGCCAGTTCGAGGCCGTGGAGGAACTGCGCGCAATGCCGATACGCGGGTCCTCGGGCAACCAGTTGCGCCTGGGGGACATCGCGGAGATCAAGCGCGGCTACGCCGATCCGCCGGCGGTCAAGGTGCGTCACCAGGGCAAGGAAGTCATCGCCCTGGGCGTTTCCATGGCCAAGGGCGGCGACATCATCCGCCTCGGACAATCGCTCAAGACGACGTTTAACCGGATCGAGGACGGGCTTCCGGCCGGCATCAAGCTGGTGCAGATCCAGGACCAGCCCCGCGCCGTGGCCAACTCCGTCAACGAATTTGTCCGTACGCTGATCGAAGCCGTGCTCATCGTGCTGGCGGTGAGCTTCATCGCCCTGGGGCTGCACAAGCGCCCCGACGCGGCCATGCTGCCGCTGTGGAAGCGCTACTACGTGGATATGCGGCCGGGCCTGGTCGTGGGCATCACGATACCGCTGGTGCTGGCGGTGACTTTCCTGGCGATGGACTACTGGGGCATCGGCCTGCACAAGATCTCGCTGGGCTCGCTCATCATCGCGCTGGGCCTGCTGGTCGATGACGCGATCATTGCCGTGGAGATGATGGTGCGCAAGATGGAGGAGGGCTATGACAAGGTGCGCGCCGCGACGTTCGCCTACGAGATCACCGCCATGCCGATGCTCACGGGCACGCTGATCACGGCCGCGGGATTCCTGCCGATCGGCATGGCAAAGTCCACGGTGGGCGAGTACACGTTCGCCATCTTCGCGGTCACCGTGATCGCTTTGGTGTTGAGCTGGCTGGTGTCGGTGTATTTCGTCCCGTACCTTGGCACGATATTGTTGACGGATAAACGCGAGGCCAAAGCCTCGCGTCCTTCCACGGTTGGACCCACCCCGGCGGAGCCCGACCATCACGAGCATTTCGACACGCCGTTCTACCGCACGTTCCGGCGCACCGTCGATTGGTGCGTGGAACATCGCTGGATCACCATCGGCGCCACGGTGCTTACGTTCGCGCTGGGCATCGTCGGCATGGGCAAGGTGCAGCAGCAGTTCTTCCCGGATTCCAGCCGGCCCGAGATCATGGTGGACGTCTGGTTCCCGGAAGGGACCTCGTTCGCCGCCAACGAAGAGGTCACCAAGCGGGTGGAACAGCGCCTGCGCGGCGAAGCGGGCGTGACCTCCGTGAGCACCTGGGTGGGTTCGGGCGTGCCGCGTTTCTACCTGCCGCTCGACCAGGTTTTTCCCCAGACCAATGTTTCCCAGTTCATTGTGCTGCCCGTGGATTTGAAAGTGCGCGAAACGCTGCGAGTGAAACTTCCCGCCCTCCTTGCGCAGGAATTTCCGGAAGTGCGCGGACGCGTCAAGCTGCTGCCCAACGGCCCGCCGATCCCGTACCCGGTGCAGTTCCGCGTGGTCGGTCCCGACCCCATCGGACTGCGCGAGCGCGCCGACGAGGTCAAGGCGGTCATGCGCGCCAGCCCGAACACGCGAGGCGTGAACGACAACTGGAACGAGTCGGTCAAGGTGCTGCGCCTGGAGGTGGACCAGTCCAAGGCCCGCGCGCTGGGCGTGACCAGCCAGTCCATCGCCCAGGCCGCCAAGACCATCCTGTCGGGCACCAACGTGGGCCAGTACCGCGAAGGCGACAAATTGATCGACATCGTGCTGCGCCAGCCGCTGGACGAGCGCAACGCCATCACCGACCTCGGCAACGCCTACCTGCCGACGGCTTCGGGCAAATCCATTCCGCTCACGCAGATCGCAAAGCCGGTGTTCAGCTGGGAGCCGGGCGTGATGTGGCGCGAGAACCGCGACTATGCGATCACCGTGCAAGGCGACATGGTCGAGGGAATGCAGGGCGCCACGGTGACCGACGAGTTGTTGCCGCAGCTGAAGGCGCTGGAGAAGAAGTGGCCGCTGGGCTACCAGATCCAGGTGGCCGGCGCGGTGGAGGAGAGCTCCAAGGGAACATCGTCCATCTCGGCGGGCGTGCCCATCATGCTGTTCATCACCTTCACGCTCCTTATGCTGCAGTTGCACAGCTTCAGCCGCGCCATGCTGGTGTTCATCACCGGACCGCTGGGCATCGCCGGTGTGGCGGGCGCCTTGCTGCTGCTGGGACGGCCATTCGGATTCGTCGCCTTGCTGGGGGTGATCGCGCTCATGGGCATGATCCAGCGCAATTCGGTGATCCTCATCGACCAGATCGAGCAGGATCGCGCCCGGGGCGTGCCCGCCTGGGACGCGATCGTCGAATCCGCCGTGCGCCGGCTGCGGCCGATCGTGCTCACGGCGGCAGCCGCCGTGCTGGCCATGATCCCGCTGTCGCGATCGGTTTTCTGGGGCCCCATGGCCGTGGCGATCATGGGCGGGCTGATCGTCGCTACGGTGCTGACGCTGCTGGCCTTGCCGGCAATGTATGCCGCCTGGTTCAGGGTCAAGCGGGAGGACGCCCCGCCCGCCGAGCCCTCCCTGGCGGGTGCGTCGCCCGTTCCCGTCTAAAATACCGGGTTGACCGAATTAGGGCGGGCGGTCGGGTTATCCGGCCGCCCGCTTTGACTTTGAGCTTAAGCGCGGGTGGCGAAATTGGTAGACGCACCAGGTTTAGGTCCTGACGCCAGCAATGGTGTGGGGGTTCGAGTCCCCCCCCGCGCACCAGAACACCTTTACTGCAAAAAAAGAGAGCAATGATGGCCGTGACCGTTGAAACCCTTGAGAAGCTGGAACGCAAGATGACGCTGATGTTGCCCGTCAACGTCATCCAGTCGGAAGTCGATTCCCGCCTGAAGCGCCTGGCGCGCACCGTGAAGATGGACGGCTTTCGCCCCGGCAAGGTTCCGATGACGGTTGTGGCCCAGCGCTACGGCTATTCGGTTCACTACGAGGTGATGAACGACAAGGTGGGCGAGGCGTTCGCCCAAGCCGCCAACGAGGCCAAGCTTCGCGTGGCCGGCCAGCCCAAGATCACCGAGAAGGAGCAGTCCCCGGAAGGGCAGCTCGCGTTCGACGCGGTGTTCGAGGTGTTCCCCGAGGTCAAGATCGGCGATCTTTCCACAGCTGAAGTCGAGAAGCTCAGCGCCGAGGTGAACGATTCCGCGATCGACAAGACGCTCGATATCCTGCGCAAGCAGCGCCGCACCTTCGCCCAGCGTGCGCAGGACGCCGCCGCCCAGGATGGCGACCGGGTGACGGTCGACTTCGAAGGCAAGATCGACGGCGAGACATTCCAGGGCGGCGTTTCCTCCGACTTCCAGTTCCTGGTCGGCGAAGGCCAGATGCTCAAGGAGTTCGAGGAAGCCGTGCGCGGCATGAAAGCAGGCGAGAGCAAGACCTTTCCCCTCGCGTTTCCTGCCGACTACCACGGCAAGGATGTGGCGGGCAAGCAGGCCGACTTCATGGTCACCGTCAAGAAGATCGAAGCGGCCAACCTGCCGGAAGTGAACGAGGCCCTGGCGAAATCGCTGGGGATCGCCGACGCGACCGTGGATGGGCTGCGGGCCGACATTCGCAAGAACCTGGAGCGCGAAGTCAAGTTCCGCCTGTTGGCCAGGAACAAGCAGTCCGTCATGGACGCGCTGGTGGGCAAGGCCGAGCTGGACCTGCCCAGGTCGAGTGTGCAGTCCGAGGTAGATCGCATGATCGAAGGCGCGCGCGCGGACCTGAAGCAGCGCGGCATCAAGGACGCCGACAAGGTTCCGGTGCCCGACGACATGTTCCGTTCCCAGGCCGAGCGCCGAGTTCGGCTTGGCCTCGTGGTCGCGGAACTGGTGCGCAGCAACAACCTGCATGCCAAGCCGGAGCAGGTGAAGAGCCACGTGGAAGAGTTGGCGGCGAGCTACGAGAAGCCGGCTGACGTTGTGCGTTGGTACTACGGCGACAAGCAGCGCCTCGCCGAAGTCGAAGCCATCGTGATCGAGAACAATGTCACGGAGTTCGTGCTGAAGCAGGCCAAGGTCGTCGAGAAGGCCGTTTCCTTCGACGATCTGATGGGCCAGCAGGGATAACGGCGTGAGAGCGCGGCATCGACAAGGGGCAAACGCGGCCTGAAAGGCCGTGTCACTGAAGTGGGGCTTTGGGAGGGACTTGCAGTCCCGGCCACAAGCCCCATTTGCTTTTGGCATAAAGTACAGCACAGGCAACCCGGAGTTTTCCCCATGAGTTCACTTGAAACCCAGGCGCTTGGCATGGTGCCGATCGTCATCGAGCAATCCGGCCGCGGCGAGCGGTCCTACGACATCTATTCGCGCCTGCTGCGCGAACGCGTGATTTTCCTGGTCGGCCCGGTGAACGACCAGACGGCCAACCTGGTGGTGGCGCAGCTGCTCTTCCTCGAAAGCGAGAACCCGGACAAGGACATCTCGTTCTACATCAACTCGCCCGGCGGAAGTGTCAGCGCCGGCATGGCCATCTATGACACCATGAACTTCATCAAGCCGGACGTGTCGACCCTTTGCACGGGCATGGCGGCGAGCATGGGCGCGTTCCTGCTGGCCGCGGGCGCCAAGGGCAAGCGGTTCTCGCTGCCCAATTCCAAGGTCATGATCCACCAGGTCCTGGGCGGTGCGCAGGGACAGGCGACGGACATCGAGATCCATGCGAAGGAAATTTTGAAGACCAAGGAAACGATGAATCGCATCCTTGCCGAGCGCACGGGCCAGCCCATCGAGAAGATCAGGCTGGACACTGAGCGCGACTATTTCCTCGATGCCGAGGAATCCAAGTCGTACGGCCTGGTCGATCAGGTGATTGCCAAGCGTCCCTGAGGAACCAGCGAGCCGCGAGCCGCTCATACCTCTGGTTGCATAGCAGCAACGGCGTTTCCTGTAACACGGGAAACGCCGTTGTTTATTTAGTTATCATTGAAATCTCAAGCAACGAGGCAAGGTCCCCATGGCCGAGAAAAAAGGCTCTTCGAGCGAGAAAACGCTTTACTGCTCCTTTTGCGGTAAGAGCCAGCATGAGGTGAAGAAACTGATCGCGGGGCCCTCGGTCTTCATTTGCGATGAGTGCATCGACCTGTGCAATGAAATCATCCGCGACGAATTGCCCACCGGCGAAGACCAGCGCGAGGCGCGCGGCGACCTGCCCACGCCGGCCGAGATCAAGGCGAACCTCGACAACTACGTGATCGGCCAGGAGCCGGCCAAGCGCGGCCTTTCGGTGGCCGTGTACAACCACTACAAGCGGCTTCGCCACAAGGAAAAAGCCAAGAAGGACGATGTCGAGCTCACCAAGAGCAACATCCTGCTGATCGGGCCCACCGGCTCCGGCAAGACGCTGCTGGCCCAGACCCTGGCGCGCATGCTCGACGTGCCATTCGTGATGGCCGACGCGACCACACTGACCGAAGCAGGTTACGTGGGTGAAGACGTCGAGAACATCATCCAGAAGCTGCTGCAAAGCTGCAACTACGAAGTCGAGCGGGCCCAGCGGGGCATCGTCTACATCGACGAGATCGACAAGATCGCGCGGAAGTCGGAAAATCCGAGCATCACGCGCGACGTGTCGGGTGAGGGCGTGCAGCAGGCGCTGCTCAAGATTCTCGAGGGCACCATCGCCTCGGTGCCGCCGCAGGGCGGCCGCAAGCACCCGCAGCAGGAATACATCCAGATCAACACCAAGGACATCCTGTTCATCTGCGGCGGCGCGTTCGACGGGCTCGAAAAGATCATCGAGGCCCGCACCGGCCGCCAGCAGATCGGCTTCAACGGCGGCGCCAGGGCCGCCGCCACGACACCCGGCGGCAAGCATCCCTACGCCGAGGTCGAGCCGGACGACCTGCTCCGCTTCGGACTCATTCCCGAGCTGGTCGGCCGCCTTCCGGTGGTCGTGTCGCTCGAGGCCCTGGACGAGGAGGCGCTCATGCGCATCCTGGTCGAGCCCAAGAACGCGCTCACCAAGCAGTACAAGAAGCTGTTCGAGCTCGAGGACGTGGGGCTCACCTTCGATCCCGAGTCGCTCCGCGCGGTGGCGGAGAAGGCGCTCAAGCGCGGCACCGGCGCCCGCGGGCTGCGCTCGATCCTCGAGACGATGATGATCGACATCATGTACGACCTGCCGAACCGCGACGACGTGCGCGAGATCGTGATCACCAAGGAAGCGATCACCGAGGGCACCTCGCCCCTGATCGTGACCGAGCGCGCGCGTACGAAGCGCGAGGCGTGACCGCGCTCCCGACGCCGCTCTCCGCGGCGCCGGTCGAGTTCGTCGGCTCGTTTCCCGACCCGCTGGTCACGCTCTCCCCGCCGCTCCCCGAAGTCGCGCTGATCGGCCGGTCCAACGTGGGCAAGTCGAGCCTGCTCAACGCGCTCACCGGCCGGCCCGGGCTCGCGCGCGTGAGCGGGACCCCCGGCAAGACCACCCTGCTCAACGCCTTTCGCTTTCCCGGTTTCTATCTGGTCGACTTGCCGGGCTACGGGTGGGCCCGGGCCGGCAAGACCGCGCGCGCCGGGTACCGCCGGCTCGTGGATCGCTACCTGCTCGAGCGGCCGACGCTGGCCGGCGTGGTCTGGCTGCTCGACGTGCGGCACCAGCCGTCGAGCGACGACCGGGACATGCAGGACCTGCTCGCCCGGAGCGGCCACCCGGTGCTGGTGGCGCTGACCAAGGGCGACAAGCTGACCCGCTCCGCGCAGTCGCAGCGAACCCGTGCGCTCGCCGTGGCCCTGGGCTTGCATGACGACCAGCTCCAGCTCACCAGCAGTACCTCGCGGCTGGGTATCGCCGAGCTCGCCGAGAGCATCCTGGCCGCCGTGGGAGGGACCGCGTGAGGATCGTGCAGCGACCGTGGTCTCTGCTGCTGTGCTCCGCCGTCCTCCTGATCGGACGCGCCGCACCAGCCGTGTCCCAGGCGGGTGGCGGCGCCGCGGCCCCGCTCCCGGCGGGCGGCTACGGCTCGCTCACCCAGAACGACCTCGCCCTCCGCATCCAGACACCGGACCTCGACGTGCGATTCGTGCCCCTCGATGCCCGGGTGACCCGGCTCCTGGCCCGGGACAGTTGGGAGTCGCTCCGGTCGCTGGTCGAATCCCGGCGGGCGGCCATCGATTCGCTCGCCAACCGGTCCGGGGTGTCCCGCCCGGGGCTGGCACTCGTGACCTTTCACGCCCAGCGGACGGACGCCCGCTTCGACCCGCAGACCCTGATCGTGGTGGTCCGGAACCGCGAATTCCGCCCGCTCGCCATCGTGCCGTTCAGCGGGCACTTCACCTCGCAGCAACTCGACGTGCGCGAACAGGTGAGCGGCATCTATCTGTATGAGGAGGACCTGCCGGTCAACGACTCGTTCTCGCTGCGCTACGCGGGGCAGAGATCCGACGACTGGCAGGGCAAGCAGATCACGCTCGACCGCGAGCGTGCGCGGGTCGCGCTCCGGGCTCGCGGCGGGGTCCGCGACACGGTTCAGGCGGGGCGGGTGGCGGTGGACAGCGTGGCCGGCGATAGCATTCGGGCGCGCGGCACGCCCTAGCGGTCGTGTGGACTCGCCCTGACGGGAGTCACCCTGACCTGACGGGAGTCACCCTGAGCAGAGCGAAGGGGGCATGCCTCTAAGGATGCCCCCTTCGCATCGCTCAGGGTGACTCGGCTTCACCGAACGTACGAGCGCAGCACCCCCGGGTACTTCCTAGGCGAGACCAGCATGGCGGTCGAGAGCGCGTCCGCCTCGAGCCCCGTGCGCGCCACCACGCTGACCTGGCGACATTGCGCCGCCGGATAGCCGCTGGCGGGATCCATGACGTGCCCGCGGACGGCCCGACCGTAGCGCACCACGGACACCAGATTCGAGGAGGTGGCCAGCGCGGCATCGCGCAGGCGCGTCGAGCCCATCACCGTGCCCGGCCGCTCGGGATCGGCGATCTCCACCAGCCAGCCGGACTCGCCCGGTGGGGCGCCGAGCGCCACGCAGTCGCCGCTCACGTCCAGCAGCGCGCGGCGGACCCCCGATCGGCGCAGGACCTCCGCCGCCCGGTCGAGCCCGTAGCCGACGCCTATCCCGCCGAGATCGAGCCGAGTCGCGGCGCCCCTCAAGGCAACGCGCCCCTCGCCCAAGTCGATCCCGGCCGCATGCACCGCCGCACGCGCCTCCGCCAGCTCGGCCGGGGTCGGCTCGCCGGCGCGCGGCGCATGGAATCCCCACGTCCGCATGAGCGGCTCGATCGCGGCGTCGAACGCGCCTTCGGTGCTGCGCCGGAACTCGACAGCCGAGGCGAGCACCGCGAGGAGATCGGGCCCGCCCGCGATCGGTCCGCGGCCCGCCCGCCGGTTGAGCTCGGAGAGATCGCTCGACTCGTCGAACCGGGAGAGCGCGCCTTCGACCCGCCGGAGCTCGGCCAGCGCGGCCTGAGCGGCATCGTAGCCGGCCGATTCCGACTCCGCGAAGAGTCGCAGGCGGACCGGCTGGCCCATCGCCCACGACCAGCGCTCGACGAACGCCTCATCGCCCGCGTGCCCGACCGAGCCCGTGAGCCATCGCGGCGCGGCGGTGCCGGCCAGACCCATGGCGACGGCGCCGAAAAACGCTCGGCGCCTCATCGCGGCGCTCGCGGCGCCAGCAGCTCCCGCAGGACCAGCAGCGACTGCGCGTAGAACGTGATCGCCATCAGCCCGCTCGACAGCGTGAGCAGCCAACTGTAGCCGGGGTCCACGTAGCGCATGAGCCACATCGCCGTGAACGAGACCAGGAGCGCGGCGAACGGCTCCGCGATGAGGAACACCCGCCAGCGCTCCGCGGGCCGCTCGCAGAGCGCCAGCGCGACGCCGCTGACGACGAAGATCGCCGCCATGCCGAGCAGGTGCGTATGCGTGATGTTGAGCATTTCGGCGTACGATTTCGGAAACTTCATGGCGGCATCGGTCACCACGGTGGAGTCGGAGCCGCGGTACTGCGCGGTGGCGCCGGGCGGCGTCATGCCGGTCGTGTGATACACGAAGAGCAATCCGGTGGTGTACCCGGCGAGCTGCACGATCGTGACCCACAGCCCGAGCGCGCGGAGCGCGGGCGAGAGCTGCCGCCAGACCGGCCCGCGCGCCTCCGTCACCGCAACTTCCCCGCGGCGCGCCACGCGGTGAGGTCCGCCAGGGCCCGCCGCACGCCGCGGGTGACCGCGTTGGAGCTGATCGTGGCACCGGAGACGTTCCGGATATCCTTGCCCACCTGGAGCGCGGCGTTGCTGGTCTTCCCGCGAAACTGCTTGCGCCACGGCTCGTACGCCACCTCGCCGCCGTACGGCTCGCGGTAGACCAGGATGTCGATATCGCGCAGCGCGTCGGCGGAGTCGGTGGCCACCAGGTAGGTGATCTGCTGGTCCTTGCCCTTCACGTTCCGCACCTGCGCGAAGCCGAGCAGCGTACCGCTCCGGGAGATGCGGTAGACCCGGGCGGAGTCGACCCGGAGGGTGTCGACCTGGGCACCGTCGCCGTAGACGCGCTCGATGGACTTGGCGAGCCTGGCGGGCGGGGCGGACTGCGCCACGGCGGGAAGGGAGAGCAGGGCGAGCAGGACCGACACGCGGAGGGCCACGACGGCTGTCATCCCGAACGGAGCGCTGGCTCTCATCGCTGTCATCCCGAGCACGGCGAGGGATCTCGCGCCGGAGTAGCTCGAGCCCGGCGGAGCAGACCCCTCGCTCCGCTCGGGATGACGGATCGCGTGGCGCTGCCGGCTAGAACTGATACCCCACCCCCAGACTGAGCTGCTCGTCCTCGCCCGCCCCGGCACGGTTCCGTCGAAGCTGGTAATCGCCCTTGAAGACCACGTTGTAGACCGGCTTGTACGAGAGGCCGACGGTGGTGATCCGGCGCGCGAGCGCGTCGTCGCGAGTGATGCCGTCCGGCACGCCCGCCTGGGTGTTGTAGCGCTCGTGGCGCACGAACGCGTTGAGGCGGTGGGTGGATCCGGGAGCCAGCGTCGACAGCAGGTCGTAGGCGCCTTCGAGATACCCGCCGGCGATCCGGCTGCCGACCTGGCCGCCGTACGCCGCGTTGATGGCGTCGGCGTCGGCGATGCTCACGTTGGCGACCACGCCCCGGAACATGAAGGGGCCCACATCGTAGCGCGCGTCGGCCGACACCAGCGCCACGGCGTTGTCGAACGACCCGGTGCCCAGCACCGGGTCTTGCGCCGCGCTCCCGCCGTACCAGAACGAGCCGCCCAGCCGAAGCCCCGGCCGCGCCCACTCGATCCGGCCCGTGAGCGAGGGGTTCGCGAAGCTCGCCTCCTTGCCCTCCTGGCGGCCGCCGCGAATGCCGGCATCCGCCGTGAAGCCGCTCGCGACCAGCCCGTTGAGGAAGAACACCCGGTAGTTGAGGCCCGACGAGCCGGGGATGGCGCCGACGAGACCGACGCCGATGTCGCGCCAGGTGCTCGGGATGACGTTCCGCTCGAAGGACGGCCGCTCGACGCCGTTGAAGGTCGGAGGCTCGTGGGTCTCGTTGATGATGCCGATCGGCGGCAGCACGAGGCCGGCGCGGATGGTGGCGGCGGGTGACAGGGTGTAATCGAGATAGGCTTGCTCCAGCGCCACCTCGCCCCCGTCTTCCCCACCCTCGATCTTGGTGTCCTCGAGCTCGAGCTCGGACCGGAAAGCGATGCGCTCGCTGAAAGCGTGCGCGAGGTACACCACGAAGCGGCGGACGTTCACCTCACCGGGCGTGCCGGGTCCGGTGGGATTGAGATAGTGCACCTCGCCGTACCCGCCCACCGTGGTGCGCTCCTCGTCGGGCTCCTGGGCCGTGGCCTGGACGAGCCGGTGCGGCACCAACGGCAGGCAACACAGTGCGAGCAGGGCGATCATCGGGGGCGGGCAGCGCATAGCGCGTTTCTCAGGGGAAAGACTAGTTGAGAACGATTATCATGAGAACACCTACTACTTTATTCCCCATTGGCACTGGTGTCAACTGCGCACCCCACACATCATTGGAGGCAACCCCCGCACACCCGTAACATCCGGTCCGCCCCCGAGGCTCCTCGATGGCTTTTCTGCCCCTCAAGACGGTCGGCCTCCCGGAGACCTCCGAGCGGCTATTGGACGGCTGGCTCGAGCAGGTCGAGCATCGCCTGGCCGCTCCCGGTGCCGACTGGAACCGCCTCGCGCGGGACGTAATGTTCGAGATCTGGTACCCGGGGCTCACCGACTACGATGCGCTGGTGGCCGATCCGGCTCTTCCGCTCGGCACCCGCGCCGCGCTGCTGAGTCTCGATCCGGCGAACGTGACCCTGGAGCCCGAGTACTACGCCGACGTCGACGCCGAGCGGTACGCCCGGGTCAAGCCGCTGCACTGGCTCTGGCAGAGCTTCGACCGCTCCCCGCTCGGCGGCGGGAACGTGCACCTCGGCGTCCGCTTCCGCCGGCTGCTCGCGCCGCACCTCTTCGCACGGGTGGGGCGGAACTTCAAGTGCTTCCAGTTCGTCGAGTTCTCCTTCGGGTACAACCTGGACGTGGGCGACGACTGTGTCGTGCACCGCCACGTGCTGCTCGACGACCGCGGCGGCCTCACGCTCGGGAACCGCGTCAGCATCTCGGATTACGCGAACATCTACAGCCACACACACAGCATCGTCGATCAGAAAGACGTGACCAACGCGCGCACCGTGCTGGAGGACGACGTCCGCATCACCTACCACGCCACCGTCCTGGCCGGCGTGCGCGTCGGGCGGAACGCGATGGTGGGTGCCGGCGCGGTAGCCACCAAAAACGTGCGGCCGTTCCACGTGAACGTCGGGATTCCCGCCAAGTCGATCCGCATCAAGCCGAACGCGCCGCCCGAAGCGCACGTCGCCGAGCGGATCGCGCACAGCCACGCCGCGGAGCCTTGAGCCTGCGCCGCTCGCGCGATCGCTGGTACCTCTCGCCGTCGGCCCTCGTGGCCTGGGCGCTCCTGGTGAGCGCCCTGCTCGGCTCGCTGCTCAGCGGACTGCCCGGGTGGGTCGCGATGGGACTCGGCATCGCCTCCGGGCTCATCCTGCTGCTCGCGGTCTGGCGGAGGGAGTGGGAGGTGCCGGTGCACGCCGTCGCCGCGACGCTGCTCGGCGTGGTGGCGTGGCTCGCCCAGGACGAGCGCTGGTGGCTCGTGGTCCTCGCCGTGATCACGATCTCGGGCAGCTTCTGGGTGGCGATCGCCCGCGGGCGGCGGCGCCTGCGCGACTCCGAACTCAAGTCCGAGCAGCTCGCCAGCCAGCTCGACCGCCGGATCAGCGAGCTGTTTTCTCTCCAGGAGCTGAGCTACGTGCTCTCGGAGTCGATCCAGCTCGATCGCATCGTCGAGCAGGTCGCCAAATACGCCGGGCGTTTCCTGCAGGCGGACGGCGCCATCGTGGTGCTCGGCGACGACGAGACCGGGCGGATGCTGCGCGTGGCCGGCGCCGCGGGCACCCTCGAGCCGCTCATCGGGCAGGTGACCGACGACCCCGACACGGCCCTGGTGCGCTTCGCCATCCAGCACGAGCGCATCGAGGTCGCGCAGGGCACGGCGACGCCGTCGGTCCACCTGATCGGCGGGCTCACCGTCCGCTCCGCGGCGGTCGCCCCGCTCCGCTCGCAGGGCGTGACCATGGGCGCCCTCGCGGTCGCCGACCGGCAGGGTGGCCCGTTCACGACCGAGGACCTCTGGCTGCTGTCCACGGTGGCGACCAACGCGTCGGTGGTGCTGGCCAACAGCCGGCTGTACGAGATCGTGCGGCGGAGCAAGGAGGAATGGGAGACGGCGTTCAACGCGCTGGCCGAAGGCATCGCGCTCGTGGGTCCGGGCGACACGATCCTCCGCGCCAACCACGCGCTCGCCGCGCTCGCCGAAACGTCGGAATCGGAGCTGGTGGGCCAGGGCTTCTGCGAAGCGCTACTCGGCACCTCCGAGACGGTGGCGGAGCTGATCGAGGCGGCCCACCGCGGCGAACGGACGGCGCCCGCCGTCGTCCGGCTCGAGCGGACCGGCCGCGTGCTCCGGCTGACCGCAGGCCCGTTCACCGAGCGCGCGGGGACCGGCCCGGTCGTCATGCTGGTCGAGGACGTGACCGAGCAGCGGGTGCTCGAGGCCCAGCTCATCCAGCGCGACAAGATGGCGTCGATCGGCCAGTTGGTGTCGGGCGTGGCCCACGAGCTCAACAACCCGCTGACGTCGATCGCGGGCCTGACCGAGCTGCTGCTCGAGCGCGAGCTGCCGTCCAGCTTTCCGCGCGAGCACCTGCGCGTGATTCACGACCAAGCCGAGCGGGCCGGCCGCATCGTGCGGAACCTGCTGACGTTCGCGCGGAAGGGGGTTCCCGAGAAGGCGCCCGTCGACCTCAATGACGTGGCGGCCCGCACGTCGCTGCTCATCGTGTACGAGCTGCAGCTCCACGGGATCGAGCTCGAGCAGGCGCTCGACCGGCTTCCGGTGGTCGTGCTCGGAGACCGGTACGAGCTCCAGCAGGTGCTGCTCAACCTGATCACCAACGCGGTGCAGGCGGTGAGCGGGCTGCCGCCGGGGCGCCCGCGCAAGATCGTCATCGCCACCTCCCGGCAGGAGGGCCAGGCGGTGCTCCGCGTGCGGGACACCGGACCCGGCGTACCCCTGCAGCACACGTCGCATCTGTTCACCCCGTTCTTCACGACCAAGGCGCCCGGCCAGGGCACCGGCCTCGGGCTCTCGCTGAGCTACGGGCTGGTGCAATCGCACAGCGGGGTCCTCAGCTACGAGCTGCCCGCCGAGGGCGGCGCCGAGTTCCGTGTGGTGCTTCCGAGCCATGACGGCGAGCCGGGGGAATCTCCGGAGGCAGGGCTCACCCCCGCCCGCCCGCGCGAGCCGCAGCGCGTGCTCGTCGTCGATGCCGACCCCGGCGTCCATCGTCTGGTGAACGCGCTGCTGGCACCGGAGGGCGTCGAAGTGGAATGCGTGCGGACGGGCGAGCAGGGACTGCGCCTGACGGGCGACCGCGAATACGACCTGATCATCGCCGACGCGCGGACGACGGCCGGCGCGACGGAGCTCTTCGTGCACGCACTCGCGGCCGCCCGACCACGGGACGTCGACCGCCTCGTGCTCACCTACGCGGGGCCGGCCGCGCCGCCCGACCCCCTCCCCGACCGCCCGGTCCTCCGCGCGAGCAAGCCATTCAACCTCCGCGATCTCCACGCGCTCGCGTCGCAGGTCCTCGCGGCTAGTAGCCCGCCGCGCTCGCCGGCTTCCACGGCAGCACGCTGACCCGGCCGCGCACCCGGGCGGCCGCGCGCGCCGCGTCGCCCGTGGCCCAGTAGTTTCCGCCGGCCGCGAGGTCGGGCGCATCGATGAACCACCGGCGTGCGCGGAGGAAGACGTTGCCGGTCACTTCGGTGCCGTGCCCGGCGCCATCCACGACGAGGCCGACCCCCACCCCGTCGAAGACGTTGCCGCGGAGCCGGCTGCCGCCGACGCCGCTGAGCGCGATGCCCTGCTCCAGATTGCCCAGCAGGTTGTCATCGATCCGGAACCCGCGACTCGGCGCGGCACCCGTGTCGGGCGCGGTCACGCGCACTCCCACCGGCGCGCCGAGCAGGACGTTGGCTTCTATGCCCGTCTCGCTGCCATGCACGATCTCGATGGCCACGCGCCGGGCGCCGATGACGGTGTTGCCCCGGACGAGCGAGGCGCTCACCCGCACCAGCTCGAACCCGACGGCGGCGCTGTCGGCACGGTTGTCGAGCCACGTGACCCGCCAGGTGCCGCGCGCGGCGAACGCGGCCACGCCGGCCAGGGACGCGTCGTTCCGGTAGATCAGGTTTCCCACCGACACCCGGCCCACCCGCGGCGGCCCGGCGATCAGCACGCCGATACTCGAGCGCCTGAGATCGTTGTCGGCGACCGTGTTGGAGTCGCTGCCCTCCCGCAGGAGCATCGCGGCGGCCGCGCAGCCGGCCCGGTCCGAGGGACATCGCCGGGTGCGCGACCCATCGTTCCGGACCACCGTGTTGTGGCTGGAGCGGTAGAGGTGCAGCGCCCATCCCGAGTTGTCCGACAGATTGTTGTCGGCCAGGTACGAGTTGCTGGCATCGATCAGGCCGATGCCGTTCTGCGCGCTGCGCGACGTCACCCCGGTCACGCTGGCCCCCACGGTGCCGCGGAGCAGTACGCCCCCGCCGTACCGCTCGACGCTCTCCAGGGTGCCGAGGTCGAGCCGGTCGAGGCTGTCCGTCCGTTGCGTGGTCGAGCGCAGCCGCTGCCGCCGGCTGCCCGAGACGTCGATGCCGGTCACTCGGTGGTTGCGCCCGCCGTCCAGCCGAACCCCGACGCGGTACCCGCGGACCGTGCCACCGAGCACCGTCACACCATCGACGCCGCGGCTCGCGACGCCGATGCCGACGTAGCGCTCGGCCACCGAATCGCCGCTCTCGATGGTGACCCCGGCCAGATCGATCCGCGTCCCTGACGCGGCGGCGATCAGGACGCCGCGCTCGGACGGATCCGCGATCCGGTATCGCCCTGGACACACGCGCACGTCACCCTGGACCTGAGTGCCGGCCCGCGTGAGCCGGACGCAGGGCGCCGCGGCCCGGGCGCTGCCCGCGTGCAGCAGCGCCCCGGCGCCCACGAGGCCGGCGAGGAGCCGCGCGATCATGGACGCACCGGGTACCCGCGCTCGCGCAGGTAGGCGCGCGCCTCGGGCAGTGTGGAGCCCTGAAAATGAAAGATGGTCGCCGCCAGCACGCCGTGCGCACCCGCCTCGAACGCCTCGGCCAGGTGCGCGAGCTCGCCCGCGCCGCCCGAGGCGATGACCGGAATGGAGACGGCGGCGGACGCGGCGGTGAGCAGCGGCAGGTCGTATCCCGCCCCGGTGCCGTCGCGGTCCATCGAGGTCAGCAGGATCTCGCCCGCGCCGAGGGCCTGCAGCCGGGTGATCCACCCGATCGCCTCGAGCGGCGTCTCCTCACGGCCGCCGTTCACCATCACGGCGAGCCGTCCGCCGGTCTGCTTCACGTCCACCGCGGCGACGATGCACTGGGTGCCGAAGCTCTCCGCGAGCCGCGAGACCAGCGCGGGATCGCGCACGGCGGCGGTGTTGACGGCGATCTTGTCGGCACCGGCCCGAAGCGCCGCGCCCGCGTCCGCCACGGCGCGGATGCCGCCGCCCACGGTGAACGGAATGAAGATCGATTCCGCCACTCGGCCCACCATGTCGAGCGTGGTCTGCCGCGCCTCGTGGCTCGCGGAGATGTCGAGGAACACCAGCTCGTCCGCGCCCTGGGCGTCGTACCGGGCCGCCTGCTCGATTGGGTCCCCGGCATCGCGCAGCGACTCGAAGTGGACGCCCTTGACCACCCGTCCCCCCGCCACGTCGAGGCAGGGAATGATCCGCCGGGCTAGCATACGCGGAGCACGTCCTCGACCGGTCCCGCGTCGCCCGCCCCCAGCAGCGCCACCACGTCGTCGAGCGCGCGGGTTTCGCGGGGCCAGGCGAACCGGATGCGCGCCTCCGGGGGGCCTAGCCACTCGAAGCGATCGTGCTCGACGCCGGTGCACACCGCCGCGTCCGGCAGAACGAACGCCGCGAACACCGGCACCAGCGCGACCTCGTCGAGCCGGTGCTGATAGAAGGTCTCCACCCGGCTCAGGTTGTAGAGCCGTTCGGGCCGGAGCCCGGTCTCTTCGTGCAGCTCGCGCCGTGCGGCATCGGCCGGGGTCTCGCCAGGCTCGATGTGCCCGTGCACCGCCTCCCACGAGCCGGGGCAGCGCCCGCCGGACGCCCGGCGCAGCACCAGGCACTCGAGTGCCGGCCCCGCGCCGCGCAGCACGTACAGATCCACCAGCGACACCCGGACCGAGGTCATGGCCGCCACCGCGCGAATGCGTCGAGCAGCTCGATGCCCGCCCGCTGCGACTTCTCGGGGTGAAACTGCGCGCCGATCACGTTGTCGCGGCCCACGAGCGTAGGAAACACCCGCTCGTACGTACCGGTGCCGAGGACATCATCGTCCCGCAGCGCGGTGGGATGGTAGCTGTGGACGTGATAGAAGAACCGCGGCATCCCGTCGAAGAGCCTGGCGAGCATGGCGTGGCGACCGCCCGGCGCCGTGAGGTCCACCTGGGCCCAGCCCACGTGTGGCACGGGCAGGCCGGTGTCGAAGTGGACCACGGTGCCCGGAAGGATGGCCAAGCCACGCGCTTCCGTCGCCTCCGAGCTCGTGGCGAAAAAGAGCTGCAGGCCGAGACAAATGCCCATGACCGGTCGTCCGCTGACCGCGGCCTCCCGGACGGCGGCGCCGAGTCCGGTGGTCTCCAGCGTGCGCGACGCCTGCCCGAAATGGCCGACCCCCGGCAGCAGCACGTGATCCGCCCGCCGGACCTCATCGGGGTCGGTGGTGAGCGCGGCAGTATGCCCGCCCGCGGCCAGGGCGCGGACCACGCTCTTGAGGTTGTTCACCCCGTAGTCCACCACGACGATCACAGGGCGCCTTTGGTGGACGGGACGCCCGTGACGCGCGGGTCGGGCATCGTGGCGCCGTCCAGCGCGCGCGCGAATGCCTTGAATGCCGCCTCGACAATGTGGTGCGGGTTGTCGCCGCGGATCAGGTCCATGTGCACCGTGAGCCCCGCGTTGAGCGTGACGGCGCGGAAGAACTCCGGGGTGAGGAAGACGTCGTAGTCGCCGAGCAGCTGCCACTTGGGGATGTCGATGTCGTACGCGAGATATGGCCGGCCCGACACGTCCACCACGGCCCGCACCAGGGCCTCGTCGAGCGGGACCAGCGCGTCGGCATAGCGGCGGATTCCGGCGCGGTCGCCCAGGGCGCGATCGAGCGCCTGCCCCAGCGCGATCCCGGTGTCCTCGACCGTATGGTGGCCGTCGACGTGCAGGTCGCCGCGGCCCTCGACAGTGAGATCGAGCAGCGCGTGCCGCGCGAGGGCTTCGAGCATGTGGTCGAAGAAGCCGATACCCGTGCGCACGCTGGCGGCCCCGCGCCCGTCGAGGTCGACGCGGACGTGGAGATCGGTCTCCTTGGTCGTGCGGTGAACCTCACCGATGCGGCTCACAGCGCTCCCCGTTCTCTGGTCATCCTGGTTCCCTCAGGCTGACAGGATCTGTTCCAGCCCCTCCGCCACCGCCTCCACGTCCTCCGCCGTCCCGATCGAGATCCGGAGACACTGGGTGAGCTCGGACCCTCCCGACACGTCCCGGACGAGGATGCCGTGCTCGTCGAGCAGGCGGCGGAAGACCTCGCGCGCGGGCTGCCGCTCGAACCGGACGAGCACGAAGTTGGCCGCGCTCGGAAAAACGGTGATCCCCGGCAGTTGCCCGAGCCGCGCCACCAGCCGGCGCCGGTTCTCGACGATCAGCCGCACCCGCTCCTCGAGTGCCGGCCCGTGCCGGAGCGCGGCGGCGGCGGCGGCGAGCGTGACCACGTTGACGTTGTAGGGCAGCTTGGCTTTGGCGATCTCCCGCACCACCGCCGGATGCGCCAGCGCCAGCCCGAATCGGAGCCCCGCCATGCCGAGCGCCTTGGAGAACGTCCGGAGCACTACCAGCCGCGAGCTCTCCGCCAGCAGCGGGAGCGCCGTCGGCCCGCCGAACTCCTGGTACGCCTCGTCGCACACGATGAGGGCGCCGGTCTCCTCGAGCATCCGCCGCACCGCGCCCTCGGGCAGCGCCGATCCCGTGGGATTGTTCGGGGAGTTGAGCACCACCACCCGGGCGTGCTCGCGGACCGCGGTGTCGACCAGTGCGTCCACGTCGTAGGCGAAATCGCGGCCGAGCGGAACCGGGCGGTAGTGTCCGCCGAGCACGCCGGTGAGCAGGCGGTAGAGCGAGAAGGTCGGACTCGGGGCCACCACCACGCCGCCCGGCTCGAGCGCTACCGCCAGCGTCGCCTGGATGAGCTCGTTGGAGCCGTTGCCGACCAGCACCCCGTCCGCGACCCACCCGTAATGCGCCGCGAGCTCGGCCAGCAGCGCCGGCGGGGCGAACTCCGGATAGCGCTGCCAGGGGGCGGCTTCCGCCGCCGCGAGGATCTCGCGTTTGAGCTCGGGCGGCAGATCCCACGGGCTCTCGTTCTGGTTGAGCTTCCGGCGTGCGGCGGGCGCGTGCAGCGTATACGCGCTTTGCGCCCGTACCGCGGGCTTGATGAGCGCGAGCCCTTCGGCGCCGTCCGACGTCGCCCCAGCCGGGCCGCGAGCTGCGTCTGGGATCGGTCGGGCGGGGACCAGCGCGGCGGGTGGGTCAGGCGGCGGAGTCGGCGTCCGGTTCAAGCGCGATGGCGGCCGAGGATCGCCTCGAGCCGGGCGGAGAGGGCGCGCGCGCGGAACGGCTTGGTGAGGAAGTCGTCGGCCCCGAGCTCGAACACGCGCACCTCGTTGTCCTCGTCGCCTTTCGCGGTGAGCACCATGACCGGGATGGCGCGGGTGGCGGGCCGGGAGCGAAGTTGCTGCAGCACGCTGTAGCCGTCGAGTCCCGGCAGGTTGAGGTCCAGCACGATGACGTCCGGCGCATGCCGGTCCACCTGGTCGAGCGCCTGCACGCCGTCGCGGGCCTCGGTGACGATATACCCCTCGCGCTCCAGCAGATCCTTGATCACGCGGCGAAGCTGCTCTTCGTCCTCGACCAGCAGGACCTTGGCGCCGCGCCCGCGACCCGTGACGCCGTCGACCTCGGTCGTGCCGGGCTCATCCACCAGCTCCATGTCCATCGTGAAATCGAGCGCTGGAGCGGACCCAGCCGGCGTCACGGGAGCTGCCGTGGACATTGGGCTCGCCGCCGCGCCGCGAGCGGGGTGGTGGTCGCCGCGGGCTTGCTCGGGCGCGGGCGCCTCCCCTGCGGGCGCGCCGTCGAGCGGTACGTCCGTAACGCGTAGCAACTCCTCCACGGTCGACTCGCCCGCGAGCAGGTGGCGGAGCCCGCTCTCCCAGAGCGACCGCATGCCCGCCGACCGCGCGGCATTGGCGAGCTGTTCGGCCGTGGCGCCGGCGCCGATCCGGCGCTCGATCTCGGCGTTGAGCGTGAGGACTTCCATGATGCTGAAGCGGCCGCGGTACCCGGTCTGCGAGCACTCGGGGCAGCCCACCGCCCGGAACAGGGGCGTCCCGGCGGGTATGAACTTCGCGACCCGTTCCGGCACCGGTTCGGTGCTCGCCTCGCGGCACTTGGTGCACACCCGGCGCATGAGCCGCTGCGCCACGACGCCGCGCAGCGCGGACGCGATCTTGTACGGCTCCATGCCCATGTCGACGAGCCGGGTGACCGCGTTCGGCGCGTCGTTCGTGTGCAGCGTCGACAGCACCAGGTGGCCCGTGAGCGACGCCTGCAGCGCGATCTGCGCCGTCTCCTGGTCCCGGATCTCGCCGATGAGCACGACGTCCGGATCCTGGCGCAGGATCGAGCGCAGCGCGGACGCGAACGTCAGCCCCGCCTTCTCGTGCACCTGCACCTGCACGATGTTCTCGCCCAGCCGGTATTCCACGGGATCCTCGACGGTGACGATGTTCACGCCTTCGCTCTGGATGAGCCGGATGGCCGAGTAGAGCGTGGTCGTCTTGCCGGAGCCGGTGGGGCCGGTGACCAGGATGATCCCTTCCTTGGCCGAGAGCAGCCGCTTGATCGCCTCCTGCTCGTCCGGGTGCATGCCGAGCGCATCGAGGCTCAGGGCGGTGGCCCGCTGGCTCAGGATGCGGATTACGACCTTCTCGCCGAGCGAGGCCGGGAGGGTCGACACGCGGAGGTCCACCGCCTCGCCGTTCACCGACACGCGGGCGCGCCCATCCTGCGGCCGCAGCCGGTCGGCGATGTCGAGTCCACTGAGGATCTTGATGCGCGAGATCAGCGGCAGGCCGGCGGTGCGGGGAATCTTCATCACCTGCCGGAGCACGCCGTCGATGCGATAGCGGACGGCGACGCCACCCTCGATCGGCTCGACGTGGATGTCGCTCGCGCGGCTGGCCACGCCGTCGGCGAGCATGACGTCCACCAGCCGGATGATCGGCCGTTGGCTCGCCTCTTCGGCGCTCGCCGCGGCATCTTCCTCTTCCTTGAGCTCCTTGACCTCGAAGTCGCCGCCGATGCCCTCGAGCAGCCGGTTGACGACGTCGTCGCTCCGATAGAGCTCGTCGATCCGCTGGCGGATCGTCGACGGCGACCCGACGAGCATCCGCACGTCCCGGCCCGTGGCGAAGGCCAGCATCTTTTCGGCATCGATGTCGAACGGATTGGCGGTGGCCACCTCGAGGTACGAATCGGTCTGCCGGACGGGCACCACATTGAAGCGCCGGGCCACCTGCTCCGGGACGCTCTGTTGCAGCTTGGGATCGATGCGGGCAAGCTCGGCGATGGGGATGCGGAAGCGCGCCGAGATCGCCTTCAGGATCTGGTCGTCGCCGACGAGCTTCCGCTGGACCAGGATCTCCCACAGCGATGCCGGCGCGGTCGCCGGCTCCTGCCGGATCGCGGCGATCGAGCCGTCGGGCAGCAGGGGGTCGATGGTATGGACCAACCATTCATCGGTGAACTGCATCGCTCGCTTTGCTGTCGTGAGGTGCCGCGGAAGGGCCGGTGAGGACGCGGTGGGAAGATAAGACCGCTACAACAGGCCCCACCAGTCCCGATTGACGTCCACCGTCACCCCGAAGCCGCCGTCCCTGAGGCCAAACCCGGCCTCGACCCGGATCAGGCGCATGAACCATTCGAGCGCCACGCCGGCGACGGGACGGAGGCCGTCCGTGCCGGCCCACGGCAGTCCGGCGATCGATCGGCCCGCGACGCCAGCGGCGAGGAACGGCGCCACCGTCAGCGTCCGGCCGGTCGAGGCGAACGAGCCCAGGGGCATCGCCGGCACCGGCACAGCGAAGCGCCATTCGACTTGGGCCAGGGCCATCTCCCGTCCGCCGTAGGCCCTGAACGGCTCGCCGACCAGCGTGCCTCGGCCGCCGATGGCGAAGCTTCGGTGCGGCGGAAGCCGAGCCGTACCGGCGCCGAGGTATAGCCGCGACACCAGTTCCCGACCACCGAGCGTGGTGAGCCAACGCCCCTCCAGGGTCGACCGGGCGTACCCGCTCGGACCCCCGCCCGCTTCAAGGCTCAGGCGGCCCTGCAGGTCGCGCCGGACGGCGATCCCACCGCTCGCGCGCTCCCGCTCCACGCGCGCCACGCGATAGACCCCCGAGCCGAGCGCCGGATTCGGCCGGTAGCTGCCGGTGGCGGGCGTGGCCCGGGTGCTCACCGATCGGGTCTCCTCGATGGCGGCCGACACCCCGACCGTGGTCCGCCCGCTCAGCCGCCGCCTCAGTCCGACCGCCGCCGTGTGGAGCAGGACGTAGTCGCCGTAATCCTTGCCGCCCTCCTGGGCCAGGAGCGAGTTGACGACGGGGGCGATGACCGGCAGGTCGCTCAGGTCGGCGATCCGGCGGGCGGCACCGCCCGTGAGCTGCGTGGCGCCCACCCCCGCGGTGACGCTGACGCCGCCGGTTACGCGGTGGTCCGAGCTGCCGTAGCCGATCCACGGGCGGATCTGCACCCGGCTCCGTCGCAGTCCGACCACGCCGCCGAAGCCGAGGGTGAGCCCCTGCACCCGGTTCACGTGCACGACGTCGCTCACCGATCCCGCCGCGAGCCGCCTCGCCGGGAGCCCGCTCAGCGCCCGCGCGCCGGCGATCCGCTCGACCTCCACCCGGAGCGCGTCCATGTCCTGGCGATTGACGGGGGCCGCGACGCCCGCGATGGCCTCGCCGAGCGGCGTGGTCCAGCTCGTGTCGGCGGGGAGCGGACGGTCGAGCCCAGTGATGGCCTGCCCCTGGAAGAGCGCCTCCGGCAGCGGGACGTTGAGCTCGTAGTCCTCGATCTCCCACCGGCCCCGGATGATGCCTCGCGCCGGGAAGTCGAGCCACGTCGTCCGGCGGCGGATCTCGACTTCCTGGCGGTACGGCAGCCAGAAACGGCGCTCGAACAACGAGTTCTCCAGGACGATGCTGATGTCCTCGACCTGCGGGTCGAGGTAGGCGGCGGGCGTGAAGCTGAAGCGGAAGCGCACCAGCTGCGCGCCGGCAGCATCCAGGTACAGCGTGCCAACCACCCGGGGGCGCGCGAACGTGCGCGGGCGCACCTGCACCTCGCGGACCATCGTCTCCGCCGACGCGGTCCGGATGACCAGCGAATCGCCCAGCGCGTAGTCGTAGGCGCCGAGACCCGCGGGCGAGAGCGGATGCGGCACGTCCCGGACCTCCTCGCCTTCACCGATCCGGATGACGGGGCCGAAGTCGTTGGTGACGATACCCAGGTGATCGCGGTGATACTGGATGTCGGTCGGCAGGAACGCGCCGTCCCGCCAGCCGAGCACGACCTGCTTGCTCCGGTCCGGGGCCCGCCAATACACTTCCACGCGCAGCTCGTCGGCTTTGACCAGCCTGGGCGGCTCGGCCAACCCTTCGCCCACCTGCGCCAGGAAAAACAGGAACCCGTGCGCCCGCGTGCGGTAGCTCTCGAGTGCCGAGTCGGCCTGGGCCGCAAGCCTCCGATCGGTCGCCCGCCGCACGAGCGTGAGCGCTTCGGGTGCGTTCCATCCCTGGGCCGCGAGCGGGGGCGCGTGGGCCAGCAGGACCACGAACGTCACACGCACCGCACTGTGCACCGCACACCTCTCGCGCTGACAGGACATCGATGACGGGAATATCCCGGAGGCGCCGGAAGCGGGCAACCTGGCGTGGCGTTGCCGCTGCCGCCACCACCACGGCGGTCACCGCCCTCGCGGCCGCGTGTGGCGGGCGGGCGGTGTCCGGCCCGCGGGTCGAGGCATCCGCGGTTCGGGTGGTGCCGGCCGCGACGGCCATCGTGCTCGAGACCGCGGGCCCGCCGCCCTCGGACACCGCCGTCAGTTTCGCGGCCGGAGCGCTCCACGTCGTCGTGCTCCGGCACGGCCCGCCCGAGAACGTGGTGTTCGCCGAGGTGAGCTTTCCACCCCGCGCCTTCCGCGTGGACAGCGGCCGGGTGGTGAGCGTCGAGATCCGGCCGCGCCCGGGCGTGTACGGCCTGGAGGTGGTCACCAGCCAACCGCTGCGCCAGGGCGCGTCGGTGACGTTCAAGTACGCACGCTACTTCTCGGCCCCGGCACGCGCGCGCATCGCCTTCGGTAGCGATGTGCTCTACGAGCGCGCGCTCGCGGTAGGCCAGGTGCAGGCCGGCGGGTCCGCGCTCGCCCTGCTCCCGTCCAGCCGGCCGACCGCCGACAACTTGCGGGCACCGCTGCCCGCGTCCGGGATCTATCTCGTGGCCGCCGCCCCGTGACCGCCACCTTCGACGCCTTCGCGGCTCGCGCCCATCAGGGTGGCGCGATGGTGCCGGTGACCCGCGAGGTGGTCCTCGACGGCGACACGCCGGTGTCCGCCTTCGCCAAGCTGCACCGCGGGCCCTACGGCTTCCTGCTGGAGTCGCTCGAGGGCGGCGAGCGGTGGGCCCGGTACACCTTTCTCTCCACCGACCCTCGCGAGGTGTTCCGCTATCGTGGACGCCGGTGCGACCGATGGACCGCGGCCGAGGGATGGCGGGAAGTCGAGGCCGACCTGCCCCCGCTCGAGCACCTCGGCCGGCTGCTTCGCCGGCATCCGCCGGTGCATGTGCCGGGTCTGCCGCGGTTCACCGGAGGCGCGGTCGGCTACCTCGGCTACGACATCGTGCGCACCATCGAGTCGCTGCCCAACGCGCCGCCCGACGACCGCGATCTGCCCGATGCGGTCATGATGGTGACGGACACCCTCCTGGTGCTGGACAACCTGTACAATCGCGCGACCGTCATCGCCACCGTCGAGGTGGCACGCGAGGCCGGCGAGGCCGACCTGCGGCGGCTCTATGCCGCGGCCGAGGCGCGCATCGACGAGTGGGTCGGCCGGCTGGCGGCGCCTGGGACCATCCAGCCGCTGGCACTCGAGGCGCCGCGCTCGTTGCCGGCCACCGATTCGCCGTACGCCGACGACCGGTTTCAGGACGATGTGCGCCGAATCAAGGAGTACATCGCCGCCGGCGACGCGTTCCAGACTGTGCTCTCGCGCCGGCTGGAACTCGCCGCGCCCGATCCGTTCCTCACGTATCGCTACCTGCGGGCACTCAATCCCGCGCCGTACCTCTACTATCTCCACTGCGACGACCTCCAGGTCATCGGCAGCTCGCCCGAGATCCTGGTGCGGGTGGAGGATGGCGAAGTGACGCTCCGGCCCATCGCGGGCACGCGCCCGCGCGGCGCCACGCCCGAGGAGGACGCCGCGCTGGCGGACGAGCTGGCCGCCGACCCGAAGGAGCGCGCCGAGCACCTCATGCTGGTCGACCTGGGACGGAACGACGTCGGGCGCGTGGCCGAGTTCGGCACGGTGCGGCTGACGACCTTCATGGCGATCGAGCGCTACTCCCACGTGATGCACCTGGTGAGCGAGGTGCGCGGCCGGCTCCGCCCCGAACTCGATGCCATCGCGGCACTCGCGGCCTCATTTCCCGCCGGCACCGTCTCCGGCGCGCCGAAGGTACGCGCGATGCAGATCATCGACGAGCTCGAGCCGGTCCGCCGCGGTCCTTACGCGGGAGCGGTGGGCTACATCGGATGGGGCGGCCGGACGATGGACACCGCCATCACGATCCGCACGTGCATCATGCGCGGGGGCCGCGCGTGGGTGCAGGCCGGCGCCGGCATCGTCGCCGACTCCGACCCCGCCACCGAGTGGCGGGAAACCGAGGCCAAGGCGCGAGCGGTGCTGCTGGCCCTCGCACTGGCGGGGGCGGCGGCAGGCGCGAATCGTCCGTCACCCTGAGCGGAGCGAAGGGGGCATGACCGGACTCCTGCCCCCTATCGCTCCGCTCAGGGTGACGGACGGTCCGGCGTGCTGCCCTCGTCACCCTATATTTCCCCATGCCCCCGTTCCGCCTCGTCAGCGCCGCCGGCGACCAGAGCTTCGAGCTCGCCGAGGGCCGCACGCTCGTTGTGGGGCGGGGGCTGGCCAGCGACATCGCCATCTACGACCCGACGATTTCCCGGCGGCACGCCGAGCTGACCGTCGGTACCGACGGCGTGCAGGTGAAAGATCTCGGCAGCTCGAACGGGACCTGCATCAACGGCATCCGGATCGGCACGGGCCGCCTGGCGCTCGACGAGGCGATCACCTTCGGCAAAGTGGTGTTCCGACTCCTCGGCGGGGGCCTGTCCATGCCGGCGCTGCAGCGTCCGGCCATCGGGGGCGAAGCGGGACCGCCGGGCGGGCAGATCGTCCGGCAGCTGGTCGTGAATGCCGGGGTCCCGCCGGGGATCACCAGCCGCGATGCCCCGTCGGCCGGACAGCTTCGGGTCACCGCCTCGACCGGTGAGGACCGCCAAGCGCGCAAGCTCCAGATGCTCCTCGAAGTATCCCAGAAGCTCTCGGCCGAGCTCGATCTCGACCGCCTGCTCCGCGCCGTCGTCGACACCACCTTCGAGGTCATGAGCGTGGACCGGGTCACGATCGTGCTTCAGAACGAGCAGACCGGCGAGCTGGTGCCGACGATCTCCCGGAGCCGGCTCGGCGACGCCCAGCCGCTCCAGGTGCCGCGATCGATCGCCGACAAGGTCATCCAGGAGCGGGTCGCCGTCGTGTCGCAGAACGCGCCGGCGGACAACCGCTTCCGCGGCCAGTCCCTCGTGCTCCAGAGCGTCCGGAGCGCCATGTGCTCGCCGCTCATGGCGAGCGGTGACCGACTCCTCGGGCTCCTGTACGTCGACAACCTCACCACGACGGACACGTTCACCGACGAGGACCTGCAGTTTCTCGTCGCGTTCAGCGGCCTTGCCGCCGTCGGCATCAAGAACTCGCGCTACGCCGAGCACATCCGCCGGGAGGCCACGATCCGCTCCAACTTCGAGCGGTACTTCGCGCCCAACGTCGCCGCCGAGATCGCTCAGCAGGACGGCGCCATCCGCACGGGCGGAGAGCGCCGCCAGACCACCGTGCTCTTCAGCGACATCCGCGGCTTCACCGCGATCGCGGAGTCGATGGGACCGGACGCCATCGCGCAGCTCCTGAGCGAGTACTTCACCGAGATGGTGGAGGTCATCTTCGAGCATGGCGGCACGCTCGACAAGTTCATCGGCGACGCGATCATGGCGCTCTGGGGAGCGCCGATCGCTCATGCCGACGATCCGGACCGAGCGGTCCGGGCCGCGATGGCGATGCAGCAGGCCATCGCGCGGCTGAACGAGCGGTGGGCGAGCCAGGGCCGGCCCGAAATCGGCGTGGGCATCGGCATCAACACCGGCGAGGTCTTCGCCGGCAACATCGGGAGCCATCGGCGCCTGGAATACACGGTCATCGGTGACGCCGTGAACGTGGCCGCACGGCTCTGCGCCGAGGCGGCGCCGGGCGAGATCCTGGTGAGCGAAGCGTTGCTGGGGGTGGTGCGGGATCAGGTGAGCTCCGAATTCCTGCCGGAGCTGGGCCTCAAAGGCAAGGTGGGCGTGGTCCAGGTGTATCGGGTCCGGGACGTCGAGCCTCAGCGCACCTCGGTCACCGCCGGCGTGCCGTTGCGGCCCTCGAAGCGATAGGCACGGCCTGCCCGCTCGAGCAACTGGAGGACCAGGCGAAGCGGCAGGCCCATCACGCTGAAGAAATCACCCTCGACCCGCTCGACCAGCGCCGCCCCGTAGCCCTGGATTCCGTACGCCCCCGCCTTGTCCATCGGTTCACCGGTCGCCACATAGGCCCCCAGGAACTCGTCGCTCAGGCGGCGGAAGACCACGTTGGTCACGTCGGTGGCCTGATGAATCGTCTCGTCCGCCACCAGCGCCACCGATGTGACCACCTGGTGCGTCCGGCCCTGCAGCTTCTTGAGCATCCGCAGGGCATCGGCCTCGTCGGCCGGCTTCTCCAGCACCTCGTCGCGGATCACGACGGTCGTGTCGGCCCCCAGGACCAGGCGTCCCGGGACGCTCAACGCCTTTTCGCGCGCCAGGCGCTCCACGTAGTCCACGGGCGCCTCCACCGGCCGGCGCACCTCGGGAATGTTCGAGGGTACCACGCGGACCGGAATGCCGAGCATCTCGAGCAGCTGGCGGCGACGGGGCGACGCGGAGGCGAGGGTCAGGATCTCACGGGTCATGCGCGGTCCAGGAGGAGGGTCACGGGGCCGTCGTTGTGGATCTCGACCTGCATGTCGGCGCCGAACTCGCCGGTGGCGGTCTCCACTCCGCGAGCCCGGAGCGCGGCGACGAAGCCTTCGTACAGCGGGATGGCCGCCCCGGGCCCCGCGGCGTCGATGAACGACGGCCGGCGGCCCTTTACGGCGTCGCCGTAAAGCGTGAACTGGCTGATCACCAGCACCGCGCCCCCAACCTCGGCGAGGGCGAGGTTCATCTTGCCCTGATCGTCGGAGAACAGCCGGAGGCCGGCGACCTTGTCGGCCATCCAATCTACCCGGTCGCCGTTATCGGCGTGGGTGAAGCCGACGAGCACGCAGTATCCCCGCCCGATGGCGCCAGCCACTCGGCCATCGATCGTCACCGACGCTCTGGACACCCGTTGAAGAACGACGCGCATGTGACCTCCGTCATGGTCGCAGCGCGTCGCAGACGATAATGTCCGAACGACGCGTGGCGAATCCATGAATCCAAACGTAGTCTGGAGCGCATTGAACTATGAACGCTGAACCCCGACCGCTGGGTGTGGCCACGGCGGCGCTTACCGGGGCGCTGGCCGGCCTGGCAGGCGCGGCAGCGGTGACGACGGCCAACGGGATCGAACAGAAACTGTTTTTGCCGGTCGAGGAGCCACTGGAAATCGAACCGATCCTGGTGGTGGAGACGGAGGCGCGGAAGGCAGGACACCCAATCTCCAAGCCAGCGGCGTGGGCCGCCGGGATGGGCGCCCACCTCGCCTATTCAGCCCTGTGGGGCGCAATCTACGGGGTTGTCCAGAACCGCCTGCGTCTGCCGCACGCCCTCCACGGGCTGGTCTACGGGGAGCTGATCTGGGCGCTCAACTATCCCAAGAGGGGCATCCTCCCGCGGCGCGGGATTCTGCCGCCGGCGACCGAACGCCCGCGTGCCAAGGCACTCATCCCGCTTGGCACCCACGCCGTGTTCGGGCTCGCGACCGCGGCTGCGTTCGACGCGCTGTCCGGCGGGAACGGCCGCCGATACTGACTGCCAGTTGACGTTCGCCCATCGCCTGGCCTTCGCGCGCCGCTATGCCCGCGACGCCGTCGTAGACCGCCGTCAGGATCTTGGCCGGAGCGTCGCACCGGCACCGCATCGGCCCGACCCGTCCTCGTGGCCGGATGACCGATTGACGGCCGCCTGGCTCGGCCATGCCACCGTCCTGCTCAACTTCCACGGCACCTGGATCGTGACGGACCCCGCGCTCGAGCGCCGCATCGGCCTGGGCCGGGGCATCCTGAAGCTGGGGCCGCGCCGGCTGATCCAGCCCGCGCTCCGGAAGCGCGAGCTGCCGCACCTCGATGTGGCGCTGCTCTCGCATGCCCACATGGATCACACCGATTTGGGTACCCTCAGCGCCATTTCCCGGAAGGTCCGCGTCGTGGTGCAGGCAGGCAATCGCGATCTCGTCCGGCGGTTTCGGGTCGTTGACGAGCTCGGATGGGGAGATGTGGTAAGGATCGGGGATCTGGCTGTCGAATCGATCGAGAGCCGGCACTGGGGCGCGCGCATGGTCACCGACCGGCATCGCGGCTATGGCGGCTACCTGCTGCGGAAGCACGACCGGACCGTGGTGTTCGCCGGGGACACCGCGTATACCGACGCATTTGCCGGGCTCGCCCGCCGTGGACCCGTCGATCTCGCCATCCTGCCCATCGGCGCCTACGATCCCTGGATCGCGAGCCATGCCTCGCCCGAAGAAGCCTGGCGGATGTTCAAGGCGCTCGGGGCCGAGTACCTGCTGCCGATTCACCACTCCACCTTCCGATTGAGCCGCGAGCCGATGGACGAGCCCATGCGCCGGCTCCTCGCCGCCGCCGGGCCCGAGCGGTGGCGCGTGGTCATCACCGAAGTCGGTCAGACCTGGTCCCTGCCGGAGGGGCAGGCGGTCTCAGGCCTGAAGTCGACGGGGTCCGCCGGCCACGGAGAGGCTTCGCCGGCCCCGACCTGACCCCCCGCGGCTCGCGGGCCGGCCACACGTACGCCCCCGGACGACCGGACGTGCTGAGCGCACAAAAATCGGCCCCGGTTGCCCGGGAGCCGAGATCACCACGATGCAGGCAGGCGACGTTATCAAGTCGTCGGCAACCGCCGGCACCGAGTGACCGTTTTTGCTACTCCACCGTCACCGACTTGGCCAGGTTGCGTGGCTGGTCCACGTTGCACTCGCGCGCGACCGCCACGTAATACGACAGCAACTGGAGAGGGATGCTGGTCAGCATGGGTGTGAGCATGTCGAGCGTTTCCGGGATCGCGAAGGTCGCATCCGCCAGCCGCTCGATCTCCGTGTCGCCCGCGTTGATCAACGCGATGACCTTCCCGCCGCGCGCCTTCACCTCTTCGATGTTCGACACGATCTTCGAGTGCACCGCGTCCCGCGGCGCGATGAAGACCACCGGCATGTTCTCGTCGATGAGCGCGATCGGCCCGTGCTTCATCTCCGCCGCCGGATACCCCTCGGCGTGGATGTACGAGATCTCCTTGAGCTTGAGCGCGCCTTCGAGCGCCACCGGAAAGTTGACACCCCGCCCCAGGTAGAGCGCGTTCGACGTGTGTCGAAGAAATCGCTCGGCCAGGGCCTCGATCTCGGCGGACCGGGCCAGGATGTCGGCGACTTGCTCGGGCAGCAGGCGAAGCGCCTCGATGAACTGCCGTCCCTGCAGGATGCTCAGATTCCGAAGCCGCGCGAGACGGAGCGTCACCAGCGCGAGCGCAGCCACCTGGCTGGTGAACGCCTTCGTGCTCGCGACGCCCACCTCGGGTCCCGCGTGCAGGTAGATGCCGCCGTCCACTTCCCGGGCGATGGTGGACCCGACGACGTTGACCAGTCCCACCGTGCGGGCGCCCCGGCGCTTGGCCTCGCGAACGGCCGCCAGGGTGTCCGCGGTCTCGCCGCTCTGCGAGATCCCGATGACCAGGGTGTGCTGGTCCACGACCGGGTTCCGATAGCGGAACTCGGAGGCGTACTCGACCTCGACCGGAATGCGGGCCATCTCCTCGAGCATGTACTCGCCGATGAGCCCCGAGTGCCATGATGTGCCGCACGCGGTGATCACGATCCGCTCGATGCGCTTCAGTTCGTCGTCGCTCAGGTTGAGCCCGCTGACGCGCGAGGTACCCTCGTCGTCCAGCAGGTGCCCGCGGAGCGTGTTGCAGAGGCTCTCGGGCTGCTCGCAGATCTCTTTCAGCATGAAATGCGGGTAGCCATTCCGCTCGACCATCGCCAGGTCCCAATCGATCTGGTTCACCGGCTTGCTGATGCGGGTGGTCTGAAGGTTTCGGACCCGGTAGCCGTCACGGGTGAGGACGGCCAATTCGCCGTCGTCGAGGTAGACCACCGACCGGGTGTACTGCAGCAGCGGCGAGGCGTCGGAGGCGACGAACCACTCGCCCTCACCCACGCCCACCAGGAGCGGCGAGCCCTTCCGCGCCGCCACGAGCACGCCCGGCTCGTCCGCGGAGATGAACGCGAGACCATAGGCGCCGTCCACATCGCGGAGCGCCTCGGCCACCGCCGCTTCGAGGTCGCCCTGATAGAACTCGCCGACCAGGTGCGCCAGCACCTCGGTGTCGGTCTCGGACTCGAAGCGGTGGTCCCGGACCTCGAGAGCCTTCCGGATGGCGTTGGAATTCTCGATGATGCCGTTGTGAATGACCGCGATCCTGCCGGACTGGTCGGTGTGCGGATGCGCGTTCCGCTTGGTGGGGGCACCGTGCGTGGCCCAGCGGGTGTGCCCGATGCCGAGCGTCCCCACCGGCATCCGGTCGCTGAGCTCCTGCTCCAGGACGCTGAGCTTGCCCGCCGCTTTCATCACCTTGAGGCCGCTGCCGTTGACCACCGCGATACCCGAGGAGTCGTAGCCGCGATACTCGAGGCGGCGGAGCCCTTCGATCAGCAACCCGGCGGCCTGCCGGGGTCCGATGTAGCCGACGATGCCACACATCAGGCCATGAACCTCAGTGCAAGAGTTCGCGAGCGGCGGCGACCAGGGCCTCGGCCTCGCCGGCGGTCGGTGCTTCGGCGATGAGCCGGACGATCGGCTCGGTCCCGGACGGTCTCACGTGGAGCCAGCGATCCCGCCAGGAAAGGCGGAGTCCGTCGCGCTCGTCGGTGCCCGCATCAGGGAACCGGGTCCGGAGCCGATCGTAGAGCGGGCGGAGCTCCGGCCCGCGCGGGCCCTTCGCCTTGACGATCGTGTACCGCGGAGCGGACGCCACCAGATCTGAGACCGATACCCCAGACTTGGCGAGAAGGTGCAAGATCAAGGCCACCCCCAGAGGTGCATCGCGGCCGATGTGGAGCGCCGGCAGGATGACGCCGCCGTTCCCTTCTCCGCCGACGACCGCGCCTTCGTCCCGAATGGCCCGGGCCACGTTGGCCTCGCCCACCGGCGCGCGAACCAGTCTCGCGCCGGCGGCCCGCGCGGCATCCTCCACGACGAGGCTCGTCGACAGGTTCACCACGACGGTAGGGTGTTCTGCCGCACTGCCGCGCCCATCCAACACAGCCCGCACCGCGAACGCGAGCGTGTAATCCTCCCCGATGGGATGCCCGCGCTCGTCCACCAGGGCCAGGCGATCGACGTCGGGATCCACCGCAAGGCCGACCGCCGCCCCGCTCTCCAGCACCAGCGCGCCGAGATCGCCAAGGTTCTCGGGCACCGGCTCCGGCGCGCGCGGGAAGCGGCCGTCCGGCTCGAGATTGATCGCGCTCATGCGGCAACCCAGCCGCTCGAGGAGCGGCGGGATCGCCGAGGCGCCGGCGCCGCGCACGCAGTCGAGCGCGACATGGAATCGCCTGGCGCGGATCGCGGCGACGTCGATCACGGGCAAGGCCAGCACCGCGTCGAGATGCCGCGCGACGGCCTCACGGTCCTCGCTCAACGTCCCGAGTCCGTCCCACCCCATGCGCGGCGGCCCCGCCTCGGCCAGCGCCCGCACCCGACTCCCTGCCTCATCGTCGAGGAAGATCCCGTCCGGCCCCACGAACTTGAGCGCGTTCCACTCGATCGGATTGTGGCTGGCCGTGAGAATCAGCCCCGCCCCCGCGTGATGATGCTCGACCGCCATCTGCACGGTGGGCGTGGGCACGACCCCCACGTCGATCACGTCGACCCCTACCGACATGAAACCGGCGGCGGCCGCGCGGGCGAACATCGGCCCGCTGGTGCGTGAGTCCCGCCCCAGCACGACCGCCGGCCGAGGGCGCTCTCGGCGCGCCGCGGCGGTCTGGCCGGCGGATGAAGTGCGCACCCAGGCGCCGAGGGCCGCCGCGTGGCGGGCCACCAGCTCCGGCGTGAGATCCGTGCCCACATGGCCACGCATCCCGGAAACGCTGATCATCAGGGTATCGGACATGGTGCCAGGACCGCCGGAGGTCAGATCGAGCTCGGAAGGATGGACACGTCGGGAAAGGCGTGCACGAAGGCGTCCACGACCTCGGGGTCGAAATGGGTGCCCGCGCAGCGCTGGAGCTCGTCCTTCGCGTCGCCGGGCGTCCGCGACGGCCGGTAGGCGCGGTTGGTGGTCATCGCGTCGAACGCATCCACGACGGCGACGATCCGGGCTTCCTGGGGGATGGCCTGTCCGACGAGGCCGTCGGGGAAGCCGCCGCCATCGATGCGTTCGTGATGCGATCGCACAACCCTGAGGACCATCGGAGATTCGCCCAGCGACGGCGCCAGGATCCGCTCGCCCAGGGCCGTGTGACCCTTGATGTGCTCGAACTCGTCCGGGGTCAGCGGGCCGGGCTTGTTCAGGATGTCTTCGCGCGTCCCGATCTTGCCGATATCGTGCAGTTCGCCACCGAGCCGGATGTGCTCGAGACGGTCGCCCGTGAAGCCGAGGTGGACGGCGGTCTTCACCGCGTATCGGCTCACCCGGGTGGAATGCCCGCTGGTGTAGGCGTCCTTGGCCTCGAGCGCGTGCACCAGCATCTGCACGCCGTTGATGACGCTCTGTTTGTTGCGGCGGTCGAGGTCGCGGACGCGGCTTTCCAGATGCTGTTGATAGAACCGGTTCTGCAGCACGAGCTCGCGCTTCTCGAGCGCCTTGTCCACCCGGGCCCGCACTTCGTCGATCAGCACCGGCTTCGAGATGTAGTCGAGCGCGCCGAGCTTGAGGCACTCGACCGCGGTCGCCACCTCGGCGACGCCCGTGAGCATCACGATCGCCATGTCCGGGTAGCGCTCGAGCGCCTGGCGGAGGAACGTGACGCCGTCCATCTCGGGCATGTGGATGTCGGAGATGGCCAGCGGGATCTCGCCCTCGCGTTCGAGGATCGCGAGGGCCTCGGCGCCGGAGGAGGCCTCGAGGGTGGCCAGGCCGTGGGCCTGGATGACGCGCGCGAGCGAGTGCCGGACCTGCGCATCGTCATCCACGACGAGACAATGCACGGTCACGGGAGCGGTCAAGGGTTCATGCACGCCACGAAGGTAACCGAGAACGGGTCCCCTCTACAACCGCGCGCGCCGCGCCATTACGCTTCTCCCACCCTCACCCGCTCGGGCTCACGATGACCCGGATTCTGCCCCACGACCACGACCATCGGTTCGCCACCCGCTCCGTGCACGCGGGCCAGGTGCTCGAGCCGCTGTCCGGCGCCGTCATGACGCCCATCTATCAGACCTCCACCTACGTGCAATCGGGGCTGGGACAGCACAAGGGCTACGAGTATGGGCGCACCCAGAACCCCACGCGCGAGGCGCTCGAGCGGAACGTGGCGGCTCTCGAAGGCGGGACCCACGGGTTCGCGTTCGGCTCGGGGCTCGCGGCGCTCGATACGATCCTGAAGCTGCTTCGGAGCGGCGATCACGTCGTCTGCGGCGAGAACGTCTACGGCGGTACGCACCGGCTGATGGAACGCATCTACGGCGAGCTGGGACTCAGATTCACGTTTGTGGACATGCGGGACGCGGACAATGTCGAGCGGGCGCTGACCCCGGCCACACGCCTCGTCTACTGCGAGACGCCGACCAATCCGATGATGAATCTGGTCGACCTCGGCGCCGTGGGCGATCTCACGCGGGTCCGCGGCCTGTTGTACGTCGTGGACAACACCTTCGCCACGCCGTTTTTCCAGCGCCCGCTCGAGTTCGCCGCGGACCTCGTGCTCCACTCCACCACCAAATACCTGAACGGCCACAGCGACATGGTCGGCGGGCTGCTGATCACGGCTCGCGACGACCTGGCCGAGCGCATCGGCTTCATCCAGAACGCGGCCGGCGGGGTCCCGGGGCCGATGGATTGCTGGCTTGCGCTCCGCGGGATCAAGACGCTGCCGCTCCGGATGCGGCAACATGACGCCAACGGACGCCGGGTGGCCGAGTGGTTGGCGCGGCGGTCGGACGTCGTGCGGCTATACTATCCCGGGCTCCCATCGCACCCGCAACACGAGCTTGCCTGCCGGCAGATGTCGGGCTTCGGCGGGATGATCGCGCTCGACTTGGGCGACCCGGCACGAGCCCGGCGCTTCGTCGAGGCCACGCGGATCTTCGCCCTGGCCGAGTCACTGGGCGGGGTCGAGAGCCTGATCGGCCACCCGGCCAGCATGACGCACGCATCCGTCCCCCCAGCCATGCGGGAAGCGATGGGGCTGACCGAGAGCCTGGTGCGCCTGAGCTGTGGGGTGGAGGATACCGAAGACCTGATCGAGGATCTGGAAGGGGCGTTCGCGATGAGCGGGCGGTAGAGTCTCAACTTGAAACCCGACACCGGCAGACCCGTAAGGCGCCCATCCCCAACCCGAGTCCATCCATGAGCACATCGCTACCCGCCACCCGCCCGCGCCAGACCCATCCGCAGATCTCCGCCGTTTCCTGGGAGCACCCCGCGGACCGGGCGGCGCTGCAGACCCTGCGCGCCATTCCCGGCGTGGACGAGGTCATCCGGAGGACGCTGGCCCTGCTGGGAGGCGAGCGGGGCGTGCGGCTTCTGTTTCTGGGCAACGCCGTGCGCGTGGGTGCCGCACAGTTTCCCAAGCTCTGGCACCTGCACCACGAAGTCGTGACTACCTTCGACTGGCCGGCGGTCCCCGAGTTGTACGTGTCGCAGACCCCGTTCTTCAACGCCGGGGCCTACGGCATCGACAAGCCCTTCATTGTCCTGCATTCCGCGGCGATCGAGCTGCTCGACGACGACGAGCTGCGCGTGTTGCTCTCGCACGAGCTTGGCCACGTGATCAGCGGCCACTCGCTCTACCGGACGATCGCCGCCATCCTGGCATTGATCAGCCTCGGCGCGCTCCCCACGCTCGCCGGCCTGGCCGTCCTGCCGATTCGCCTGGCCTTCCTCGAGTGGTCGCGGAAGTCCGAGCTCTCGGCCGATCGGGCCGGGCTCCTCGGCGCCCAGGACGTCGTGGCGGCGCAGCGGCTGGATATGAAGATGGCGGGTGGCGGGCGGGGCCAGGGCTTTGCCGGGCAGCTCAATGTCGACGCCTTCATGCAGCAGGCGCACGAGTACACCACCGCCGGCGAGGGGCTCGACGTGGTGTACAAGCTCCTGAGCACCCTGGCGCTGACCCATCCAATGCACACCGTGCGTGCGGCGGAGCTGCAGCGCTGGGTGGCGACCGGCGAATACGACCGCATCCTTCGCGGCGAATACACGCGGCGCGGCCCGGACGCCGACGACCGGCCGCTAGCCGGCGACCTCGGCGCCGCGGGCACGTACTACGCCGGCGAAGCGCGGGAACTGGCCAGCCAGGTCGCGGACGCCGCCAGGCGCGCCGCCGAGCGCGCGCGGGACGCCTTCCGGAACGCGCAGAAATCGTGAGGCTTCTGGTGGTCGGGGGTGGTGGTCGGGAGCACGCCCTGTGCTGGGCGCTGCGGAAGGAAAATCCCGAGGCCGATATCTACTGCGCCCCCGGCAACCCCGGCACGGCCGACCTCGCCGCCAACCTCCCCATCGCCGCGGACGACATCGACCGCATCGCGGATGCGGCGGACATGCACGGGATCGACCTCACCGTGGTCGGCCCCGAGATGCCGCTCGCGCGCGGACTGGGCGACCGGCTTCGCGCCGAGGGCCGCGCCGTCTTCGGGCCGAGCGCCGCGGCGGCGCAGATCGAGGCCTCGAAGGCGTTCTCGAAGGACGTGATGGTCGCCGCCGGCATTCCGACCGCGGCCAGCCGCACCTTTCAGGAGCTGGCGCCGGCGCTCGCGTACGTCGACCGGCATCCGGAGCCGCTGGTGGTCAAAGCGTCGGGGCTCGCGGCCGGCAAAGGCGCTGTCGTCTGCCTCACCCGCGCCGAGGCCGCGGCCGCCGTCCGCGCCATGCTCGACGATCGGGTCTTCGGCGACGCCGGAGCCATCGTCGTGATCGAGGCCTTTCTGGAGGGCGAGGAGATTTCCATCCTGGCCGTCACCGACGGCACCGACGTGGAGCTGCTGCCGGTCTCCCAGGATCACAAACGGCTCCTCGAAGGCGACAGCGGCCCCAACACCGGCGGTATGGGCGCCTACAGCCCGGTGGCCGTGGCGACACCGGCGCTGCTCGACCGGGCGAGGCGCGAAGTGCTGTACCCTGCGCTCGAGGAACTGCGCCGGCGACGCGCGCCCTTCGCCGGGGTGCTCTACGCCGGCCTGATGGTGGACCGTCAGGGAACGCCTTGGGTCGTCGAGTTCAACTGTCGCCTGGGCGATCCCGAGACGCAGGTGGTCCTGCCCTTGGTGGCGGGCGGGCTGACCGCCGCGTTCTGGAAGGTCGCGCGCGGCGAGGGCGTGGCACCCATCGCGCGCCGCATCGGCGAGGCGTCGGTCACGACCGTGCTCGCCTCGCGCGGGTATCCGGACCGGCCAGAACAGGGCGCCGCCATCACGATGCCCGCGTTCCCGCCGCCCGGGGTCACTTTCTTCCATGCCGGGACGAGCCGAGGCGCCGATGGCGTCCTTCGAGTCAGCGGCGGCCGGGTGCTCACCGTGACCGCCGTGGCTCCGAGCTTCGCGGAGGCCCAGCGTCTCAGCCGTGAGGCGTCGGAGGCGGTGGAGTTCGAGGGCAAGATCTTCCGGAGGGACATCGGGTGGCGGGAGGCGGCCCGGCAGGGGGCGGGGGCGGAGGTGCAAGCGGGAGCGCCGCTGGCCTCCTGAGCGCCGTTGTCATCCTGAGCGCCGTTTGTCATCCCGAGCGCCGTTTGTCATCCTGAGCGGAGCGAAGGATCGGGTGGGTGATGCGAGTTAGCCCCGAGCCTCACTCCCATGCCCCGGCCGAACATTCGCTCCGCTCAGGATGACGGCGCGGCACGCGCCAACCTGACCGTGCGACGCGGCGGTACCGCACCGCGCCCCCGCATTACATTTCCGCGCGATGCCCGAGCTCCCCGAAGTCGAAACCATCGTCCGCGACATCCGCCCCGCCCTCGTCGGCCGCCAATTCGGCCCGGTCTCGCTGAGCCACGACGACATCCTGCGCGGCGTGAGCCGCCGCCGGCTCATCCGCGACGTGAGCGGTGCGACCGTCCATTCGGTGTTCCGGCGCGCCAAGCACGCCGTGCTCGATCTCGGCGAGCTCCGCCTCGTCGTCCAGCCGGGCATGACGGGGTCGCTCATCGTCTACGACCGCCCGCTCTCACTCGACGAAGCGCGGTACGCGGTCCTCCGCGCGCCGCTGGATGACGGGCGAGAGCTCGTCTACCGCGACGTCCGGCGGATCGGCAAACTCCGGCTGCTGAACGCGGGCGGCTGGCGCCGATACACCGAAGCGATCGGCCCCGAGCCGTTGGCCGCGGATTTCACCGCCGCCCGTCTGGGCACCGCGCTGGGCCGTTCGCGGGCGGCGGTGAAGAAAGTGCTCATGGACCAGCGCCACCTGGCCGGCGTCGGGAACATCTACGCGAACGAGGCGCTCTTCGCCGCGGGCATCGACCCCTCGAAGCCGGCCAGCCGGCTGACCCCGGACGATCATCAGCGCCTGCACACCGAGATCCAGCGCATCCTGGAGGCGGCCATCGTGTCCAGTGGCACGACGGTGCGGGACTACCGGACGGGCACCGGTCAGCCCGGAAGCTTTCAGCTCGAGCTGCTCGTCTACGGGCGCGAAGGCGAGCCGTGCCGGCAGTGTGGCACCCGGCTGACCGGTACCCATGAGATCGACGCCCGCATTTCCGTGTTCTGCCACCGCTGCCAGTCGTGAGCCGCGCGCGCGCCCGGGCGCAACGCGCCGCCCCACTTCCTGCCACCGATCTCGAGCAACTGCGGCAGCGCGTGCGCGCGCTGGCGACAAACCGGCCGGCCGTGTACCGCATGCTCGACGCGATGGGGAGGATCATCTACGTCGGCAAGGCGAAGCGGCTCCGTACCCGGCTGCTCACCTACTTTCGCGCCGAGTACCCGGAGGACAAGGCGGCGCGAATCCTTTACGCCGCGAGCGACATCGCTTGGGACTACGTGCCGAGCGAGTTCGCCGCCTACCTGGGCGAGCTGCGGCAGATCCGGCGACACCGGCCGCACTTCAACCACCGCGCCAACGTTACCCGCCGCTCCATCCTGATCAAGATCTCCAGCGACCTCGCGCCGCGGATGTATGTGGGTGCGACGGTCGCGCGCGATGACGCGCGCTGCTACGGGCCGTTCCGCTCGATGGCGCGCACGGTCGAAGCGGTGCGGACGCTCAACGATCTCCTCGGACTCCGCGACTGCAGGGCCGAGATGCCGGCGGTCTTCGCGGGCCAGGGAGATCTGTTCGAGCAGCCGCGTCAGGCAGGGTGCATGCGGCACGAGTTCGGCGTCTGCAGCGGACCGTGCGCGGGGCTCGTGGCGCAAAGGGAGTATCGGCGGAGGGTCGAGACGGCGATGGCCTTCCTCGAGGGGCGGACGATCCAGCCGATCGACCGGGTCGTCCAGGCGATGCAGGAGGCAGCGGGCCTGGCCCGCTTCGAGATCGCCGCGCGCTGGCGGGCGAAGTTCGAGCAGCTCGAATGGCTGCTGGCCGCCACGAGCCGGGCACGTACGGCGCGCGATCTCCTGTCCTTCGTCTATCGCGATCCGGGCGAGCTCGGGGACGACCGGCTATACATCGTGCGGCAGGGCGTGGTGCGCGCCGCATTTCCGTATCCGTCCACGCCGATCGAGCACGAGGCGTTCCGGGCCGTGGTCGCCGAAGAGGCCGGGCGGCCGATGCCGCCGGCCGGGCCGCTGCCGCTGGAGTCGATCGACGAGATCCTGCTGCTGATGTCGTGGTTTCGCGCGCACCCGGATGCGCTGCGCCGGACCTCGAGCTACGAGGTGTGGGCGGCGAGCGGGGCGGCAGTCGTTCGACCTCGGCCCGGCATCGACGCATGCCAAGAACTTCGCCTATAACGTCGGCGCCGGCGCGGACGTCGCGATCGGACCGCGGCTCGGGCTGCAAGTGATGGTGAAGGACTACATCGGGAAGTTCGATGTGCGAGAAGCGACGGCGGTCAACGTGGGCACGAAGACGACGCACAACTTCGCGGTGAGCGCCGGGCTGCGGTTGGGGTTCTAGTCGCCGCGACGAGTCACCCTTCGCTACGCTCAGGGTGACGAGGGAGAGTCCGCGTCCAGCGGCGTGAGCGGTACCAGCCGGCCCCGCGGCGGGATGCCCGGCTCGAGCTCGAGGATGCCGACCGAGGCCGGCAGGTCGAACCGGCGCGGTCCGGCGCCCCCGGGGTTCATCACCGTCACCACCACGTCCACCAGCGTGAGCAGCGGCCGGTGGGTGTGGCCGAACACGATGATCTCCGCGTCGGGGAACGCCGCCTGCAGCGTGTCGGGGTCGGGAGTGCCGAACTGGTCGCCGTGGGTGACGACGATGGTGAAGCCGTCGAGCTCGAGCCGGGCCACCCGCGGCAGGCGGTTCCGGAGCTCCCGGCCGTCGGTGTTGCCGTAGACCGCGGTCACGGGAGCGATGGTCTCCAGTTTCTCGAGGATGGCCGGCGGGCCGACGTCGCCGCCGTGCACGATGTGGTCCACCTGGCGAAAGACCTCGAAGACCTCCGGGCGCAACAGGCCGTGCGTGTCGGCGATGACCCCGATCCGCATCCGGCCCCGTTCAGTCGAGCCGGGCCGCGGCGGTGACCCGCCCGACAACCGCGCCGAACGCGTCCAGCAGCTCGGCCCGCTCGAAGGCGCAGTGTCCGTAGCGGGAGACCGTCCCCGACTCGAGGCTGGACGCCGCGCCCGCCGCCGCCACCTTGTCGGCGTAGCGCGCGGACTGGGCGACCGGTACGATCGGATCGCCCGTCGTGTGCAGCGTGGCGAGCGGCATCGTCAGAAGGCCCGTCGTTTCGAACCGGCCGAGCTCCGCGCGCGCCGCCGGGTCCGCTGCCACCCGCGCAACGCCGGCGTTGAGCGCGTCATCGTCGAGCGAGCCCTGATAGACCCGGCCGATGTTGTCGTATGGCTGCCCACCGAGTCGCTCGCGGGCGTCGCCCAGGGCGAACACGTCGTACCAGAGCACGTCGATCACGGTGGCGCCCGCGGAGAGAAGGTCCTGCGGATCGGTCGGTGCACCGGTCACGGCCAGCAGTTGCAGGGCGGCCGGGATGTCGGCCTGGAGCGCCGCCGCGACCGCGGGCACGTAGGTCGACGCCCACTGGGCGCGCACCGCGTCGGGAACGTCGAGAGGATCCCCGGGAATGACGCCGGGGAAGTAGTAGTCGAACACGACGCGGAAATCGCCGAAGTAGTCGATCTGGCCCTCGAAGTCGCCCACGGGCCCGCACGACGCCACGGCTCCGTCGAACCGGTCGGCCCGACGCTCGGCGGCGAGCGCCGCCACGAGGCCGCCCTCCGACACCCCGACCACGTAGATACGCGACGGGTCGGGCCGGAAGCGCCGACGGACTTCGTCGGCCAGGTGCGCGACGTCGTCCACCGCCAGATCGGCGACCAGGCCGTTCGCCCGATAGCTGGTGGTGGCGTAGGCGTACCCCAGCCCGTTCACGATCTGAGCGACCGACTGCCCTTCGACGCGATCGTCGGGGATGGAGAGCGGGTCATCGGCGGAGACGTAGCCGTGGGCGTAGACCACGAGGTCGCCGTTCCAACTCGCTGGGAAGCAGACGCGGTACAGGGCGGAGCTGGCCGGAAGCATGGCGTCCTGGCAGCCTGCCGCCACCGGCTCGCCGTCGTCGTTGGGAGGCGCCTGCACGTCGTCGCCGCCACAGGCCAGAGTGGCGACGAGGGCGACGGTCCACCGACCGCCCACGGTTCTAGGGAGAAATCCGCCGAGGATCATGGTCACACCTCATCAGGTCATCCCGACTGGATGATGGCCAAGCTGCCGCTCACGCGAGTCCCGCGCCCTCGTCCCCGGTCCACCGGCGCGCGATCTCGATGTCGATCTCGAGCTGATCGAGCACGCGCTGTACGATGAAGTCCACCAGCTCCGCCACCGTCCCGGGGCGATGATAGAACCCCGGTGAGGCGGGGATGACGATCGCGCCGGCCTCGGTGACCGCCACCAGGTTGCGCAGGTGCACGAGCGACAGCGGCGTCTCGCGCGGGACGAGGATCAGCTTGCGACGCTCCTTGAGCGTGACGTCGGCCGACCGCTCGACCAGCGAGCGGCTGGTGCCGCCCGCGATGGCGGCGACCGTCCCCATCGAGCACGGACACACCACCATGCCGTGCGTGCGCTGCGAGCCCGAGGCGGGCAGGGCGCCGCGGTCGCCGTCGGGAAACGACGTGACCGAGCTCCAGTCGCCGCCGGTGGCGGCGCGAAGGGTCTCGATCGTGTCGATGCCGCACTCGTCGCGGAGGAGGCGCATGCCGTGGCCCGACGTGATCAGCCAGACGGGCACCTGCCGCCGGGCGAGCACCTCGAGCAGCCGGACCCCGTAGGGCGCGCCCGAGGCGCCGGTGAGCGCGAGCACCACGGGATGGCGCGTCATGCGCGCCTCACAGCAGCCGATCCGCGAGCGCGAAGCCGAAGACCGTGACCGACATGACCCCGTTCATCGTGAAGAACGCGGCGTCGAGCCGCGACAGATCGCCCGGGCGGACGAGCTGGTGCTCGTACGCGAGGATTCCGGCCGCGACTGCGAGGCCGGTGAAGTACCACAGGCCGAACCCCGCGCCCCAACCGAACAGCGCGAGCGCGGGAATCGTGACGCCGTGCAGCAGCTTGGCCAGCCCGATGGCCCGCCGCTCGCCCAGCCGCACGACGGCGCTGCGGAGCCCATGGTCCCGATCGAACCCGGCGTCGGGCAGGGCATAGAAGATGTCGAAGCCGGCCACCCACGTCGCCACGGCCAGCGTGACGGCCAGGAGCAGCCAGGCCGGCTCACTCCAGCGCCCGGTCACCGCGAGATAACCGCCCACCGGCGCGATGGCCAGACTCAAGCCAAGCCACAGGTGCGGCCACCAGGTGAAGCGCTTCGCGAGACTGTAGACGAGCACCCACGCGAGCGCCACCGGGCTCAGCGCCAGGCAGAGCGGGTTGAGCAGCGCCGCGGCCCCGAGAAAGAGCGCCGCGGCCGCCACGATCGAGATCCAGGCCTGCGTGGAGGTCAGCGCGCCGGTGGGCAGCTCACGGTTGCTGGTGCGCGGATTCCGGGCGTCGAATCGAAGGTCGGCGACGCGGTTGAAGCCCATCGCCGCCCAGCGCGCGGCCGAGAACGCCAGCACGACGAGCGCCACGGTGCGCGCCGTGACCGGGGCGATCCGCGAGGCGGCCAGCACGCCGAGCAGCGCGAACGGCAGCGCGAACAGCGTGTGCGGCAGCTTGACGAAGTTCGCGTAGCGGACCAACAGGGACTGGCCACCGAACGTCTGGCCCTCACGGGCGGGAGCCGTCACAGGGCGAGCCCGAGCTGCGGCCACATCTCGTCGACGCGGCGCTTGGTTTCCGGGTCCATCGTGATCAGCTCCGGCCACTCGCGCGTGAACCCTTCCTCCTTCCACTTCCGGGTCGCGTCGATGCCCATCTTGCTCCCGTAGGTGAATCCGCGGCTCGCGTGGTCGAGCACGTCCATCGGCCCCATGGTGAACCGGACGTCGCGCTCGGGGTCGATGTTGTTGAGCGCGATCCACCACGCCTCGTCCGGGTTCCGGACGTTGACGTGCCGGTCCACGATCACCAGCACCTTGGCGAGCGACATGAGCCCCTGCCCCCAGAGCGCGTTCATCACCTTGTACGCCTGCCCCGGATACTGCTTGTCGATCGAGACGAACACCAGGTTGTGGAAGATGCCCGCCGGCGGCATATGGTAGTCCACGATTTCGGGGACCGTCAGCTTGAGCAGCGGCAGGAAGATCCGCTCGGTCGCGTGGCCCAGGTAGTAGTCCTCCATCGGCGGCGGGCCGACGAGGGTGGCCGGGTAGATCGGGTCGCGCCGGGCCGTGATGGCGGTGACGTGCACGCGCGGATAGTAGTCCGCGAGCGAATAGAAGCCGGTGTGGTCGCCGAACGGACCCTCGAGCACGAGCGGCTCGGCGGGGTCGATGTACCCCTCGAGCACGAACTCCGCCTCGGCGGGCACGTCGAGGTCGCAGGTGACGGCGCGCGCCAGCTCGACCGGCGCCCGCCGGAGAAACCCGGCGAAGATGAACTCGTCGATCGTGGGTGGGAGCGGCGCGGAGCCCGAGTAGATGCTGGCCGGGTCGCCGCCCAGGGCGATGATCACGGGCATGCGCTCGCCGCGCCCGGCCATCTCGCGCCAGTGCGCGGCGCCGACCTTATGGCGCTGCCAGTGCATCGCGAGCGTATCGCGTCCGAGGACCTGGATCCGGTACATGCCGACGTTCCGGACGCCGCGCGACGGGTCGGTCGTGATGACCATCGGCAGCGTGATGTAGCGCCCGCCGTCGCCGGGCCACGTGGTGAGAAACGGAATCTGGTCGAGATTGACCGCGTCGCCTCGAAGAATGACCTCCTGGCACGGCGGCCGCCCACTCTTGAGCCGGGGCGGAAACTTGCCGATCTCCGCGAGCTTGGGCAGCATGGCCAGCTTCCCGAACAGTCCCTCGGGCACCTTGAGGTTGAGCATCTCGCTGATCCGGCCGCCGATGCTGTCGAGGTCGTCCACCCCGAGGGCCAGGCACATGCGCCGCATCGAGCCGAACAGGTTGATGGCGACCGGGTGCGGACTCCGCTTGCCGTCGTCCAGCAGCACGTGCTCGAACAGCAGCGCTGGACCGCCGCGTGGGCTCTTCATGCACCGGTCGGCGATCTCGGCGACCTCGAGCCGCGCGCGGACCGGATGGGCAATCCGCACGAGCTCGCCGAGGCGGTCGATTTCCTTGATGAACTGGCGGAGGTTGTCGAGGGGCATGAAGGTCCGAAGTCGAGTGAATGTCCTGCGTGGAGGGCCGCCCCCCCCGTGCTACTTCCGCGTCCCCACGTGCATCGCGCATACCCCGCCCATGAACAAGCGGTACGACACCTCGGTAAATCCCTGCGCTGCAAACCGGCGCGCCAGCTCGGGCGGGCCCGGAAAGGCCAGCGTGGACGCTGGTAGCCATGTATACGCCGTCGTATGTTTGGAGATCCGCCGACCGACCCATGGCAGCACGCGCCGGAAGTAGAACTCGTAGACCCGGCGGAGCTGCGGCTGGGGCGGCAAGGTCATCTCGAGGATCACCAGGCGGCCGCCTGGCCGGAGCACGCGCGCCGCCTCGGCGAGCCCCGCGTCGAGGTCCACGAGGTTCCGCACCCCCCACCCGACCATCGCGCCGTCGAACGACGCCTCCGGGAACGGCAGCTCGAGCGCGTCGGCCGCCACCGGATCCACGCGGGCGGCCTTGTCGCGGCCGAGCCTGAGCATCGGCGTCACGAAATCGGCACCGATGACCCGGCCGCGGAACCCGGCCTGCCGCGCCAGCGTGGCCGCGAAGTCGAGCGTTCCCGCGCAGAGGTCGAGGTAGATTCCGTCCGGTTTTCGTTCCCACCCCAGCCGCCGCACCGCGTGCCGCCGCCAGCGCTGATCGAATCGGAAGCTGATAAGGCGGTTGAGGCGGTCGTACGTCGGGGCGATGGCGGTGAAAATTTCGCGGACATAGACCCGCTTGTCGGGACCGCCAGAGACGGGTAACTCACGATCCGAGGCTAACATAGGCGCTCAATGTAGTCCGGCGAGGAGACCGTTCGCAAGGCGGCGCCCAGGTGGCTGAGACGCCCGAGTGGGTCGGGCTCAGCGACCAGGAGGTCGTCCTCATGGCCCGGGCGGGACGTGAGGTGGCCTATCGCGAGCTGATTCGCCGCTACGAGCGCCCGATTTTCGCCCTGCTGTTCCGGATGGTGCGCGACCGCGAGCTGGCGGAAGACCTGTCGCAGGACACGTTCATCAAGGCGCTCAAGGCGATCGAATCGTACCGGCCCGAATTCAAGTTCTCGTCGTGGATCTTCAAGATCGCCAACAACGCGGCGATCGATCACCTCCGCCGGCGCGAGCTCGATACCCTGTCGCTCGACGGCTCTCCCCACGCCGAAACGCCGGAAGCGATGCAAGCCACCGCGCTGCAGATCGGCGCGCGGCAGGAGTCGCCGCTCGACACGGTCGAGGCCAAGGAGCTCGGCGGCGCGATCGAATCCGCCATCGGCCGGCTCCGTCCCGAATACCGCTCGTGCATCCTGCTGCGCCACGTCGAGGGTCGGCCGTACGAGGAGATCGCCGAGCTGCTCGACCTGCCGCTCGGCACCGTCAAAACCTACATCCATCGCGCCCGGAATGAGCTTCGGCACGCACTGGCGCACCTGAGGGAAGAGTGAAACCTCGTTCCTGTCCTCACCGTAGGAGGGTCCACTTATGATGCCGGTTCCTGGGTCCCACCTCACGCCCGATGACATCGACGCCCACCTCGCCGGTGGCCTCGCCCCGGCGCCGCGTGAGCATCTCATGCAGTGCCCCGCCTGCCAGGAGCGCGCGGACACCGAGCGGGAAATCGTGGCGCTGCTCGGGGCGCTGCCACTCATGAGCCCGGCCCCGGGGTTCGCGGATCGGGTGATGGCGCGCGTCGCCATCCCGGAGCCGCTCGCCACCCGTCCGCTCGCGTCGATTCGGCGCCGTATCTTCGCCACCCGCCGGAGCACCGCCATCGCGGCCGGCCTGCTCGCCCTGCTGGTCGGCTCCATGGCCGGCAGCGTCGTGTGGACCCTGGGCAACCAGGAGACGCTGGCGGCGGTCGGCAGCTGGCTCGCGGCGCAGGCAAACCAGGCCGCTTGGATCGGCGTCCGGGGAGTGGCATCGACCTTCATCGAGCAGCCCTGGTTCGCCACGCTCAAGACCCTGGCGGCCGATCCCGGCCGCCTCGGTTTCGCCTCCGCGCTCGCGATGCTGGCCTACGTGGCCGGCGTGCTCGCGCTCCGTCGCCTCCTGGCACTGCCGGCCCAGCAGGTGGCCCATGCCCACGCGTAGGATCCTCGCGGCGCTGACGCTCGGAGCGCTCAGTGTGCCGAGCGCGGCGCACGCCGGCACTCGAATCGATCCCACCGGCTCCCGCGCCGTAGACCTGGTGCACGGCTTCTGGACGCTGGTGTCCGAGGTCCGCGGCAGTCCCGACGCAGGTGACGGCGCCCAAGAGCCGCATCCCACTCCGCAGGCCCTCGCGCCGGCTCCCCCGAGCGAGCCGCCCGTCTCCCTCGACGACCTGAGCAAGCCCATCACCATGGAATCGCGGCTTCGCGCGGCGCTGCGCCCGCGCAAGGGAGGGGCGCGCGTCACCGTTCCCGGTGGCACCGCGCGCCTCGGCGATTTCAGCATCGGGTCGAACGAGAGCGTGACGGGTCATCTGCTCGTCGTCCAGGGTACCGCCGACGTCTACGGCAAGCTGCTCGGCAATCTGGTCACGGTCGAAGGCGACGTCGTCCTCCACCCTGGCGGCGTGGTGTCGGGCGACATCCTCACCTTCGGCGGCGAGGTGCGCGACGAAGGCGGCGAGATCGGCGGCGAGGTCCGGACTTTTCGCTCGTCATCGGTGTTGCGTGCGCTGGTCCGGACCGAGCCGGCGGCGCCGAGCGCCGTCGCGACGGTGTTCCGGCGCGTGGCGGGCGTCGTGGGCGTGTTCCTCACGCTCGGTGCGCTCGGGTTCGGCCTGGTGATGTTCGGGCGGCCGAACCTGGAGGTCGTGTCGGACACCATCTCGCATTCGTTCGCCCGTTCGTTCGCCACGGGGCTGCTCGGTCAGCTTCTGCTGCTCCCGACCTTCGGCATGCTCGTCGTCGGCCTGATCCTCAGCGTGATCGGCATCGTGCTGTTGCCGTTCGCGGTGGTGGTGTACGTGCTCCTGGTCATCATCGCCGCCGTCGGCGGGTATCTCGCGGTGGCGCACGCCATGGGCGAGACCTACACCCGGCGGCGGCTCGCGCTCGGCGCCCTGATCGGCTCGCCCAACAGCTATCGGTACCTGATCGTGGGACTCGGCGCGCTGGCGGCATTCTGGATGGCGTGGTCGATCTTCGGCTGGGTGCCGATCGCCGGCGACCTCATTCGCGGCGCGGCGATCCTGGTCACCTGGCTCCTCGGCACCGCCGGCTTCGGCGCCGCGCTCCTGAGCCGCGCGGGCATTCGCCCGAACTTCGCGGGGCGGCTCATTCCGCCGGAGGCGCTGACCGACGAGTACCTCTGGGCCACCCCGCAGTTCGGCGTGACCGCCGCGAAGCGCCCGGGTTCCCGGACCCCCACCCGGGGGCTCTGATGCGACGGCTCCACCTCGCGGCGATGACACTCGTGCTCGCCGCGCCGAGTGCCGCGGCGCAGTCGATGCGGCCCTTCAGCACCTACCGGCAATGGCACGGCGAGACCCGGATCGACGCCCGCCTCGACTATGCCGCGGGCGGGCTCAGGCTCGCGGCGGGCCGGCCCTCCGAGCTGTATCGCATGGACGTCCTCTACGATGGCGATCGCTACCTCCCGGTCAGCGACTACGACGCCGCCCGGGGCGGAGTGGCGCTCGGCCTCCATGCGTCGGGGCAGCGCGGTCTCCGCGTCGTCTCCAAGGGCCGGCTGCGCCAGACGGCCGCGGTGACGTTCTCGCCGAAGAGCGATCTATCGCTGGACGTAACGCTCGGCGCGGTCGATGGCGACCTCGAGCTGGGCGGGCTCCGGCTGACCGATCTCGCGCTCGAGGCGGGCGCGAGCCGCGCGACCGTACGCTTCTCCCGGCCCAACGCCACCCGCTGCCGCTCCGCCACGCTGAGCGCGGGGGCCGCCGAGCTCTCGGTGCTCGGGCTCGGCAACAGCCGCTGCGACCGGATCGCGTTCGAAGGCGGAGTGGGCCGGGTGACGCTCGACTTCGGCGGTACGTGGACGTCGAGCTCGTCCGTCGAGGTCAAGATGGCCCTGGGCGAGGTGGCGCTTCGACTGCCGCGCCAGGTGGGCGTGCGGATCACACTGGACAAGTTCCTCGCCACGTTCGAGCCGGTTGGGCTCGTCCGCCGCGGCGGGAGCTACCTATCACCAGGCTACGACCAGGCGGCGCGGCACTTGGACATCCACGTGACCACCGCGGTTGGGGGGGTGACGGTGGAATGGCTGTCAGGTGAGAGGTAGCTTCCAGCATGTCTCCCCTCGAGACTCTCGGCTTCGCGCTCGGCACGTCGTTCGCTTCGGGGCTCAATCTCTACGCCACCGTCGCGGCGGCGGGGCTGTTCGAGCGGCTCGGCATCGTGCACCTCCCCGAGCCGCTGCAGGGGCTGGCCCATCCGGTGGTGCTCGGGATCGCGCTCGCGCTATTCGTGGTCGAGTTTATCGCCGACAAGATCCCGTACGTAGACAGCGTCTGGGACGCGGTCCACACCTTCATCCGCCCGCCCGCGGCCGCCTTGCTGTCCTACACCGCCTTCGCGGGCGGCGTCCCCGAACAGTGGAAGATCGGCGCGGCGCTGCTCGCCGGCAGCGTGGCGCTCACGTCGCACAGCGCCAAGGCCACCACGCGCGCGGCCGCCAACGTGAGCCCGGAGCCGGTGAGCAACTGGGCATTGAGCCTGGCGGAGGACTCGATCGCGGTGTTCCTCGCCTGGCTCGCGGCCACGTATCCGGTGCTCACCGCTGGCGTGGTGGCGGTGCTGGTGATTCTGGCGCTGCTGCTGATCTGGCGGCTGTTCCGGTTCTTTCGGCAGGCGGTGAAGCGGTTCGGGCGACGATCGAGCGGAGGGGAAGCGGTGGCGCCGTCGGGGTAACCCCATATCCCGTCATCCTGAGCGCAGCGAAGGATGACGGGTGACAGGGCGACGAAAGGAGGTTGGGTCTACGCTACCCCAGCCGCGCCCGAATCCTCCCGCCAACTCCCAGCCCCAATCGCCGCGCCGCCGAGCCATCCCGCACGGCGATCTCCACCGCGCCGCCGGAACCGACGTACGCCAGCAGGCCGCCGGGCGGCGCGTCCCCGAACGTGCGGCGGAGCGGGCCGATATCCAGGTCCTCGACCTCGAGCACCGCGTACGGCGGTACCACCTCCGTCGTCAAGTTGGTGACGAGCGTGCCGAACCGGTCGACATAGACGATCTCGCCTACCACCGACTTGCCTTCGTAGTGCGGCTCGGTATAGGTCAGCCGTGTCGGCATACCGGTCAGCGGCTCGCCTAGCATCTGGAGCGGCGTGCCGCCGGCCAACGCAGCCGCCGCGGGCGCGAACAGGTCACGGCCGTGGAACGTCGGCGCGGCGTGCGGCGGCGTGGGAAGCACGACGATCTCGACTTCCGCGTCCCGGAGCACCGGAGTGAACAGGCCGTTGTCGGGGCCCACGAACCAGGCCCCGTGCGCGCGGAATGCCAAGGCCGCGCGCGCCGTGCCGACCCCCGGATCGACCACCGCCAGATGTACGCTGCCCGGCGGGAACCAATGCCACGCCCGTCCGAGCAGATACGCGCCGGCGCGCACGTCGGCCGGCGGCACCGCGTGCGTGATATCCACCAGCACGGCACCGGGACAGGCGCCGAGCAGCACGCCCTTCATCTCCGCCACGTACGAGTCCGAGGTGCCGAAGTCGGTCAGCAGCGTGATGAGCGGCAAGCTGACCAATCAATTCCGAAGAATCGGCAGCGCCACGCTGCGCCCGGCGGTCTTCTGCCGCACCTGATCCGCCACCATGCGGAGGCTCTTGGCGGCGGGGCTGTCGGGGCTCGCGATCAGGATCGGCTCGCCGGCATCGGCCAGCTCCGCGAGCCGCGGCTGGAGCGGGACGCTCCCGAGCAAGGGCGCGCCGATCTCCTCCGCCAGCCGGCGGCCGCCGCCGGAGGAGAACAGCTCGAAGCGGCGTCCGGTCTCGGGATCGGTGAACCCGCTCATGTTCTCCACGACGCCGATGACCGGCACCCCTACCCGCTCGAACATCTTGGCGCCGCGGAGCGCATCGCCCACGGCCATTTCCTGCGGCGTCGTCACGATAATCGCGCCGGCGACCTGGGTGGCCTGCACCAGCGACAACTGCGCGTCGCCGGTGCCGGGCGGGAGATCGACGATCAAGTAGTCGAGCTCGCCCCAGCTCACGTCGCGCAGGAACTGGGTGACGATCTTCATGATGATCGGCCCGCGCCAGATGGCGGCGGCGTCGCGCTCGACCAGGAAGCCGAGCGACATGAGCTTGACGCCGTGGGCCTCGAGCGGCTGGATCTTGCCGTCCAGGACCCGCGGCTTCTCGAACACGCCGAACATGCGCGGGATATTGGGACCGTAGACGTCGGCGTCCATGAGCCCGACCCGCGATCCATCCTGCGCGAGCGCGACCGCCACGTTGGCGGCCACCGTGGACTTCCCGACCCCGCCCTTGCCGGACGAGATCGCGATGATCCTCCCCAGATGCGGCTGTTCGGCCGGAGTCGGCGCCGCCACGGGAGCCGGAGGCGCACCGGTCGGCGGCGGACCGTGGGTGGCGCGCTGGGGGCCCGACGGATTGGTGACGGTGATCTTGATCGCCTCCCGCCGCACGCCGGCTACCCCCTGCACCGCCGAGCGCGCCTGCCGCACGAGCGTGGCGGGATCCTCGGGCGTGAGGAGGAACGTGAAGCTCACCTCGCCCGAGTCGGTCACCGCGAGCTCGCGGATCATGCCGGCCGAGAGCAGGTCGTTGTCCAGCCGGGGATTCTGGATCGCCGCGAGCGCCGCGAGGACCTGGGCTTCGAGCGACTCAGTCACCTACACTGCCTCCACGTGCTTGACCTCCGGCACCGCCTCGCGGAGCCGGGTCTCGATGCCTTGCTTGAGGGTCACGCTCGAAGCCGTGCAGCCCTGGCAGGTGCCGCCGAGGCGCACGAGCAGCACCCCGTCGACTTCGTCGAAATCGACGACCTCGACCTGGCCGCGGTGCGAGGCGATGTAAGGGCGCAGGGTGTCGAGCGTCTTCTCGATGCGTTCGATGGTGTCCATGGGCTCCAGCGGCAATTCCGACTGAGCTACTCGCAAATATAGAGTGCGGCGGGGAGGGGTCAACCGTACTTCAGCGGCGCGTGCGGCCGTTGGCCCCGAGATAGGCGCGCGCGGCCGTGAGCACCCTCGACTGGACCTCGGCGAGCGAGCCGGTGAGCGCCAGGCCGGCGGCCTTGGTATGCCCGCCGCCGCCGAAGGGTTTGGCGAACGCCGCGACGTCCACCTTGCCGACCGACCGGAGCG